>CAYTNV010000029.1:0-47329 GCA_964439395.1 uncultured Blautia sp. | reverse complement strand
AAAAAGTCAGGCGATGCATTAATATAATATGTTTCCTTATAGAAATAATATACTATGACATTGCTTTCTTTTTAATAATTGTAAATGATTTATCAGTAGCGGAGTATGTGATAGCGATTATGACAATGATACTTATAGAGTTATGGCTTATCTATGCTATAAAATTTTTATGCAAGAGGTAGATTAGTTTAACTAGATTTTTACAGGCAAACTCATAGTGGCTTGCGAAATATAATATTTTTACTTTATGAATGTAAAAAATAAAAGGAAAAGATATCGTTCTTTTCCTTTTTTCTTTTTCATAGGATAAAAGAAAAAAAAGAGAATGAACAGCATGAAAAAAATAAAAATTTTTCAGAAAAAAAAGCTCGTGATTGTAATATCTGTTTTGACTCTTTTTAGCTTGGGTCTCTGTGCAAGATTGGGGTATTTGATGTTAAATAAAGCCTCGTATTATAGTAAGCTGGCATTGGATTTACATCAAAGAGAGAGGGAGATAAAGGCGGCGAGAGGAATTATTTATGACCGAAATGGAGTTAAATTGGCGGATAATAAACAGGTTTGTACTATCTCAGTAATTTATAGTCAGATAAAAGAGCCTGAGAAGGCGATAAAATTATTGTCAGAAAAGCTTAGAATGGACGAAGCTACTGTGAGAAAAAAGGTTGAAAAGGTATCTTCGAGAGAGAAAATTAAGAGCAACGTAGAAAAAGAGATTGCAGATGAGATAAGAGAGGCGAGGATTGCGGGGATTATGGTAGATGAAGATTATAAGAGATATTATCCCTTAGATGATTTGGCATCAAAAGTAATTGGATTTACGGGTGGAGATAATCAGGGAATTATCGGATTAGAAGTAAAATACGACTCCTATTTACAGGGGAGAGCTGGAAAAATTCTCACTCTAACGGACTATATGGGTGTAGAAATAAAAAACGCTGCCGAAGATAGAGTAGAGCCTGTCAATGGAAAAAGCTTATATTTATCCCTGGACGTCAATATCCAAAAATATGTAGAGCAAGCCGCCCAAAAAGTAAAACTTCAAAAACAGGCGAAGAGAGTCTCCGCCATCTTAATGAACCCACAAAATGGTGAAATTTATGCCATGGTAAATATCCCGGAATTTAATTTAAACGAGCCTTTTACTGTCAGTGGAAAAGAATCTGCCACACAGGATGAGCTAAATCAGATGTGGAGAAATACATGCATCAATGATACCTACGAGCCAGGCTCCACCTTCAAAATAGTGACGGCAACTGCCGGTCTGGAAGAAGGCGTCGTACACGTTAATGACAATTTCTCCTGTCCGGGTTTTCGAATTGTAGAAGATAGAAAAATCCGTTGCCATAAAGTCGGCGGACACGGAGGCGAGACCTTTAAGCAGGGCGTTATGAACTCCTGTAACCCTGTTTTTATGGACGTCGGAGCCAGACTTGGAGCACAAAATATGTACAAATATTTCAAGAAACTCGGTCTGTTTGAAAAAACAGGAATTGATGTACCGGGGGAGGCAAGTTCCATCATGCATAAACTCGAAAACGTAAAAGCAGTCGAACTTGCGACTATGTCCTTTGGTCAATCTTTTCAAATTACTCCACTGCAGCTTATGAGAGCCGCAAGTGCCGCTGTAAATGGAGGAAAACTCATCACTCCACATTTTGGAGTAAGTATCGTGGATGAGAGTACAGGAAAAAAAAGCGTTTTAAAATATTCGGAAAAAGAAGGGGTAATCAGCGAACAGACATCCGCCACAATGAGGGAACTTTTGGAGGCAGTTGTGTCAGAAGGCAGCGGAAAAAACGCATTCATACAGGGATACACAATCGGAGGCAAGACAGCCACAAGCGAGAAACTTCCAAGAAGTGCAAAAAAATACATCTCTTCTTTTCTGGGCTTCGCACCAGCAGAGCATCCAACTGTAATGGGCATAATTTTAATAGACGAACCACAGGGAACTTATTACGGCGGAACAATCGCAGCTCCGGTTATGAGAGAGATTTTTGAAAATGTTCTTCCTTATCTTGGAATCGAGCAAAAATTCACACAGGAGGAAGCAACCATAAGTCAAAACTAGGAGCAGTAAAATTATTTATAACAGTATAAAAGCAAATGAACATAAATATGAAAATTCTGGGAAGGGCTTGCGAAATAGGCGAAAACGTTTTATACTAAGGGTGTTTATCAAAGAGCAAAGAACTCCCAAGGGAGATATTTTGTTGGAAAATAATTGATAGATTGAGATATAAAATGGAGGAAGGATAATGGAATTAAAAAGTAAAACAGTATTTGTTGCTGGAACTGGAATCAGTGGTATCGGTGCAACAAAATTGTTAAATGCTGTAGATGCAAATGTAATTTTGTATGATGGCAAGGAAAGTTTAAAAAAAGAAGATGTGCAAGAAAAGCTCGGCGATGCAAAGGCTGAAATTATAATTGGAGAACTGACAGATGAATGTGTAGAAAAATCTGATCTTTGTATATTAAGTCCTGGTATCTCTGCCTTTGGACCTTTGGCAAACCGATTTGCAGAAAAAAATATTCCAGTTTGGGGTGAAATTGAGCTTGCGTATGCGGTTTCTAAGGGAAGGATTGCAGCCATCACTGGAACAAATGGAAAGACGACGACGACTGCTCTAGTTGGAGAGATTTTAAAAGCGTATTATGACAGTACTTTTGTAGTGGGGAATATTGGAATTCCTTTTACAAACGTAGCGTTGGATACAAAAGAAGATACTGCAATTGCGGCAGAAATTAGTAGCTTCCAACTCGAGACAATTCATGATTTTCATCCAGCAGTAAGTGCAGTATTAAATATTACTCCTGATCACTTAGACCGTCATGGAACATTAGAAAATTACGCAGATACAAAGCTAAAAATTTCGATGAATCAGACAAAAGATGATGTGATTGTCCTAAACTATGACGATGAGATGACAAAGGATATGGCGAATCGAACAAATGCAAGAGTTGTATTTTTTAGCCGCCTCACAGCTTTGAAGGAAGGAATTTGCCTTATCGATGATAAGTTTGTTATTCGTGACGGAGGAGAAGAAATTTTTGTTTGTGACTTAGCTGACTTAAAATTACTCGGTGGACATAACCATGAAAATGTATTGGCAGCAATTGGAATTACATACTATATGGGAGTGCCGGCTGAGGTAATTGGAAAAGTTGCTACATCTTTTGCAGGCGTAGAACATAGAATTGAATATGTTGATACTATTAATGGAGTTGCTTACTATAATGATTCTAAGGGAACAAATCCAGATGCAGCGATTAAGGGAATTCAGGCAATGAAGACAAAAACTGTCCTAATCGGTGGAGGATATAATAAGGGAGCTTCCTATAAAGAATGGATTGAGGCGTTTAACGGAAAGGTTAAGAAATTAGTTTTAGTCGGAGCTACAGCAGAGGATATCCAAAAAGATGCAAATGAATGTGGATTTTATGATACAGTCATTGTAGATACATTTGAGGAAGCTGTAATGACATGTGCCAAGGAGGCAAAAGAAGGAGAGAGTGTTCTCTTATCTCCAGCATGTGCAAGTTGGGGAATGTTCCCAAATTTTGAAGTGAGAGGAAAAGTGTTTAAAGAGCTTGTAAATAGCCTAAAGGGGTGATTGAGTGACAGCGAGAACAAAGGCAAGGCAAAGGAAAGGCTTTCGTTTTCCAGCAGTAATGGATAAATTTTTGGTAAAGAAAAAAAGCTATTTTGATTATCAGACTTTGTTTTTAGTTTTATTTTTAGTTGGATTTGGATTGGTTATGATTTATAGCACTAGCTCCTATAAGGGCAGTCTTGAGCATAATAATCCAGCATATTGGCTTACTGAGCAGGCGACAAAGGCGCTTCTTGGAATTATAGTTATGATTATTGTGTCAAATATCGATTATCGTCGCATAAAAGATACGAATTATTTGACTATGGCAGGATATCTCATATCAAATTTCCTTTTATTGCTTACTTTACTTGTTGCAACAGCCACAAAAGGATCAAAGCGTTGGTTAAAGCTTGGACCGATTCAGTTGCAGCCATCTGAGATTGCTAAGGTTGCGATTATTTTATTTATGGCGCATTATATTTATCGATACGCAGACAAATTAAAAAGCATGAAGGGAACGATATCTGTCGGATTATGGGCAATTCCTACGATTGTTATGGTAGGTGTGGAAAATATGAGTACTGCCATTATTATTTTTGCGATTGTAGGAATCATGATTTTTGTCGCCAGTCCGCGCTATAAGCAGTTTGTTATTTTAGGTGGAGCTGGTGTTGCAGGTATGGCATTGTTTCTAGTAGCTGGCTATCGACAAGAAAGACTTCAAGTATGGTTAGATCCTGAGAATCATGAAAAAGGTTTGCAGACAATGCAAGCTCTCTATGCGATAGGCTCTGGCGGGCTGTTTGGAAAAGGACTTGGGCAGAGTATGCAAAAAATGGGATTTATTCCTGAATCACATAATGATATGATTTTCTCTATTATATGTGAGGAACTAGGATTATTTGGGTCTATTGGTGTTATTCTTGTATTTTTATTATTAATTTGGCGTTTTATGGTAATTGCTATGAATGCACCAGATTTATATGGGTCATTGATTGTAGTTGGAGTTATTGCTCATATTGGAATTCAGGTTTTTATTAATATTGCCGTTGTAACAAACACGATACCTCCGACGGGAATTCCTCTTCCGTTTATTAGTTATGGAGGCACTTCGCTTGTATTTTTATTACTGGAAGTTGGTCTTGTCCTCTCTGTTTCTAGACAAATTAAAATGCAACAATAGATAGAGACTTGCATAAAATAGAGTAATAGGAACGAAAAATGAGAGTGTTGAGGCGTGAAAACACAAAATATATTGGTGAGAGGCAGTGGCAAATTAGCGGGGACTGTGAGAGTGCAGGGGTCCAAAAATTCTGCACTTCCTCTCCTCGCTTCTAGTTTATTATGTCGTGATGTAACTACCTTATATGATTGCCCACAAATTAGAGATATCGATTGCATGATATGTATTATGAGAGAATTGGGCTGTAACATTATAAGAGAGGGACATAAAATCACAATTGATTCTAGAGAATTATCCAATACAGATATTTCCTCCTATTATGGAAGTCAAATGCGAGCGAGTGTTATTTTACTCGGTGCATTGCTTGCTAGAGAGAAATATGCGAGTGTATGTATTCCAGGGGGCTGTAAGATAGGGGCAAGGCCGATAGATATTCATTTAAAAGGACTTTCCTGTCTGGGAACTCAGATAACACAAAAAGAAGAGCGAATTTTTCTTCAATGTGAGAGGCTATTAGGGGAAGAGATTACCCTGTCTTATCCGAGTGTAGGTGCGACAGAGAACTTACTTATGGCAGCAGTTCTTGCCAAAGGACGAACCGTATTATATAATTGTGCTATGGAGCCTGAGATTGATGATTTAGTTTTTCATTTGATTCAGATGGGAGCTAAAATTAAAGGAATCGGCACGCAGGTATTAACGATTGATGGTGTGGATCAATTACATGGAGTCAAATATTGTGTTCCGTTTGACCGAATTGTAGCTGGAACATATCTATTGGCCGCTATGCATACAAAAGGTGAGGTTCGGCTTCAAAATATCCATACGGCGAAACGCCTAGAGTCGGTTCTATTTTTTTTAGAGAAAATGGGGGCTTCTATTCAAATAGGTGAGGAGGAGGTAGTGATGTGTATGGATCAACCTCTTAGAGGAATTCATATTGACACAAGACCTTATCCTGGAATTCCGACAGATTTACAGTCCGTTTTTTTAGTGTTGGCCACCAATGCTACAGAGAAATCTTTTATATATGAAAATATATTTGAGTCAAGATTTCGTGTGGCGAGGGAGTTAAAAAAAATGGGAGCTGATATTACGGTATATGCTAATAAGGCGATAGTAAATCCTGTGGAAAAATTACATGGTGCAAGGGTAAAAGCGACAGATTTGCGAGGTGGGGCGGCTCTTGTAATAGCGGGATTGCTTGCGGATGGAGAGACAGAAATAGAACAAATTTCCTATATTCAAAGAGGATATGAGGATATTGTAAAAGATTTAAGGGCGCTTGGCGCAAAAGTAACATATAAAGATTGCTAGGTGATAGTGAATTGAAAAGAAAAAGGATAAAAAATAAAGAGGAAAATGTAAAGATGCCTGCCTCTAAGAAAAAATTAGACCAGTCCAGTAAGAAGTCTAAGCAAACAAAAAGAAAAGAAAGAAAACGTTCCAATAAGAGAAAAAAACAAAAGATTTTAAAAAGAGTGTTGCTTTTTCTTATTTTTGTAGCGATAATAAGTACTGGAATATATATTTTTATTACACAGTTTAAGTTAGAGAAGATAGAGATAACTGGTAATCAGACTTATACGACAGAGGAAGTACAAAAGGCAGTACAAAAGAATAAATATGCAAAAAATACATTACAGTTTTTTTTGATGCAACTAAAAAAGAACGATACTTTTTTACCGTTTATAGAAAAGACAGAGATTAAGTTAAAGGATAGAAATACAATCTCTATTAAGGTGACAGAAAAAAAACGTATCGGAAAGATTGTAAAAGACGGATATAACTGGTATTATGATAGAAAAGGAATTTTATTAGAAAAAACAAATAAAGATTATGATAATGTAGTAACAGTGGAAGGCCTAACCTATAAAGAGATGAAGTTGAATGAAAAGATTCCAGTTGTTCAGTCGGGATGCTACGATGTGCTTATGACAATTTCTCAATCTATATCAAAGTATGGAACACCAATCAATAAGATTTGGATAAAAAGCACGGAAGATATTCAATTAATTGCTGAAAACTTTATTGTGAATTTGGGAACTAGTGATTATCTTGAGCAGAAGATGGAAGAGCTTTATCCAGCTATGAAGGCAGCCAAAGAACAGGGATTACAGGGAACTATTGATATGAAGAACTTTACAGAGGAGCAACCAAGAATTATATTTTATTAGAGCGAAATGCTTTATCTATACATAACGTAATTTTTTAGATATAGATATGCATTAGATTTTTGCGTTTCTTTCTAAAAAGTGAGATAGCTAGGCGATAATAAAAAAAAATTAAAAAAAGGTTGATTATTTCACTAAAAAACTATATTATATATAATATATAAATATGCAAAATAAAAAGTGTTTTGAATCTAACAGAGAAGAGGAGGAGTAATCTTGCTTGAAATAATGTCTAACGAAGAAACTGCACACGCTAAGATACTTGTAATTGGTGTGGGTGGTGCTGGTAATAACGCGGTAAACCGTATGATAGATGAAGAGATTGAGGGCGTAGATGTCATTGGTATTAATACAGATAGACAGGCTTTGAATTTATGTAAAGCACCAACGAAAGTGCAGATTGGAGAAAAACTTACAAAAGGTCTCGGTGCAGGGGCTAAGCCAGAAGTAGGGGCTGGTGCTGTCGAAGAAAACAGAGACGAGATTGTTGATTTAGTAAAAGATGCAGATATGGTATTTGTTACTTGCGGTATGGGAGGCGGAACTGGAACTGGTGCTGCTCCTATTGTAGCTGAGATTGCAAAAGATCTTGGAATTTTAACTGTAGGTGTTGTCACAAAGCCATTTATGTTTGAAGGACGTCCTCGTATGAAGAATGCGATGGCAGGTATTAATAATTTAAAAGAAAGTGTAGATACGTTAATTGTTATTCCTAATGATAAATTACTACAGATTTGTGATAAGCGTACTTCTATTCCAGAAGCATTCAAAAAGGCAGATGAAGTATTGCAACAAGGTGTACAGGGAATTACGGACTTGATTTATAAGCCAGGTTTAATTAACTTAGACTTTGCGGATATTCAGACAGTTATGCGCGATAAAGGTGTTGCACATATCGGTATTGGTGTTGGAAGTGGAGAGGATAAAGCATTACAAGCTATCAAAGCTGCTATTGAGAGTCCACTCTTAGAGACAACTGTTACAGGTGCCTCCGATATTATTGTTAACTTCTCTGGTGATATTGGAATCCAGGAAGTATATGAAGCTGTTTCCTATTTGAATGAATTAGCAGGTGAAGATACAAATATCATCTTCGGTAATGTATCTGGAGATGAATTAGATGATCAAGTTAGTATTACTGTTATTGCCACAGGTTTGAATAGCGAAGAAGAAAAAGCAAAAAAAGCAGCTGAGGCAGAAGCAGCAGCTAAGGCGAAAAAGGCAAAAGAGGTAAAAAAAACGGTAGCTCCAGAAGGACCTACTTATAGTGGACAAACTATCAAGACAGTCAGGGAGACAGCTGCGACACAGCAGGTGGAGACACCAGAGGATCCTAAGATTGTAATTCCGGAATTTTTATTACATTCTAAGAGAAGATAGGGAATAAAAGAATATTAAAACCCATAGCATATATATGCTATGGGTTTTTTTTAGTTCGACAAAAATTGAGTTAAGAAAAGTTAAGAAAAAAGAGAGCTACCGAATAAGGGAGAGAAATATCTAAATATCTAAAAAGATAACGAATTTCTCTCCCCTATTTTGACAAAGAAAAAAATCAATTTCCTCTATACTAGCATACATAAGAGCCAAAAAAGGATAGGAAGATGGAAAAGAGCGTCTATATAGATGTATTTTTTTTCACGAATTTTATTGCAGATTATATTTTAATCTACCTAACTGAAAAAATTTTACACTATAAAGGTTTGTTTAAAAGAAGAATTTGTGCAGCTTTTTTAGGAGCCTTTTTGACTAGCATTTTATATTGTATTTTTTTCTTTGAAGGATGGAAGATAAGACTTGTTTCTAATATAGGAATTGGTTTTTTGATGGTATATATTGTTTTTCCTAAGAAGAAAATTATGCAAAAAATAAAAATTTTATTCTTACTATGCGGGACTGCCAGTTTTATGGGAGGTCTATTTTTATGGGTTTATTATGATACTCCGATTGGATATAGCATTTCTGTTTTTTACCCCACGAAAAAAATTTTTATACTTCTTTTTTTTGCAATGGTTCTTAGTATTCTCTTTTTCCAATTGCTGCGCGGAATGCAAAAAGAGAACAAACTTATTTTAGATGTGACTTTTTCATATCGAGGAAAAAATGTTAGTACGAGGGGACTATTGGATACGGGAAATGAATTGGTGGATAGTATGACTAGAAAACCAGTTTTTATTGTAGAGTACCCTATTTTTAGACCAGTTTTGGAGAAAGAGTATAGAGGGATAATAGAAGAGTTTCTAGAATACGAAACGATAAATTTAGAACAAATTGCGGCAAATAATTTGTATGATATTAAAATTATTTCATATCATTCGATTGGCAGACAAGATGGAAAATTAGTAGGAATACAAATTGAACAACTCTTAACCAAAATAGAGGGAGAAGAACGCATCATAAAGAAGCCAGTACTAGCGTTTGTAAAAAATCCAATATCACGAAGACGGAACTATTTTGCAATCTTAAATCGGAGGGGACTTTTATGATATTAAATGTGGTTGGGACAGAAAATATAAAGTTTAAGATGGTACATGGAGTAAGGGATGTTCTTTTTCATCGTAAGGGAGATATCCATTATATTGGAGGAACAGAAATATTGCCTCCACCTTTAGAGGCAGCGGAGGAAGCCAGAATTATTAGCCAGCTTGGCGGGAATAAAGATAAAGAAATGAAGACGATGCTTATCGAGAGAAATTTGAGATTAGTTGTTTATATCGCAAAAAAATTTGATAATACAGGTGTCGGGGTAGAGGATTTAATTTCGATAGGAACAATTGGTCTGATTAAGGCGATTAATACATTTAATCCTAATAAAAAAATAAAGCTTGCGACATATGCATCTCGTTGTATCGAAAATGAAATTTTGATGTATTTACGAAGAAATAGTAAGACAAAGATGGAGGTTTCTATCGATGAGCCGTTGAATGTGGACTGGGACGGAAATGAATTGCTATTATCAGATATTCTTGGAACAGAGGAAGATGTAGTGTATAAAGATTTAGAAGAAGAGGTGGATAAAAAATTGCTCAATAAGGCCATGGAGGTGTTGACAGAGCGGGAGAAGACGATAGTGGAGCTTCGCTTTGGAATTAATCAAAAGAATGGGGAGGAAAAGACACAAAAGGAAGTGGCGGATATGCTTGGGATTTCGCAGTCATACATATCGAGATTAGAGAAGAAGATTATGAAGAGATTAAAAAAAGAAATGATAAAGATGGGTTAGTGTAAAAAAGCTATTGCATTAAGTGAATTTTCTATAAAATATAGTGAGGCTATGAAAGGGTTGAATCTGTATTTTATATATATTTTCTTTAATGCAATAGCTTTTTTTCTAGTTCTTTTGGTAGAAGCTTATTTTAAAACCTATAAAAATTGATTTTCATGCTGGAAAATACTTTAATATATTCTTTTTTTATGCTATACTATAAAATCAGACTTTAAATTTTGTAAATGATGAGATTGACAAACAATAAGATTTTAATATAGAATAATCTTCTTGTCTAAAATATGAATTTAAATGATAAGTAAGTTTGGAAGAAAAGAGAAGGGATGAAAATGAAATTAATATCATGGAATGTGAATGGTTTGAGAGCCTGTGTAAAAAAAGGTTTTATGGACTTTTTTAAAGAAGTCGATGCAGATATTTTTTGCGTACAAGAGACAAAATTACAGGAGGGGCAGATTGAACTTGATATGCCAGAATATTTTCAGTACTGGAATTACGCAGAGAGAAAAGGATATTCTGGAACTGCCATTTTTACAAAATATGAGCCTCTTCATATTTTGTATGGCTTAGGGATAGAGGAACATGACAAAGAGGGCAGAGTGATTACTCTTGAGTATGATGAGTACTATATAGTAACTTGCTATACACCAAATTCTAAGAGAGGATTAGAGAGACTTCCTTATCGGGGAGAGTGGGATGATGCTTTTCGCAATTATTTAATTTCTCTGCGTGAGAAAAAGCCAGTTATTTTCTGCGGAGATTTGAATGTAGCGCATAGAGAGATTGACTTAAAAAATGCGAAGGCAAACCGCGGAAATTCGGGTTTTACAGATGAGGAAAGAGGAAAATTTAGTGAGCTATTAGATGCAGGATTTATTGATACATTTCGCTATTGTTACCCTGATATGGAGGGAGCTTATAGCTGGTGGTCTTATCGATTTTCCTCAAGAGAGAAAAATGCGGGATGGCGTATTGACTATTTTGGTGTATCAGATGATTTGGCGGAGGATATCGTGGACGCTGGAATTCATGCGAATGTGATGGGCTCTGACCATTGTCCGATAGAACTTTGTATTAGATAGAATAGGAGTGAGATAGATGGAGCAGGAAGGAAAATTTTTGGAGTCGCTAGAGGAGCTAAGAAATATTGCTGCTACACAAAATAATCAGTTGACTTTAGATGATATTAGACAGTATTTTTCTGATTTTGCGGCAGATGATACAAAAATGGATCTAATTTATCAGTATTTTATGGGCAATCAGATTAAAATTGTTGGAAAAGAGGATATGATTTTGGAATCTGAGGAAGAAGAAGAGAAAATTATATTAGATGAGAAGTCAGAGAGAGTGCTCCAAATGTATATGGAGGAAATTGGAGATATCCGCGAGCTTAGTGAGGAAGAAGAAAAAGAATTTGTAGAGAAGATGCTTGCTGGTGAGGAGATGGCGAAGCTTACTTTGATAGAATCCAAATTAAAGCTAGTGGCAGATGTCGCTAAAAACTATCAAAATAGAGGATTATTGCTCGGAGATTTGATTCAGGAGGGCAATATTGGATTACTTCAAGGGGCAGAGGAATATAGTGCACAGACCAATCTTTCTTTTCATGAATTTTCTAAAAAAGCGATTCAAATGGAGATTGAAAATGCCATAAGATTACAAAAAGATAGTCGAGCAGTCGATAAAAAGATTGCCAATAAAGTAAATGAATTGGACGAGGCAGCACAGGAGTTGGCGAGGGAATTAGGAAAAGAGGCGACACCTTTAGAGCTTGCAAAATATATGCATATTACGGAGGAGGAAGTGAGAGATTTAATGAAGATATCTTTAGATGCTATCTCAGTGGTAGAACCGAATATGCAGATACCAAAATAGAATATTTTTGACTAAGAAAAAAAGGTTTTGAAATTTTTTTTAAAAAAGAAAAGGATATTAGCAAAAAATGTAGAATATTAATATTGTAGGGGCATATATTTTATTAAGTGCTTCCTTCAAGTTACACTCATTAATATATGAATAAACAGGGCATTTCTGCCTCAAATAAAGAGGGGAGGAGAGGCGTATATGTATTATTCAGAAGAATTCGTCGAAGAAGTGAGGAATAGAAACGATATTGTAGATGTGATTTCTGGTTATGTAGCATTAAAGAAAAAAGGAAGCGACTATTTTGGACTTTGTCCATTTCATAATGAGAAATCGGCATCTTTTTCTGTCAGTAGAGATAAGCAGATGTACTATTGCTTTGGCTGCGGAAATGGGGGGAATATTTTTACTTTTTTGATGGAATATAATAACGATTCCTTTGTGGAGGCTGTAGAACAGCTTGCTAATCGAGCTGGGATGGAAGTTCCAAAGGAAGAAAAAAATGAAAGGGATAAAAGAGCAGATGACGAGAAAGGAAAGCTTCGTCAGATGAACAAGCTTACTGCGAATTATTTTTACTATTTATTAAAGCAAGATAGAGGAAAGAGAGCATTAGAATATCTGCTAAATCGCGGAATTACGATGGAGACGATTAAGAAATTCGGACTTGGCTATGCTGATCGTTACCGCGATGACTTGTATCAATATTTGCGCAGTAAGGGATTTCATGATCAGGATTTAAAAGATTCTGGTCTTGTCTCGATTGATGAGAGAGGAGCAGTGGACAAGTTTTTTAATAGAGTCATGTTTCCGATTCTCGATGTTCAAAACCGAGTGATTGGCTTTGGAGGTCGAGTGATGGGAGATGGCACTCCAAAATATTTAAACTCAAGAGAGACAGTTTTATTTGAAAAAAGCCGAAATTTATACGGTTTAACTTATGCAAAAAAAGCGAGAAAGCCATACTTTATTGTATGTGAGGGATACATGGATGTCATTACGATGCATCAAGCAGGTTTTGATAATACGGTGGCTTCTTTGGGAACTGCCTTTACAAGCCAGCATGCAATGCTCGTGAAGAGATATGTTGATGAAGTTATATTATCGTATGATACTGATACGGCAGGACAAAACGCCGCATTGAGGGCAATACCACTTCTAAAAGAGGTGGGATGTCGAGTGAAAGTGCTTGATTTATCTCCACATAAGGATCCAGATGAATTTATTAAAGCGTTGGGAAGAGAGGCGCTGGAAGAGAGAATTAGTAAAGCGATTAGTAGCTTTATGTTTGAGATTAAATTGCTCTCTTTAAATTATAATCAGCAAGATCCAGAAAGTCGCACGACATTTCAACATGCTGTGGCGAAAAAATTGGCGACGATTGAGGAGGCATTAGAGAGAAAAAATTATATTGATGCGATTGCTAATACTTATTTTATGAGCGGAAAAGAGCTAGAAAAATTGGTGGAAAAATACGGAAGAGAATTGCCTTTCCAAAAAGAAGCCAAAAGACAAAATGAGCTCAGGCAGGAGAGTCGAAAAAAGGAAAAGATAGACGGAGGAAAGGAGGCTCAAAAGCTTCTTCTTACTTGGCTCGTCAATGAACCATCTCTTTTTGAAAAATTAAAGGGAATAATTGACAGTAATGACTTTTTAGAGTCGGCTTACCATGCAGTCGCAATTTTACTTTTTGAGCAGTACGAGCAAGAGGGTAAGGTTACACCAGCTAAGATTATCAATCAATTTGAAAATGCAAAGGAGCAAAGTGAGATAGCGTCATTATTTCATACTTCACTTAAAGTTGAACCTTTGCCAAAAGACAACGAAAAGGTTATTACAGATATTGTAAAAAAAGTAAAAAAGAATCGAATTGATTATGAAATGAGCCATTCTAACGATATTATGACATGGCAAGAACTAATAAAAGAAAAAGCAAACCTTCAGAGATTGCATATTTCTCTATAGTTTGGTTAGAATATAACAAAGTATGGAAGGATGGAAGAAGATATGGATGGAAAACCAATGGATGAAATTGCTCAGTTTAATGAAAAATTAAAAAAACTATTGGATATCGCAAAGAAAAAGAAAAATGTTTTAGAGTACACAGAAATTAATCAGTACTTTGCAGATATGAAGCTAAGTACCGAGAAAATTGAGTATATATATGAATATTTAGAGCATAATGGAGTAGATGTACTTACAATTCCACAGGACGATGATGACGATATTGATCTTTCTATGGAGGAGGATATCGATGTTGAGGCACTTGATATGTCTGTTCTTGAGGGTGTTAGTATAGAGGATCCTGTTCGTATGTATTTAAAAGAAATCGGTAAGGTTCCACTTCTTAGTGCGGAGGAAGAGGTTGAGCTTGCGCAGCGTATGGAAGACGGAGACGAGGAGGCCAAAAAGAAATTGGCAGAGGCAAATCTTCGTCTTGTTGTAAGCATCGCAAAGAGATATGTGGGAAGAGGAATGCTTTTCTTAGATTTGATTCAAGAGGGAAATCTTGGTTTGATTAAGGCCGTTGAAAAGTTTGATTACCACAAAGGATATAAGTTTAGTACTTACGCTACTTGGTGGATTAGACAGGCGATTACGAGAGCAATCGCAGATCAGGCTAGAACAATTCGTATTCCTGTTCATATGGTGGAGACAATTAATAAGCTTGTTCGTGTTTCTAGACAATTATTACAGGAATTAGGTAGAGAACCAACTCCAGAAGAAATTGCGGAGGAGATGAACCTTCCTGTTGACCGTGTGAGAGAGATTTTAAAAATTTCTCAGGAGCCAGTTTCCTTAGAGACACCAATCGGCGAGGAGGAAGACAGTCATTTAGGGGATTTTATCCAGGATGATAATGTCCCAGTTCCAGCTGAGGCAGCTGCCTTTACACTTTTAAAGGAGCAGCTTATTGAGGTGCTTGGAACTTTGACAGAGAGAGAGCAAAAAGTACTCCGTCTTCGTTTTGGACTCGACGACGGTCGCGCCAGAACGTTGGAGGAAGTTGGAAAAGAATTTAAAGTAACGAGAGAGCGTATTCGTCAGATTGAAGCGAAAGCGCTTAGAAAATTAAGACATCCAAGTCGCAGCCGTAAGTTAAAAGATTTCTTAGATTAGGGTGGAAACATGGAGTTATCAGAACGATTGCAGACAGTAGCTGATGCGGTACAGAGTCGGGGAGCAATAGCAGATATCGGGACAGACCATGCGTACATACCAATTTATTTAATTTTGTCTGGAAAGACAGAACATGCTATTGCGATGGATGTAAGAAAAGGTCCGCTTTTGCGTGCTAAGGAAAATATACAGGCTTATCAGCTGGAGGATAAAATTGAGACGAGACTTTCGGATGGCTTAGAAAAACTTGATGATAAAGAAGTAGAGACAATTGTCATTGCGGGGATGGGAGGAGCCTTAATGGCCCGCATCCTGAGCGATGGCGCCCATGCTCTTTGTACAAAAAAGGAATTAATTTTGCAGCCACAATCAGAACTTTATAAAGTGAGAAGACAGCTTCATAAGATGGGATATCAGATTATAGAGGAGAAGATGCTGATGGATGAGGGTAAGTTTTATACGGTCATAAGAGCGATTGATGGTGAGGAAGTCTATGCGCGAGAAGTGGAATATGATTATGGAAAATATCTTTTGGAAGAGAAAAATGAAGTTTTACTTCAATTTTTGCGAAAAGAGATGATTTCCTGTGAGAAAATAGAGACTAATTTACGCTGTCATCATACAGAAGCCACAAAGAGAAGATTGGAAGAGCTGGAGAATCAAAAACAGAAATTAAAGGAGGCGTTATCCGTTTATGAAGTGTAAGCAGATTATTGAAGTATTACAAAAATTAGCGCCAAGTTTCTATGCGATGTCATGGGATAATTCAGGATTTTTAGTTGGAAGATCAGATAAGGAAGTAAAAAAGATTGGTGTAGCACTTGATGCAACTAATGAAGTTATCGAAAAAGCTGTGCAAGATAGAGTTGATATGATAATTACACATCATCCGATTATTTTTTCTTCGATAAAGCAAGTAAATGATGAGACTTTTCTTGGAAGGAAGATTTTAACATTAATTGAGAATCATATTAGCTGTTACGCAATGCATACAAATTATGATATTGCGGGCGGGATGCCTGAGTTGGCGGCCAAGAGGATGGGGCTTATTGCCGAGGAACCACTTGAAATTACAAATGAGACAAATGGAAAACTAGAAGGAATTGGAAAAATTGGTATACTTGATAGAGTGCTCACATTGGAAGAATGTTCTAAACTTGTGAAAGAGAGATTTCAGCTACAAAATGTTCTCGTATTTGGAGATAAAAATAGGGAGATTAAGCGTATTGCCATCTCACCAGGCTCTGGAAGAAGTATGATAAAAGAGGCAGTCAAAAAAGGTGCCGATGTCATTATTACAGGTGATATCGGACATCACGAGGGATTAGATGCGATGGATATGGGAATCAGCGTGATTGAAGCTGGGCACTATGGACTGGAATATATTTTTATTGACGATGTGGCAAAATATTTGGAGGATAATATAGAAGATACTAAGGTCATTACTTATCATTCTGGTGTTCCATATTCTGTTTTATAAGAAACTGTAAAATGATGCTTGCTATAAAACAAAAAAAGTGATATATTATCGGAGAAGAATCTTTTGATAGAGGTTTTTGATCTATTTTTGCTAGTCTAAAGAATAGATTCATATAATGAAAATGTGAGTTGGATAAATGATCGCGCCTGCAAACTTCGAAAGGAGGCAGGTGAGGAAAGTCCGGGCTTCACAGGGCAGGGTGCCGGATAACGTCCGGTGGAGGCGACTCTAAGGATAGTGCAACAGAAATAAACCGCCAGTTTTTCTGGTAAGGATGGAAAGGCGAGGTAAGAGCTCACCGGTTTTTTGGTAACAAGAAATGCTCTGTAAACCCCACCCGAAGCAAGACCGCAGTAAAAACGATAACTTGGCCCGAGTTGTTTTTAGGTAGGTCGCTTAAGCCTGCTGGCAACAGTAGGAGCAGATGGATGATCATTCACGACATAACCCGGCTTATCGTCTGGCTCATATAAAAAAAGGTACAGAGATATCTGTATCTTTTTTTATAGCTTTTTACCAATACATAGTCGAAAGTCCAGGAGATACCTGTTTGATAAGGTGGAATGTTTTTTTATAAGGAGTATTTGGGAGGAGGCGGCTTCTAACTGGTGGCTGTGTACTGGAGAAACGTTAAGGAATATCTCGCTATAGAAATGTAAAAAGATTTTAGATATTATCTATTCCCTTAGTTCTTTCTACTGTTTCCTTCTAAAGGTTACAAATTTATTTAGAATAACAATATTCTATGATTCTATAAAATATCACCATAGCTTGACAGAAAATATATTTTGTGAAATCCAGATTTGTAAGAACTTTGTAAGGAAAAAAATAGAAATTTATGATAGGATAGAGGAAAGAATGAGGAACGAATCAGGAGGTAAAAAATGGAAGAAATAACAATTTTGATAGCAGATGACGATGAAGAGATTGCGGAACTAGTAGAAATTTATTTAAATAACGATGGATATCGTGTATTAATTGCTCATGACGGAGTGGAATGTCTTAATATGCTAAAAGCAAATCCAGAAATAAAATTAATTGTTTTAGATATTATGATGCCAAAGTTAAATGGGTTGGATGTATGTAAGACGATTCGAAAGACAAGTAATATTCCAATTATTATGTTAAGCGCAAAAGCAGAAGATATGGATAAAATTATTGGATTTGGCACAGGGGCAGATGATTATTTGACAAAGCCTTTTAATCCGCTTGAGTTGGTGGCAAGAGTAAAATCCCAGCTTAAAAGATATACTGTTCTTGATATGGGAAATAAAGAAGAGAAGGATATTATTCATATTCAGCAGCTGATAATCAATCGCAATTCTCACACTGTCCGAAAGGGTGAAAAAAATATTTCTCTTACTCCAATTGAGTTTGATATTTTATATTTACTTGCCTCTAATAAGGGGAAAGTGTTTAGCACAGATGAGATTTTTGAGAAGGTTTGGAATGAAAAAGTATATGAAGTAAATAATACAGTTATGGTGCATATTAGAAGATTGAGAGAAAAGATTGAGGAAGATTCTAGAAGTCCAAAGATTTTGAAGACGGTTTGGGGGGTAGGATATAAAATTGAAGAATAGCACAGCGGTAAGTCTTCGAGTAAAGCTTGCTTGGTATGTTTTGTTTAGTGCCTTTTTAGTTATATTAACAGATATTTTTATTATATTTGGAGTACTTCTATGTAAGAGAGATATGCTATCACAAATGGATGCTACTATGATGAAAATGGCATTTATAAAAGCGATTCCTTTTATGTCGAGATACTTATTTTTTGATATTTGTGTTTTTATTCTTTTTTCTATTTTTTTGTTTTTATTTTATTTTCTTATTTTAACTAATAATATGATTAATTATCTGAGAGAAGTTATTGTCGGAGTAAAGAGGATGCGAGATGGCGATTTGGAGAGCAAAATAAAAGTAAAGGGAAGAGATGAGATTGGGCAGATTGCTTATGCTCTCAACGAGATGCAAGCGAAGCTTAAGACAAATCAGGAGATAAAACAACAGGTGGAGCAGACGAAGGATGAATTAATTACAAATGTGGCGCATGATCTTAGAACACCGCTTACGTCTATTATTGGATATTTAGATTTAGTCAGGCGAGACGCGATTTTGACGCCAGAGCAGCAAAAAAAGTATATTGGAATTGCCTACGATAAGTCAAAAAGCTTAGAGCGCTTAATCGAGGCGTTATTTGACTATACAAGATATGATAAGCAAAAAGTAGCGACTAAGCCAAAGAAAATGGATTTTTGCCAGTTTATTATGCAGATTTCAGAAGAATTTTATCCCTCCTTTTCCGAAAAGCAGATGGAATGTAAGATGGACATACCAGACCATCCTATTTATGTAAATGTGGATGGAGAATTGATGGCGAGAGCTGTGGGAAATTTAATTAGTAATGCGATTAAGTATGGTGCTGATGGAAAGCAAGTTAAGATGAAGGTGGAATCTATAAATAATATGGTGAAATTTTCTATTATTAATTATGGAAAAGTGATTCCAGAAAAGGATTTAGAGCAAATTTTTGATAAATTTTATAGGGTAGAGCAATCTCGTTCTGTTAAGACAGGAGGTACGGGTTTAGGTCTTGCCATTGCCAAAAATATTGTTAAACTACATGATGGAGAGATTCGAGCCAAAAGTGATATTAATGGGACGGTCTTTGAGATTTTATTAGAAACAATTTAAATTTACTGTGAAAGTTCCTGTCAAACGACGAGGCAAAATAAAGTTATTTGTTTTTGGTTTGGCATTTGACAGAATAAATTGTATGAGTACGTAGCATAGCGGTGAAGTACGAATACAGGTTGCGGTTGCGGAAGTGCAAAGCACGAAGCAATCAAACTTTCGTCTATCGTGGTGCCTGCGATAGCAGGCATGTCAGTTTAGAAAAAAGAGTTTGGAGGTGGAAAAGTGCAGAGAAAGATGGAATTTTGTATATTGTTAGTTAGCTTTTGTATTTTCTGCCTTTTTGCCTGCCAAAATACTTCTCAGGAGAAGATAAAAATAGTTGATAGTATAAAGTCTGGCAAAAAACAAGAGGTAAAAATTTACCAGTCGACAGATATGGATATATCTATTAAGTATGGATTTTGTGGATTGGTACAAAAAGATGAGAGTCTACCAATTGAGGTGACGATTTATACAGAGAAAGATTGGAAAAGTTTCATAAAAGTTTTAGTTCCAGTATCAACTGACAAAGAAGCTTCTTATGAGAGAGAGGTCATTGCTAAAAAAGGTGAGAGTACAGAAAAGATAAACATTCCTAGTATCAAAACTGCTTCTTATTTTAAGATTTATATTGAAGATGAGCTAGAAAATAAATTGGTGACAACAAAAATAGATACAGGTATTACAGAAGAAAATAAACTTTATATGGGCGTCTTAAGTGAGACGGGAGATCAGCTTATTTATTTTAATGGATTAAAAAAGCAAAAAGGAGAAAAAGAGGCAAAAGTAGTGCAGATAAAATTAGAGGCGAGTGAAATCCCAGAGGATATAGAGGAATTCTCTTCTCTGGATTATTTGTTAATGAACCAGTTTTCTGCCTCTACTCTTTCTAAAAAGCAGCAAAAATCAATACAAAACTGGGTAAAACAAGGTGGAATTTTGATTGTTGGGATGTGTGGAGAACAAGCAAAGACTTTAGACCAATTATTGAGTGTGGTGGCCAAAAGAGAGAGTGAAAAAATGGAGAAGGTTCTTTTATCATTAGATTGGGGAGGGGAAAAAGAAAATATTATTTTAGACCATATGTCAATTCAAGTAAAAGATGGTGTAGATTATGACTCTCTTTTAGAGAGAGAATTATTAAAAAAGGTTTCCTACGGAGAGGGATTTTTTTGTATATCTGAGATAGATTTATCAGATCCTCTTATAAAAGAATATCAGGAAAAAATTGCAAACTTAATTTTAGAACAGATAACGACAGAAAGATTTCATTCAATTGTACAAGATAAAGAAACATCCATCCAAAGTCTTACACAGACTTTAAATTTTAATCATGGAGATAGTATGCCAAATTCACTTCTCTATATTAGTTTGTTTTTTGTCTATATTGGGTTAATTGGACCGACTGCTTATTTTATTTTAAAGCATTTTGATCGAAAAACATGGTTCTTTTCTGTGGTGCTTATTTTATCTTGTATTTTTACTCCTCTTGTTTTTAAAGTAAGTAGTGATTATAAAAAAAAGAAGCCTATTACTAATTTCCTTTCAGTCATTGATTCAGAAAAAGAGGATGAGATAATTTATATGTCCACACAAAACTTAAAAAAGAAGGAATATACTTTGAAGCTTCCAGGTGAGATTGATTCTGTAGAGGCGATACCAGATTCAGACAGTTTATATGGAGTTTCAGATTTATATGGACTTAATGAAAAGGAGAAAGAGTATACAATAAAGAAGACAAATGGAAATTTCATGATTCATTTTTTTGAAAAACCAATTTTTAATCAAAATATTTTAAAATTAACGAGAGAAAAGGAAAAGAATATTGGTTGTTTTCAGTATCATTTGAAGTTTGATTCTGATTCTATTAGTGGAAAGCTAGAGAATCAGACAAAATATGATTTTTCTTATGTATTATTTTATTATCAAAAAAGATATTGGATATTCCAAAATTTAAAGAAAAATCAAATAGTACAGATTGAAAATGACGATATAAATCTTTTGGATCTCACAAAAAATGAGAGAGAATACTTTTTAAGTGAGGCAATCTATCCCGTTGAAACGAAAAAGCAATATATAGAGCTTAATAATGACCAGAAAATATTTTCTTTTTTGTATGAAAATGTCTTAAAAGAAGAAGAAAATGATAAGGGATATTTTATCGGGATTATGAGTGAAATGGAACAGTCCATTTTAGAAGATGAAAACTTGGATTTAAAACAAAAATTAATCTATATTCAGCCATTTTCTAAGGAAGATATAGATGGCAATACAGTTATGGATATTTTGGAACTCTATTTGCAAGAAATAGAGGGAGATCTTTATGGTGGTGTTCTTTATTCAAAATCAGCAAATCTTTTCTATCAGTTTGAGGAAAGAGAGAAAGTGGGCGAATTGATTCGTCTAAATGATTATTATGATGGTAAGATTTATGCCTATAATTATAAAAAGAAAAAATATGATAGAATTTTGAAAAATAGTCAAGATAGAATTACGAAAGATAAAGTAGAGAACTATATTGATGAAGAGGGGAATATGCAAATTCAACTAAAGACAGAGGTGGATTATACGCAAATCCCTGTGATTGCAATGACAGAGAGGGAGTAATATGCTGCGAGTTCATAATTTGAAAAAGGAAATTAAAAAAAGAAAAATATTGCAAGGGCTCTCTTTTACTGTGAAGGAAAATGAAATTTTAGGCTTGACAGGTCCAAAGGGGGCAGGAAAGACTACGCTAGTCAAGATTTTGGCAAGTTTGATGGAGCCGTCTTGGGGAAGTATTTTTATTGATGAAGTGGAGATGGATACGAAATCAGTGGATTATAAGAGACAAATTGGATATATGCCAGAAGATTTTTTAGTATATGCCAATCTAAAGGTTGAAGAGTATATGGAATTTTATGCTTCTTTGTATTTAATTCCTAAAAAACAGGCAAGAGAGAGAATAAAGCTTTTGCTTGAGGTGATGGGATTAGAGGAAAAAGGGGATCAATACATTGAAGCGCTTCCTAAAAATATGCGAAAAAAGTTATCTTTAGCGAGATGTCTTGTACATGATCCAAAGATACTTGTCCTGGATGAACCTACAGTAGGAATGGAGCTTGCCGATCGATATGAAATTTTTGATTTGCTAAATCAGATTGCCAATATGGGAAAGAGTATTATTATTACCTCTCCAATTATGTCAGAGCTTGGTGGTGTCTGTTCTTCTCTTGGTATTATTCACGAGGGAAAGATGCTTTTATCGGGAACTGTGGAGGAGATACAAAATCAAATTCGAATTGAAAAACCAGTTATTATTAAAGTGTTATCTGAAAGCGAGACAGAATTAGCTGCCACTATTTTGAAAAAGAATCCATTGACAGAGAGAATTTCTATGAAGAGTCGAGAAATTCGAGTTATTTTTTACGGAAAGCCAGAGGAGGAAAATCAGCTTTTGGCGGATTTAATTAATCAGGGAGTAAAAGTACAAAGTTTTGTTCGAGAAGAGGGAAGCTTAGAGTACTTATTTTTAGAATTAATGAAGGAGAACGAAGATGCGTTTTAAAAATCCAATTTGGGAGATGGAATTAAAATTGAAAATGAAAAATGTCAGCGTTCCAGTTATTATTATGCTGTACAATGCATTTTTTTCACTTATTAGTATTGTCAGTTTAATTAGTTTTTCTGATTTAAGCGATGTCGGATGGGATAATGCATTTTTAGATTTAATTTCTGTTTTTCTCATTCTTGGAATTTTACAATATGTGTTTATTCTTTTTTTAGCACCAGTTTGCACGGCAAGTGCGATTGCGGGAGAGAGAGAGAGAGGAACGCTAGATTTATTGCTTGCTTCTCCGATGCGGCCAGTGCAAATTATTTTGGGAAAATTAACTGCAAATGTTTTTATTATTTTATTATTTAGTATATCAAGTATGCCAATTTTATCTGTGGGATTTATTTTCGGAGGGGTTGGAATAAAAGAGTTGCTATTCTTTTTCTTTATCTTATTTTTGATAGCATTTTATTGTAGTTCGATAGGAATTTATTGTTCCTGTAAAGTAAGTAAGAAAATCATAGCCTTTTTTCTTACAGGTTTGATAGAATTTTTCTTTACTGTTGGCAATTTATATATTATATTTTTTTTAGAGAATATGAAGGTTTTTACAAAAATTGCGGGATACTTGTTATTAATAAATCCATTTATTTTAATTGTATGGATGTATGATGAATTGACGAGTGGAAATAATATGATGTATTTATTAGGACAGTTTTTTGAGACAGAACAGTCATCTCCATTATACTTTATTTTAGTAAAACTATTTCTTCCCGCCTGTGTATTCGTTCAAATATTAATGGGTATTATGTTTATACATTTATCGGTTCGATGCATTGAGAGAGCGCGAGAGGGAGAGAGAGTAAAAATAGCTGGATTTCGCAAATAGGGTTTGTTATAATATAAGTCAGTGAGTAACCATTTATTTTATGCTGGAAAGGTAAAATCAGATATGAATAAAAAAGACACGAGAAAAAATAGAATAAGAGGAAAAATGAAAAACATTATGCCATTTACTCAAAAAATTGACATTAGGAGAGCAGTTTTCTTTTTAATCATAGCTTTTCTTATCTTATACATAGTATGTTTTGGTAAACTTTTAAAAGCAGAGAAAAAATGGAAGGAAAATATGATTTCTTCTAATCAGACAAGGACTAATATGTCTTACTATAATGAGGATACTCAAGAGGAAGAGGATTATGAAACTCAAGAAGAGAAATATCTGTTTGTAGATGGTATTGTGGATACAATGCAGGAGAAAGCTCTAATGCGTGCGGCAAATAAAAATTATGTGCGTAAGAGATTGACAAATGCGAGTAAAGGAATAGGAATCGGCGATGAAATAGAAGTTGATGGAGCAAAAATTGAATTTGTAGACCAGACTGTAGTGAATGGAGACGAAATTAAAATATCTTATAAGGATTATGAGGTTATGCAAAGAATCGTGGAGGCGGAAGCGACAGGACTGGATGAAAAAAGTAAAATTTTAGTTGCCAATGTTTTACTTAATCGTGTGCGTTCTTCAGAATTTCCAAATACAGTAGAAGAAGTAGTATTTCAAGAAGTAAATGGTGTAGTACAGTTTCAGCCAATCTCTGATGGAAGATATGATACAGTGGAGATACAAGATGATACAGTAGATGCTGTAAATAAGGCTCTATTGGGAGTGGACTATTCCGAGGGAGCTCTTTATTTCTTGGCTCGTTCTGGTTCTAGAAAGAGCAGTATTACTTGGTTTGATCAAAATTTGACATGGCTATTTGAATATCAGGGTCATGAATTTTACAAATAATAAAGGAGGCAGTGTGATGTTAAAAGAAGGAAATACATTACAACCAGTAAAAAAAGAAAATGCACAAGGTGGAGAAGGATATGTTTTGATGAAACATCTTTTAAATGAAAAGGAATTAAACGGAAAATGTGGCATATTTTCTCAGGTGACAATTCCAGTTGGATGTTCACTTGGATATCATGAGCACCATGGCGAGAGTGAAACATATTATATTTTATCTGGAGAGGGATTATACCAGGATAATGAGGCAGAATATTTAGTAAAAGCAGGAGATGTGACATTTACGCCAAATGGTTCTGGTCATGGATTGAAAAATTGTACGGATAAGGATCTTGTATTTATGGCATTAATTATTAAAGACTAAAAAATGAGTAATAGTGTACAAACAAAATTTGTATTTTTTCATATTATAAAAGAAAGGGCTGTTGCAAAGTTTTTGAAATTTGCGACAGCCCTTTAAAAGGAAGAAGGTGAACCTGATGGGAAAAGTATTAAAAAAGTTAATGTCAATTTTAACGAGTAGAGTTGTTTTTGTGGGAATTCCAATTTTAACTCAGCTTCTGTGGACAATGTGGTTGGTTGATGAATTGGGTAGTAGAATTCCATATTTTCAAAATATTTTAAATATTTTAAGTGTCATTATTGTACTGTTGATTATGCTTCGAGATGAAAATTCAGCATACAAGATTGCATGGGTGATTCTTATTATGATTACGCCTATTTTTGGTTCTATCTTTTATATTTTAAATGGGAATAAGCGTCCGACAAGATGGATGAGAAGAAAGATGCAGTTTATTATAGATAAGACAAATATATTATTAAAACAAGATGAAGATGTGTTAGAAGAACTTAGAAGAGAAGATTTAGCTATAGCAAATCAGGTAAATTATATTGCGAATAAGGCTAAATTTCCAATTTATAAAAATACAATAACTCAGTATTATACAATTGGAGAAGAATATTTTGAGGCGCTAAAAGCGGAGCTAAAAAAAGCGAAGCATTATATTTTTATGGAATATTTCATTATTAGCTATGGAGTCATGTGGGAGACAATTTTAGAGATTTTGAGGGAGAAAGTGAAAGAAGGAGTTGATGTGAGAATCATATATGATGATATGGGATGCATCACGACACTTCCTTTTGGATATACAAAAAAATTGGAGGAGATGGGAATTAAGGCACAAGTTTTTAATCAATTTATTCCTTTCTTCTCTAGTGTATTAAATCATCGAGACCATAGGAAGATTACAGTGATTGATGGTCACACGGCGTTTACTGGAGGAGTTAATCTAGCGGATGAGTATATTAATAAAAAAGAGAGATTTGGTCACTGGAAAGACACGGGCATGAAAATTAAGGGAGATGCAGTTTTTAATTTTACAATGCTATTTTTACAGATGTGGGATGCAGAGAGAAGAGAAGAAAGTGACTATAGTAAATATTTTCCAAATAGATATTGGACTGGTCAAGAAATGGAAGATGGATATGTACAGCCTTATGGAGATAGTCCTTTGGACGAAGAAGGTGTAGGAGAGGGAGTTTATTTAAATATTATTGCCAATGCAAAGAAATATCTCTATATTTTCACCCCTTACTTGATTATTGGAGATGAGATGGCAACCTCTCTTTGTATGGCTGCAAAGAGAGGGGTAGATGTGAGAATTATCGTGCCTCATATACCAGATAAAAAAATTGTATTTTTGCTTACAAAATCTTATTATCCAAGGTTGGTGAATGCTGGAATTAAAATTTATGAATATAAGCCAGGATTTTTACATGCAAAATGTTTTGTGGCAGATGACGAGGTTGCAACTGTAGGAACGATAAATATGGATTATCGAAGCCTATATTTGCATTTTGAGTGTGGAACTTTTATGTATCGCTCTAAGGCTGTCATGCAGGTGAAAAAAGATGTGGAGGAGACGATTGAGAAAAGTATTCTCATTTCCAAGGAAAGATGTAGCACGACATTGCCAGTCTATCTTTTTCAGGGATTGCTTCGTATTTTTGCTCCTCTTTTTTAAGTATATATTTAAAAAGAAATTGATTTTATAGAAAATCTTTTGCAATATGGTGAAAGTTTTGGTATAGTGTATGAGATATTTGTAAAAAGTTTAAGAGGATTGGTCGTGAAAGTATGGAAATGTATACTGGATTTGCAAAGGCATATGATACATTTATGGATAATATTCCGTATGAGAAGTGGGTAGAGTTTATAAGTGAAAAATTAGGGCAGTACGGCATAAAAGATGGAATTATGCTCGATTTGGGCTGTGGGACAGGTACCCTTACTAGTTTATTATCGGATAAGGGGTATGATATGATTGGCGTGGATTCTTCGATAGAAATGTTAGATATTGCAAAGGAAAAGTTTGGTGATAGGGAGGAAATTTTATTTCTCTGTCAAGATATGAGAGAATTTGAACTGTATGGAACAGTGAAAGCGATTGTCTGTGTCTGTGACAGTATTAATTATATATTAGAAAAAGAAGAGGTGGAAGAAGTCTTTCGCCTTGCCAATAATTATTTGGATCCAGATGGGATTTTTCTTTTTGATTTTCGCACACCGTTTAGTTATGAGGAGATTGGCTCTGAGACGATTGCGGAAAATCGCAAGGAGATGAGCTTTATCTGGGATAATTATTATTATGAAGATGAGAGAGTTAATGAATATGAGCTTAGTCTATTTATTAAAGAGGAGGATAATCTTTTCCGAAAATATACAGAGATGCATTATCAAAAGGCGTATTTGTTAGAAGAGATGAAAAAACTGATAGAAGATAGCGGACTTATTTTCTTGGAGGCAAAGGATAATTATACGGATAAGGATGCGACGAGAGAGAGCAGGAGAATTGTTATGCTTGCTAAGGAGCAGGGAAAAAACAAAGAGTAAGATTTGCTTAAGTTATAAATAATATAAAATATTAATTTTGTAAAGAATACAATATATGATATAGGAGGCAGCTATGAGTGATTATATTATAAGAGGAACAGCAGCGAATGATCAGATTCGTTTTTTTGCTGCG
The DNA here is from genome assembly GCA_964439395.1 of uncultured Blautia sp. Taxonomy (GTDB): domain Bacteria; phylum Bacillota; class Clostridia; order Lachnospirales; family Lachnospiraceae; genus JAUUSJ01. The sequence continues at coordinate 19,652 of CAYTNV010000029.1, read as the reverse complement.
ACAACAAGAAATTTAGTGGAGGAAGCGAGACAGATTCACGAGACAAGTCCTGTTGTCACAGCGGCGCTTGGACGACTGCTTACTGCTGGCACAATGATGGGAAGTATGTGCAAAAATGATACAGATGTATTGACTCTTCAAATTAAGGGGGATGGACCAATCGGGGGATTGACTGTGACAGCAGATGCGAGGGGAAATGTAAAGGGATATCCATATGAAAATGTAGTTATGATTCCAGCATCTAAAGCGGGAAAACTTGATGTCGGTGGAGCCATTGGACGAGGTGTATTAAGTGTAATAAAGGATATTGGTTTAAAAGAGCCATACGTTGGTCAGACAGATTTAGTCAGTGGAGAGATTGCGGAGGATTTAACATATTATTTTGCCACGTCAGAGCAAGTTCCAACAGCAGTGGCACTTGGTGTTTTGATGAATCATGATAATACGGTAAGACAGGCGGGAGGGTTTATTGTTCAGCTTATGCCGTATGCGAGTGAAGAAGTAATCTCAGGCTTGGAAAAAGCGTTGGAGAAATTCACTTCCATGACGAATGAATTAGAAAAAAGAGCAACGGTGGAGAAAGTTATGGAATTTCTTTTTGAGGATATGGGATATGAGATTTATGATACGATAGAGACGAAATTTTCTTGTAATTGTTCAAGAGAGAGAGTTGAAAAAGCTGTAATTAGTATTGGCAAAAAAGAAATTTACCAGATGATAGAGGAAGCCAAACCAATTGAGGTAAACTGTCATTTTTGTAATAAAAAATATACTTTCTCAGTTCAAGACTTAGAAAGTATGGTTAAGTAGCGAAAAAAGAAGGCTATTGCAAAATAAACTTTTAAATAAGAGATTGATATGATTAAAAGTATTTTATCACATATCTCATTGAGAGTCTCTATTTTGTAATAGCCTTTTATTCTATATTATATTTTAGTTATTCTTCTTTAGATGCATCTATATTATCGGCGATTTCTTCTTCAGAATCAGCTTCTTCTTCAACTTTTTCTTGAGCATTAATCTCTTCTTCAACTTTATCTTCTGTGACAGATTCTTTTTCTACTTCTTCCTCGATATCAGCGCTATCTTCTAATGCATTTTCTAGCTGAATTTCTTCCTCAATCGCATCTTCCATCTCTTGAAGAGTCATTGTTTCTTCGAACTCCTCAGCAGCTTTTTTTGAAGACTCAATGTCTAAAGAGACGTACTCTCTTGAAGCTATATCCTCTGTACTAGCATCTGTGCTTTCCTCAAAATAATCTTCTTCATCAAAGATATCCTCCTCAGAACCAGAAATCTTCTCCTTTAGTGAGGATACAACGGGACAGCCGAGAATTTTATCTCTGTATACGTAAGCAAGTCCGCCGATAGAGGCAAGTACAGCAGTTGCCTTCAATAATGTGGTAAAACCATTTTTTTTCATGGAATCCTCCCTTCTTAGTATACTCTGCTTTTGGAGTATACTGGTTTGTTCTATTTCAGATATCATGATATCATATTTTAGTATTTACATCAATAGACAAATTTAAACCGAATGACAGAAAGAAAAAGTTGGAATCATTTTAAAAGTAGTGACGTCAATTAGACAAATTTATTCATTTTTTATCGTGACGAAGATAAAAAATAGATAGTATTTACGAGAAACTTATAGTATACTAAAAGCTAATGGCTATCTCAAGACAGTTTAAATATATAAACTCATAAAAAATATCATTAAAATATAGATATTTTAGAGTGAGCTAAAAAGTTTTTATGTTTAAAGTGATAAAAACATGAAGGAAAGTAAAGGAAAATTAGCTATGTAAAGATGAAAGATTTTTTTCATATAAACAAAAGAAAGGAGAAATGAAATGTTAAGTATACAGCCATCTGTTGAGATTATTAGTATGAATGACTATGAGCAGATTATTAAAAAGTTGGAGAAAATAGGGAGAGTTTGTTATAAGAGTGAGGATAGGATTCATGAAAATTCCGCAGAACTTTTTTTGCAGGGAATTTTAAAAAGAGGTCATGAATCTGTTATTGAGCATGAATCCGTTACACTTCGTATTACTTGTGATAGGGGAGTAACACATGAGATTGTCCGTCATCGCCTTGCAAGTTATAGTCAGGAAAGTACCAGATATTGCAATTATGCAAAGGATAAGTTTGGAAATCAAATTTCTGTTATTGATATTGCTACAGGATTTTCTTATGATTTAGATAAAGAAGAGGATTTAAAGAAGTATAATATTTGGAGAGATGCAATGGAGTATGTAGAAAAATCGTATTTTGCTATGCTAGATGCTGGTGCTACAGCGCAGGAGGCAAGAGCTGTTCTTCCAAATTCACTAAAAACAGAAATTGTTATGACGATGAATCTTCGTGAATGGAGACATTTTTTAAAGCTTCGAACTGCAAAAGTGGCACATCCACAAATGTGCCAAGTCGCAAATGAGATTTTGACGGTTATGAAGGAAAAACTTCCGGTCTTTTTCTCAGATTTTTAGAAAAGATATATAAGAGAATTTTCTGTAAATTGAAAAAAGTTATTGAAAAAATTTCAAACTGATGTATAATTTAGTTTAGTGGTAGATATTAAGTATAGAAACTGTATTCCTTGAAAAATGAATTCTATCTTAGTTAAAGATATCTAAAATTTTCGTACCCACAGTTCGAGAAAAGGCATAAAACGAAAGAGTGCTTACTTTAATGGAGGAATTATTATGGAAAAGAAAAATATTGATTGGTCAAATATCGGATTTGGCTATATGAAGACTGACAAAAGATATGTATCTAACTTTAAAGATGGTGCATGGGATGACGGAGCGTTAGTATCCGATGATACAATTACACTTAACGAGTGTGCGGGTGTTCTTCAGTATGCCCAGACTATTTTTGAGGGATTAAAAGCTTATACAACAAAAGATGGACATATTGTGACATTTCGTCCTGACTTAAACGCAGAGCGTTTAGAGGCTTCCGCAAAGAGACTTGAGATGCCTGTATTTCCTAAAGAGCGTTTTATAGATGCAGTCGAAAAGACAGTAGAGGCAAATTTAGCTTATGTTCCACCATATGGATCTGGAGCAACATTATATATTCGTCCATATATGTTTGGTACAAATCCTGTTATCGGTGTTAAGCCAGCAGATGAATATCAGTTTAGAATGTTTACAACACCTGTAGGACCATATTTTAAAGGTGGCGCTAAGCCTATCACTATTAAAGTAAGTGATTTTGACCGTGCAGCACCTCATGGAACAGGTAATATTAAGGCTGGTCTTAATTATGCGATGAGCTTACATGCTATCGTTACAGCTCATGCAGAGGGATTTGATGAGAATATGTATCTTGATCCAGGAACAAGAACAAAAGTTGAGGAAACTGGAGGAGCAAACTTCCTTTTTGTTACAAAGGATAATAAGATTGTTACACCTAAGTCTGACTCTATTCTTCCATCTATTACACGTCGTTCTTTAGTATATGTTGCGAAAGAATACCTTGGAATGGAAGTTGAGGAGAGAGAAGTGTTATTTGAAGAGGTGAAGGATTTTGCAGAATGTGGTCTTTGTGGTACAGCTGCAGTTATCTCTCCAGTAGGTAAGATTTACGACCATGGTAACGAGATTTGCTTCCCAAGCGGAATGGACGAGATGGGTCCTGTGACAAAGAAATTATATGAGACATTGACAGGAATCCAGATGGGTGCGATTGAAGCTCCGGAGGGATGGATTAAAGTAATTAAATAATTAGAACATAGAAAAAAGCTTGTGATTTATGGCGAGAGACTCTTTCTCATATTTGGATAACTTATAATAGTTGATATTTTTGATTTACCTATGCTACATATTAGTGCAAAGTCAGAAATAAAATAAGTATCCCAAATAGAGAAAGAGTTGGAGAATAAGTCTCAGGCTTTTTTAATTTTAACAAAGTTTTAAAAAAGATAACACAATATTATCACAAAAAAAGGGTATATTAATACTCAACAAAAGGAAATAAACTTTTGATTATATATAAATTTTTTTCATTTTTTCAAATCCTCTTTTATAAAACCGACCAGAACGGAAGAGCTAGTAGTGCGATGTTAGCTTATAGGGTCGGTTTTTTTATGTGCAAAAATAAATTAGTGAATTGTTCTTTATAATATGATACAATAAGAGAAAATTAGACATGCAAAATGTATGGGTAGAGGGAAGGAGAAAATGAAATTGAAGTGCAGTAATTGTGGAAATGAACTGAGAGGGGACGCAAAGTTTTGCGGAAAATGTGGTTCTGTAGTAACGACAGGGCAATCTAGTCCTGTAGCACCACCTAATTATAGGGTAAATCAGGAAGAGATAAAAAGAAGAAAACAGAGAAATATGATTCTTATTCTTTTCACATGTTTTGTTATTTTTTTACTGATGGATGTAATTGTTCTTTTTGGATTTATGAAAAGGAAAGACAAAAAAGAAGCTACAACAGAGACGATAGTTAGTGCAGAACAAAATACGGAGAAAGAAGAGAGTAGTGAGACGACAGAAATTATAAGAGACGCTCCTGTATTTATGAGGGCCAATTGCTCGAGTATAAGAAGTACAGACTCGGAGGCTGGACAGTATTCTGTGGGAGCAGTTATTGATGGAGATATTCAGACAAAATGGGCGCCTCAAAATACAAATAGAGGATTAGGGGAGTGGATTGAGATTATTGCAGATGAACCCCAGTATGTCACTGGAATGCAGATAGCAAATGGATATCCAAGAGATCAGCTTACTTGGCAGAGAAATAATCGAGTAAAAGAATGCACGATATCATTTGGAGACGGAACATATTTGAATGTGACGCTTTTAGATCAAAAGGATTTGCAGACAGTAGATTTTGGACGTGAAGTGGAGACGAACTCGATTCGCATTACAATTAATTCTATTTATTATGGAACGAAATGGAAAGACGTAGCGATTGCAGAAATTATTCCGTTTAATGATAATAGTAAATAATAATAAGAGTGGAGTGAATGAAAACGGGAAAAATATATTGTAAATTAAGACGATAGCGATACATATGCCAAAATTATTCTCGAAAAAGATGGTTATCTTATAGTCCATCTGATTAAGAATATTTCTGGAAATAAACGAAGAGAGAGTGGGAGAGGAAGATGAAAGAGGAAAGAGATAAAAAAATCATTTTAATTTTGATTGTTCTTCTTATTATTGTAATATTGGCAAATGGAGCATTGATTCTCTATCATCTTAGAGGACAAAATACGATGGAAAAAGATGCAAAAAAAATAGAGAAGGAAGGGAGTAATGATAATACAATCAAGGAAGAGGGAACTACGATAAAAGTAAAGATAGATGATGAGGAAGAGGATATAATTGTAAATTCAAAAGAGAAAGAGGTGGAACAAGAAAATCAGACGGAAGAAGAAACGGAGATGGAAAAATTAGATGGTAAAGGTGTGAGCGAACCAATTCCTGAGGATGTCAGAGAGTCGATGAAGGGAATTTCTATGCCAGAGGATGCCACAGTGGGATTTGATGATTTGTCCTATTTGACAATTCCTCATTATGATTTTAATGGAGATATTGTAGAGGGGCATATGGTTGTGGATAAAGATGTAGCGGAAGATGTTCTTAACATTTTTAAGGAGCTATATGATATACAGTATCCGATTGAGAGAATGGAATTAATCGATAAATATGATGAAATGCAGACGGAAGAGTTTGATTCGCTAGACCGCTCTTCTATGGGAAGAAATAATACATCTTGTTTTTGCTATAGGGTTGTAAATGGTTCTTCAAAGCTGTCAAATCATGCAAGAGGAAGAGCGATTGACCTGAATCCTTTGATTAATCCTTGGGTACAGGGAAGTAGTTATAGCCCTAGAAATGCAGGTCTTTATGTGGACCGTGAAAAAACTTTTGAAGATGATATCATCAATCGAGCAATGATTCATGCAAAGGATGAGGTTGTACAGATTTTTGAAAAATATGGATGGAGCTGGGGCGGATATTGGCAGAGTCAGCAAGATTATCAGCATTTTGAGAAGGAATGATGAAAAATGAAACAGGGAAATAAAAAATCGAGAGTACAGGAAGAAAAATTGAATTTTTCAGTGAAAAAATGGCGAATGCTATTAGAAGATGAAAATATTTTCTCTGTAGAGAGCCTATCTGTTCTAAAACGACTTTTGGATTATGGAGGAATGGCGACAAGTTCACAGCTTGCCACAAAGTATGGTAATACGAAGGAATTTTATCAGGAAAAATTTTGTGAGATAGCGAGAAATCTTGGAAATTATACGAATAGTAAAATTATTGAGTTAGATGAGAGACAGTCAAAATATATCCCAGTTTTATATGTGGGAAAATTTATTAATTGTCATAAGGTGGGCAATCCGATTTGGAAATTGACAGATGAACTCTACCAGGCGTTGGAGCAGATTAATCTATTTTATATTCCTCTTTATGAGACAAAGAAAAGAGAGGGAAAATCGCAAAATGAAGTAGAGAGAAATTATTGGTGGTTAAATGCAAACCCTAAAATTTGGAGCTTTTCTGAGATTATCGTGGGAGAGGTGCAAAATTATACACTCTATAATGAGAATGGTCATAAGAGACGTATTTTCCAAAATTTTTTGGATGCGAGGAAGGGAGATTTGATTATCGGATATGAATCCCATCCCGTAAAGCAGGTGGTCGCTCTTGCACGGGTAGTGGAAAATAGTGATGGAGAAAATCTATATTTTGAAAAATTAGAGGGATTTACTATATCGATAGACTATACAGTCTTGAAAAATTGTCCTGAGCTTGAGCGAATGGAATTTTTTTTAAATCCAAATGGAAGCTTGTTTAAGCTGACCGAGGGAGAATACGAGATTATTATGGATATGGTGCGCGAGATGAATCCAATCGTACTTCCTAAAAAGAAGATAGATTTATACACAAGAGAACAGTTTTTAGAAGAAGTATATTTGCCAGAAGAGAAAGCGAAGCGCCTGATGGAATTATTAAAATATAAGAAAAATATTATTTTGCAGGGAGCTCCTGGAGTTGGAAAAACATTTACGGCGAAACGCCTTGCCTACACGATGCTTGGACAAAAAAAGGAAGAAAATATTGAGCTTGTCCAATTTCATCAAAATTATTCGTACGAGGATTTTGTAATGGGGTATAAGCCAAAAGGAGAAAACTTTGAGCTAACGCGGGGAGTTTTCTATGAATTTTGTCAAAGGGCAGCGAACCATCCAGATGAAGATTTCTTCTTTCTAATCGATGAGATGAACAGAGGAAATTTGAGTAAAATTTTTGGCGAACTCTTGATGCTCATAGAAAAGGACTATCGAGGAACAAAGGTAATTCTTCCCTACAGCCAAACTTCCTTTAGTGTGCCTGCAAATATATATATCATTGGTATGATGAATACAGCAGATCGAAGTCTGGCGATGATCGACTATGCGCTTCGCAGACGTTTTAGTTTTTTTGAGATGGAGCCTGCATTTTCGTCGGAGGGATTTCAAAAGTATAGGGAGAGCTTGGAGAGTGATAAGTTTCATCAGTTAATTGAGAAAATTGAGCTATTAAATTTGGAGATTAAAAAAGATTACGCTCTCGGGAAAGGTTGCTGCATTGGACATAGCTATTTTTGTAATCAGGATGAATATAGCGATGCGTGGCTTCGTATGGTGGTTGAGTATGATATTTTGCCGATACTTAGAGAGTACTGGTTTGATGAACCCGAGAGAGTAGAAAAATGGAGGCAAACCTTGCTTGGAGTAGTAGATGAGTAGAGAAAGAAACAAGAAAAGTGACAAAGATAATGGGAATACGAAAGACGAGAATATCCAAAATGAGAGTATTCAAAATAAAAATACTAAAAATAAGAAAATTTTCGTAAAAAATATTTATTATATGCTTAGTTATGTGTTCGATTATTTTCGAGAGGATTCGTATGAGAAAATTCAAGGAGAGGATTTTGAGGATGCGAAGGAGTTATTTGCGGCTCTTTTGCTCAAGGATATCTCTAGGCAGCTAAAACAGGGATTGTATAAGGAATATATAGAAAAAAGAGGAATAATCAGGACTGTGCGAGGCAAGGTTATTCCTTATGAGACGCTGGCTTTTAGAAGGAGAGAGCGGGAAAGGGGAAAAATTGTCTGCGAGTTCGATGACCTATCGGAAAATAATATATGGAATCAGATTTTAAAGACGACATTATATTTTTTGGAAAGAGAAAAGGAAGTGACAGATGAAAGAAGACAGCAGATAAGGAAGCTTTTATCTTTTTTTGAACATATTGATATTTTAAATCCACGGCAGATTTCTTGGAGAAGGTTGCAGATTACGAGAGGAAATCGGTCGTATGAGGCATTGATGAATCTTTGTTATTTTGTGTTGGATGGATTGATTTTGAATAGAGAAGATGGTAGCTATAAGATGCAGATCTTGTCGGAAGACCACATGGAACGATTATATGAGAAATTTGTTTTGGCTTATTATCGACGACATTATGGGGATTTGGACGAGGTGAGAGCGAGACAGATACGGTGGAAATTGGATGAGGAAATTGGAGGGGATGGCAGAAAAATAGGAAGGAAAGAGGAAAGAGAAGAAGAAAAGAGAAATCAAAGGAAAAAAGATGGAGATAAAAAAGGAAATTTAGAGTTTCTTCCTGTCATGAAGACGGATATTACTTTGAAAAAGGGAGATAAGATTTTAATTATTGATACAAAGTATTATCAGAATAATTTGCAGGAACAGTATGGGAGAAAGACGATTCACTCTAACAACTTATACCAGATTTTTGCGTATGTAAAAAACTTGGCGGCGCAGGAAGGGGAAAATGTGGAAGTGTCTGGGATGTTGCTCTATGCAAAGACAGAGGGGGAGAATGTGCTGGATTGTGGGTATTCGATGAGTGGGAATTGGATTGGGGTTAGAACGATTGATTTGGGGAGAGAGTTTGAGGAGATACGGGGGAGGTTGGATGAGATTGTGAGGATGTGGGTGAGATGATAGAAAATTTTAGAATGACAAAAACTTGATTAGATGATATAATCAAAATTAATAAGTTGTTGCTCAAAGTAGATGCAATGAGACTTAAAATGTGAAGGATAATATTAGATACGTTAAAATTATAAGATAAACTTATCTAATTTAATGTTCTAGTGAGATAAATAATAACATGAAATGTATTTGAAAATGTAATTTGTTTAAATTTCAAATGTAAGAAGTATGATTAATAGTAACATGAGATGTAATAGAATTTAAATAGAGTTTTCTAGAAATAAAAAAATCAATGTAATTTGTATAAATAATTTTTAAAATGCTATTGACAAAAGTATATACTTAATATAATATCTATATTATACAAAAAGAGAAGGGAGGAGAAATACTATGGTAGTATATGAAATTAAACTAAGAGTATATATGTTAAAAAATATTTCTGTAAATGAAATTCAAACTAAGATAACAGCCTTAATAGATAAAGGATTTTTAGTGAATACAAAATGGCAACGATTTCATAAACAAAATTTTTATAAAGGGTATTGCATGAATCACGCTTATCCATTCGAACAAGATAAAGTATATAAAAAGGACAAAATATATACAATTACGGTTCGAACCGTAGATAGTAACTTAGCAAAATATTTTAGTGAAATATGTGTCAATCAATTTACAGAAGATATGAAGGGATTGACGGCTCAAATAAGAATTCTTCCAAAGAAACATATCGAGTGTATTTATACTTTAACTCCGATAATTTTGAAAGATGCTCAAAAAGGTTATTGGAAAACACATATGAATTTAGAGCAATTTGAATTACAGCTAAAAACGAATTTATTTAAAAAGTGGAATTATTTTGAAAAAACAAAAGTTATAGAAAATTTCCCTATTTATAATATGATTGAATTTTTAAATCAAGGTCCGATACCTACAGAGTATAAAAATGTCAAGTTATTGGGTGACAAAATTAAGTTGTGGATTGCAGATGATGAAATGAGTCAAAATTTAGCGTATATGGCATTAGGGACAGGAATAGGAAATATAAATTCTCGAGGGGCGGGATTTGTAAATTATCGTTGGATGTAAGGAGGTGAAGTAATGATACAGGAATGCTTAGAAGTATTTCAAGAGCAGTTAAATAAAAAGGGCGAAAGGTTTATTTTAGATACGTATACGCCGACTAATGGAACATATATTCTCGTAGATAAACAGGGGGAAGTAAAAGAAATATTACAAATTAAGATGAATAAGCAAAAAAGAGAAATAGAAGGCAGAGGAAATGAATATTTCCCAGATATTTGTTTCTATGATTATTATAGCCAGTTGATTTCAACTCAAAAAAAAATGGATGAAGATAGAAAAATTCATTCTAATAATTATTTATCTTTTTGGGTAAAAAAAGAAAATATTCAATCAGGAAAATTGACTGAGAAAAATATAGATGCTTATTACAATAATTTAAAAGATCCAGTGAAGTATAAATATAAAAATAAAGCGACAACGGAAATATATTTAGAATTTACTCAAAAAGAAGGTTCACCTCCTGAAGAAGAAATAGAAAAAAATAGACAGTGGATAAAGAAAAACATCTTTTGTCTTGATACAAATTATAATATTGATATGCAAGAAAAGGAATATGTAAAAATATTTTTTGAAGCAGATAAGGAAGAATATAGGAGAGAAGGGCAGAGATATATTTTACCTAATATTTACAATAGTAATAATTATAATATTACAATTGAAAATAAAATATATGGTCTTCCAGGAAACAACGTGAATATGAATAACAATAAGCCATTTTTATCAATTAAGACGAGAAAAACCCCAGCATCATATTTAATTGATAGAGAAGCTGTCATGCTACAAAAACAGTTTTTTGATTATTTAACGAATCAAGTTTCTAGAGGAAATTATCATATTTATGTTGACACAACAGAAAAAAAAATAAATTCATATTCGACATCGAAAGCCTCGAGTGAAATAAAAACGGGATATTATTTAAGATTAAAAAAGGGAAAAACGGAAACAGAAATATTAGTGCAAGATAATATTTCTGGATATAAGCCAATGCTTCCAGAAGATAAGCAATTTGATTTTATTGATATTTTAGAAGAAGAATTTAAATTTCATGAAGAGTATAAAGAAAAATATGGTCCATATAAAAAAATGTCGGAAATTGGTGGCCTAGTTCATGAAATATTTTTTTCAAAATGTTTATCTAATAATTATATGACGGAGGTAAAAGATATCAAGATTAATGATTCTGTTATAAAACAAGCTGTTGTTTTATATAGGGATGCGATATTTAGATGGATTTATGAAGGGCAAGCTCAAGGAATACCTGAAATATTGGATAAACTTTCATTCCAGTTAATAAAAAATTCGGTGTTAAATGGATATAAAGAAAAAGCTGTATGGCAGTTTAATTTGAGGTTATCATTTCAAAATTATTTTTTAAGAGGAGAAAAAAATATGGCAGAGATAATAAGTAACATGAGGGAAAAATTAAAGGAAAAAATATTATCGGAGGTAGAGATATTTCCAGAATCTGATGAGGAATATTATTATGTAGTTGGACAAGCAGCAGCATTTTTAATTTCTTTGAATAAATCAAAAGATAAAAAACAAATGCTTATAAATCCTATATTAAATGCAAAAACAGATGAAATATTAAAGGAAAAAATAATACAATTATATAAAAAATATAATTATGCTATACCAGAAAATTCTAGACGTGTAAAAAATATATTAGCAATGATTTGTGGATATATACCAGAGAAAAAAGTAAATGAAGAAATGATTTTATTAGGATATGTATGTAGTAATATGATTTATATAAAGGAGGAGAAAAATTAATGAAGATGAATAAACGAGTATATGGAGTAATTGGAATTTCTTCTATTATGGCAAATTGGAACGCAGATTTTTCTGGATATCCAAAGAGTATTGGAGATGGATCTATATTTGGTAGTGATAAAGCATTGAAATATCCGATGAAAAAGATGTGGGATAATGAGGGGCAAAAAGTATTGTATATAAAAACAATGAAAATATCGACTAAAGATGAGAAAAGTTCTCTTATTCCAAGAACTCTAAAAGAGCGTTATGAAACTTTATTTAATGTAGAAGATTTAAAAAAATGCAAAGATGTAAAAGAAATATTAAAAAATTTATTTTCAGCAATAGATGTGAAAAATTTTGGAGCAACTTTTGCTGAAGCAGGAAGTAATATATCTATTACTGGAGCAGTACAGATTGGACAAGGTTTTAATAAATATAATAATACCAATGTAGAAGAACAACAAATTTTATCTCCATTTAGAGATCCCAAGGAAAAAAAGGTTAAAAATAATATATCAGAAAATGAAGGGGGACAACAAGATATATCTTCAGAAGAAGATGAGAAGAAAAGAGATGCCAAAAATAGTACACTGGGAACAAAAATTGTAAGTGATGAGGCACATTATTTTTATCCGTTTGTTATAAATCCATTAGCATACAAAGAATTTGAGGAACTTGGAGTAACAGAGGGATATACAGAAGAAGATTATCAAAAATTTAGAAAAGTTGCTTTAGTATCAGCTACTGCCTTTGCAACAAATTCTAAAGAAGGATGCGAAAATGAATTTGCAATATTCATAGAGACAGAACTAGATACTTATCTCCCTAACTTATCTGAATATATTGTTTTTGAAAAAGGAGCAGAAAAAAATACTATAAAATTACAATGCTCAGAACTACTTTCAGAATTACAGGACAGAATAAAAAAGATTGATATTTATTATAACCCATATACAACAGATTTAGAAGGAATATCAGAAAATATAACCTTGTATAATATTTGTACTCAAAAAGAGGTGTGATAAATGGAAATATTGAGATTCTCGCTGAGTGGAAAAAATGCTTTTTTTAAAAAGCCAGAATTTAATGCCTATTATTATTTTACTTATGGCAATATACACAAGGTTGCTTTGTTAGGAATGCTGGGAGCGATTTTAGGATATGATGGTTATAATCATACGAAAGGATATGGAAAAGAAAAAAAGTCAACTAAGCTAATAAAAGGATATCCACAGTTTTATGAAAAATTAAAAGAACTGAAAATTTCTATTATTCCAGTAAGAGAAAAAGGATATATTTCCAAAAAGATACAGACCTTTAATAATTCAGTAGGATATGCATCTAAAGAACAGGGAGGAAATTTAATTGTAAAAGAACAATGGTTGGAAAATCCAGAGTGGGAAATATGTATTTTGTTAGATTGCGAAGAGGCAGTTAAAATAAAAGACTTTCTTTGCAAGAAGAAGTGCATATATTATCCGTATTTAGGAAAAAATGACCATCCCGCAGATATAAAAAATGTCAGATTAGAAAAAGCTAAGATAATTGATTTTATTCAAGGAAGAGTAGATTGTTTTGCTATAAAAGGAAAGTTTGAAGTTTTGGATTTAGATTATGATGATAGATTAGATCTTGGCATTTTCAGTAAATTTAAGTATGAGGAGAAACTTCCATATCAATTGGATATATGGACAAATCAGTATATTTTTGAGACATTTTTTTATACAGATGATTTTGTAATAACACAGAAAGATAGTATTGTGTATGAATTAGAAGATGGAAAGAAAATAACATTTTATTAGAGAAAAAGTCTTATCTATTGAGTGCTATATTTTAAGTACATAGTTATAGATAAGACTTTTTTGTAGTTTAGAAAAATGATTTATTAAGATATAAAAGCTATTAAAGTTCGTAGAATTAGTGGAAGTAAAGTTTTTAGGAGAAGGGAAGATACTATGATAAAAGTAAAAAACTTGATTTTTAATATAGAAAATTATGATGCTCATATATTACAAGATAATATGGGAAAATTTATAAAAAGAGAGTCCTTGGAAGAGCATATAAAATTAACAACAAAATATTTTACATTTCTTTGGAAGGAAAAATATGTTGATGAAATAATAGAAAGATTTTGTAACGGAATATCAAAAGAGATATCTACAGATGGAAAAATATTTATAGAAGAATTAATTTTTAGTATGCCTGTATTTCATGATTTTGGAAAAATAAATCCTAAATTTCAGTTGGATAAGATGAAAAATAAAAAAATTAAAAAAGATTCAATTTTTGAAATAGAAGGAAGTAAACATTCTTTAATTTCTTCTGTATTATATATAGATTATTTTATGGATAAAGTAAATAATATGAAAAATAAAGAAGAAAAAAAGATATTGAGATATTTAATTTTACTTAATGCTTATGTTATAGAAAGACATCATAGTGATTTAAAATCAATAGAAGATTTTTTTAATTCTCTTAATTATGGAAAAGGAGAAGAATTGCTTAAGAGATTTTCGGAAAAGAAAGATAAAGTTTATCAAAAAGAGTTTTCATTAAAAAAAGAACAAATAGATTCTATTTTAGATACTACTACTCGGAAATTAACAAAAAAATTCTCTCGGAAACAAAATATTTTAATTTATGCTTATGTGAGATTAATGTATTCATTGCTTGTAGCAGCGGATTTTTATGCCACATCAGAATTTATGTCTGGGAAAGGAATTACACAGGTTGGTAGTTTAGATGAAATAGAAAAATGGATACATATTTATGAAAAAACTAATGTGATGCAGTCAATAAGAAAATATGAAAGAGAATCTTATCCACAAAAGGAGTGGATAATGGAAAAAGAAATAAATAATCTGAGAACAGAATTATTTTTGGATGTGGAACAGTCATGGAAACAAAAAAGAGAAGAAGCTATTTATTATTTGGAAGCCCCAACTGGAAGCGGAAAAAGTAATTTGGCTATGAATTTAAGTTTTCAAATGCTCCAATCAGACAGTAGACTCAAAAAAATATATTATATTTATCCATTCAATACATTAATAGAGCAAAACAAGAGAAATTTAGAAAAAGTATTTGGAGAATATGAGGATATTTGGAAAGATATCGCTGTTGTAAATTCATTAACTCCGATAGAGATGGGAAAAAATGGAAGAATAGAAAGACAAATAGATAAAAAAGGGAAAACATCACTTAAAGAAATAGAGAAAGAAAAAGAACGAGAGGAAAACTCAGAACAGACCATGTATTATCAGAAAGCGTTATTGGATAGACAATTTTTAAATTATCCAATGGTTCTTTCTACACATGTCAGTTTATTTGATATAATGTTTGGACATTGCAAAGAGTCAGCTTTTGGATTTCATCAACTTGCAAATAGTGTGATAGTATTGGATGAAATACAGAGTTATAAATTAGATATTTGGGCAGAGATTATTTATTTTTTAAAGGAATTTGCTGTTTTACTAAATATGAAAATTATTATTATGTCTGCCACATTGCCTAATTTGAATCTATTATTGGAAGAAGCTTTACCTGCAGTAAATTTAGTTGAAAATAGAGAAAAATATTTTTTGCATCCATGTTTTAAAAATAGAGTGAAAGTATCGTATGAATTGTTAGATGAAAAAGAAAATAAAGAAAAGCAATTATTTTCTCATGTAAAAACTTCTTTTTTGGAAGGAAAGAAAGTATTAATAGAGTTTATAAAAAAGGATTCTGCGTTTAGATTTTATCAGAAATTGAAAACAGATAAAGATTTAAGAGTGAATGAGGAAGAGATACAGCGTATAGAATATATGTCTGGAGATGATAGCATTTTAGAGCGAAGCAGAATTTTGAATAAGATAGATAAAATAGAAGATGCTTTTATTTTAGTAGCCACTCAAGTTGTAGAAGCAGGAGTAGATATTAGTATGGATATAGGGTATAAAGATATTTCTAAATTGGATAGTGAAGAACAGTTTTTTGGGAGAATTAACCGTTCTTGTACAGGAGATGGATATGTATATCTATTTGATTTAGATGAGGCAAAGAAAATTTATAAAAATGATAGACGAGTAGAAAATAAGAGATTGAATTTATATAATGAGGATATGAGAAGAATTTTATCAGATAAAAATTTTTCTGAGTATTACGAAGAAGTAATGAAAATTTTGAAAAATAAAAATGAAAGCACGGGACAGGAGGGGTTGGAAGGATTTTTTGCTAATAGAGTTAGAAATCTGGAATTTTTAAAAATAGAGGATAGGATGCGTTTAATACCAGAAGATGAGTGGAATATATCTGTATACTTATCAAGAAATTTGCGAGATGAAAATGGAGAGGAATTAAATGGAGAAGAAATTTGGGAAAACTATGTGGAGCTATTAAAAGATTTTTCAATGGGCTATGCTGAAAAGAGGGTCAGATTATCGGAAATAATGAGCAAAATGAATTATTTTATTTATCAAGTTAGAAAGGATGCAGATATATGTTATAACGACAGAGTGGGCGATCTTCTCTTTATAGGGGAGGGAGAAAAATATTTTACAGAAGGAAAGATTGACCGTAAAAAAATGCAGGGAGATCATATTGTTTTTATGTAGGAGAATTGTAAAATGAAAGTGAATGGAACGCTTATGAATTATTATTTTCACTGTAAAAGACAATGTTATTTATTTGGTAACCGATTAAATTTGGAAGATAATAGTGAAAAGGTGAAAATAGGAAAGGCTTTGCACGAAGAAAAAGCTGAAAACAGTGATAATGCAGAAATTAGTATTGAAAATATTAAGTTGGATAAATTAACAGCAGAATATTTAACAGAAATGAAAAAGACAGATGCTGATATTGAAGCGACAAAATGGCAGTTGATCTTGTATTTAAAAATATTGAAAGATAAGGGGATTGTGAGAAAAGGAAAATTGGAATTTATTGAAAAGAAAAAGCAGGAAAAAAAGACAATAACTATAGAGTTGACAGAGGATTTAGAAAAGGAAGTAGAAAAATATAAGCAGGAAATTGAGGAATTATTAGGGAGAAATATTATTCCACCAGTACTCAATGAGCCAAAATGCAAACAATGTGCATATTACGAGTATTGTATGATTTAAGGAAAGAAGAAAGGAACAGAGGAAAAATGGGCAGTACAAAATATATTACCTCTATGGGAGAATTGACGCGAAAGGATAATTCATTATGTTTTCGTAAAAATGGAAAAAACTATTATATACCAATTGAGAATACGAAAGAAATATATTGTTTAAATGAAGTAAGTATTAATAGTAAATTATTAGATTTTTTAGCTCAAAATAACGTGGTTGTTCATTTTTTTAATTATTATGGTGGCTATAGTGGAACATTTTATCCGCGTGATCAGTATATGAGTGGGAGATTACTAGTGAGACAAGTAGAAAAATATAATAATGAGAGAGTGAAAATTGCGAAAGCGATTGTAAAAGGAATCGGAAAAAATATTTATGAAATATTATATCATTATTATAAGCACGATAAAAAAGAAGTAAAGGAGACGATTGATTGGATAAAAAAAGAATTTTATTTACGAGTGGAGGCAGCAGACAATGTAAAAACATTAATGGCGATAGAGGGAGAAGTATGGATGCGTTTTTATGGAGGTTTTAAATATTTTCTTCCAGAGGACTTTATTATGAATAAAAGAGTAAAGAGACCACCAGATAACCCGATTAATGCTTTAATATCCTTCGGAAATACTTTATTATATACAAAAACAATATCAGCAATTTATAGAACTCATTTAGATCAACGAATTAGCTATTTACATGAACCGTCTGAGGGAAGGTTTTCTCTAAGTTTAGATATCAGTGAAGTATTTAAGCCAGTTATTGTATATAAAACAATTTTTGAGTTAGTGAATAATAGGAGGATACAAGTTAGTAAACATTTTGAGAAAAAAGTCAATTACTGTATTTTAAATGAGGAGGGAAGAAAAATTTTTGTAGAAGCATTTGAAGCAAGAATGGAGTCAGTATTTAAACATCCAATTTTAAAGAGAAAAGTATCTTATCGAACTGCAATAAAATTGGATTGTTATAAGTTGATAAAGATGATTTTAGAAGATAAGGAATTTGTTCCGTTTAGTTTAAAAGAGGGATTTTAAAAGTGGGTAAGAAGATAAATTATAATTATGCATTTGTATTTTATGATGTAGGAGAAAAAAGAGTACAAAAAGTATTCAAAGTATGTAAAAAATATTTATCACATTTTCAAAAATCTGTTTTTAGAGGAGAGATGACACCTTCTAAATTGATACAATTAAGAAAGGATTTGAAAGCTGTGATTGATGAGAAAGAAGATTTTATTTGTATTATAAAGCTAATGAATAGAAATGTGTTTGGAGAAGAAATTTTGGGAAAAGGAGATGAAGAGACGGGAGAAAGTTTATTTTTGTAATTTACCAAGTGTAATTTAAAAGAAAAGTAGGAAAACTGTGATAAAATCAAGGAAAAATAGAAGAAGAATAGCGAAATTAAAAAAATGAAGAGAGGTTGATAAAAAATATAAAAATATTGAAAAAATGAGGAGTTGAGCGTATAATTAATTTCAGGAATGGCTTAAAATCTAGGGATTAACAATAACATGAGATGTATTTAAACATCTTCGTGGAAAGAAAAAGTATTTTACTGTACAGATTAACAATAACATGAGATGTATTTAAACTTATCAAATGCCACATATGAAACCAATTCTTTTACCGATTAACAATAACATGAGATGTATTTAAACGATAACGCTTTTGAGGCAATGAAAACTTATGAATCGATTAACAATAACATGAGATGTATTTAAACGTGTCCGCTTTTAGCGATTCTAACGCTTTATTTAGATTAACAATAACATGAGATGTATTTAAACTTACAGTTACCGCCGACCAAAGCGACCGCAGTTATGATTAACAATAACATGAGATGTATTTAAACACGAATCCGGATGCGTACATAGAGAGTAACCTGATCGATTAACAATAACATGAGATGTATTTAAACATGTCTGACATAATTTCTGAAATACTAAATGAAATTGATTAACAATAACATGAGATGTATTTAAACGGGATATAAAAGCACTTGTAAAGTCGCCACAAATCGATTAACAATAACATGAGATGTATTTAAACTATGAAACAAGAACTTTCCAGCATCTGCCCCATCCGGATTAACAATAACATGAGATGTATTTAAACGAATATCCCTGCATAGACTGGAATTCTCCATACCGCGATTAACAATAACATGAGATGTATTTAAACACACGGCTTTAATTGCTGATTTATGGCATTCTAAATCGATTAACAATAACATGAGATGTATTTAAACTATATTCATGCAACTTTTCGAAATATTCCACTTGTGATTAACAATAACATGAGATGTATTTAAACGCAGACAACCCTCCGAAAAAAATGCAGGATGTATTGATTAACAATAACATGAGATGTATTTAAACTAAGATTTTGTTGAAATTAAATTCGCAGGGGAAAAGGATTAACAATAACATGAGATGTATTTAAACAGTCGAGCATCTTTATATAGCTCTGGAATTTCTGGATTAACAATAACATGAGATGTATTTAAACCAGTACGCTGTTCCTGCTGCTGCGAGTGCTTGATTTGATTAACAATAACATGAGATGTATTTAAACTCGACCATGAACTTTTTTATCATGTGCAGCACCTTGATTAACAATAACATGAGATGTATTTAAACACATATCCAGCGTTCTCTAAGGCCGCTTTTCCTTGATTAACAATAACATGAGATGGTGTGGTATAAAAAAAGTTAACACTTTATTCTCAAGGATTTCATGATAAAATC
>CAYTNV010000028.1:0-51594 GCA_964439395.1 uncultured Blautia sp. | reverse complement strand
ATCTTCTTACAGAAAAAAGAGTAAAGTATGAGAAATTTTATGTAGAAAAAATAGAGATACTTCAAGTAAATGGAATTGATGTCGACGAGTATATGAATCAAAATATTTCAGATGAATATAAAGAAGAGAGTGTTGAAATAATTAGCAAGAGAAATATCAATATATATGAAGATACACATGCATCCTCTATATTAAAATCTCAAGATGGAATATACATCAATAATATGTATATGAATATGATTGATTTTAAAAAGGGGGATATATTGACTATTTTGTTGAATGATAGGATTATTCAATGTAAAGTGGCAGGAATTTATCAGGATAGAAACAGTCAGAGTACAGTGGTAGGAGCTGCGTTAGAATCGTATATGAAATCTTTGAAATATGATGTCAGAAGTTCTCAAATACCGATAGTTTATACATTTATGGATAATATTAGCGATGATATTTTGAGAGGGATATTATTGGAAGATAAGACTGCATATATCGATAAAAATCAACAATTATTCAACTATCTAAAACAATATATAGATAAGCAAAAAGCAGTATTAGTGAATGTCATGATAGCTGTAGGATTTGCAAGTGTATTATTAGTTTTTTTAGGACAAATGATACTTTTTGTGAAGCAAAAGGATTATTATACAGCATTATGGAAAATAGGTATGAGCAAACGATATTTCATTAGCAGTTTATTAATAAAAAAGTCGATATTAACGATGATACAGATGATAGTTATTGCTATCTTTGTTGAACCAATCCGTTTTCTCATTCATGCAGAGATGGAAAGGGGACAGTATAGTATACTAAAGATATTGTTAATAGAAGTAATAATTATATACAGTATAAATTTATTTAGTATTATTTGCCCTTTTATCATAAAAAAATGGGTAACAAAACTAGATGTAAAACGAAAATTCTTCTATTGATTGATATAATGTTTCCATATCAAATTTATACTTAGTAAAATGTATAGTGCTCTCTTTACGAAAAAATAGTTTCCGAAGAAAAAAAGGAAACATATAATAAAATAGGAGTGATAGAAATAGGGAGATGATTTTTTGGCAATCTATGTTGTGCAGTTGGGAGATTCCGTAGATACAATTGCAAATCGATTTTTTGTGGATGTGAGTGAGATTATTTATGATAATCAGCTTGTCTATCCTTATGAGCTTGCTTTAGGGCAAGCTCTTTTTATTGGAGAAAATAGCGCTCAAGGTGAACAAAACCAAAGTACAGAGCAACAGACAGGGGAGGATTCCAATGAAAGGCGAAGTCTGAGAGTAAACGGCTACGCCTATCCATTTATTAGTGAGTGGGTATTAGAGCAGACACTCCCATATCTCACAGAACTATCCATTTTTTCGTATGGTTTTTCTAATGAGGGTTACTTAGTTCCGCCTGCGATTCCTAAAAACTGGATGATTGAGTTGGCTCATTTCTATGGGACAATTCCTGTACTGACTTTGACTCCTCTTGGACCAGATGGGAGATTCAATAATGCTTTGATTAGTTCTATTGTAAATGATTCCCAAAAAACGGAGAGGTTGATAGAAGAAATTTTATTGACGATGCAGAGATTGGGATACGGCGGATTAGATATTGATTTTGAGTTTATCTTAAAGGAGGATAGAGATGCCTTTACTTCCTTTGTCGCGCTTTGTGTGGAGCGACTTCACGCGGCAAATCCATATTACCGAGTTTCTGTGGCGCTCGCACCAAAAACCTCCGCCACTCAGCAGGGACTTTTGTATGAAGGCAAGGATTATGCGGGACTTGGAGCAGTTGCAGATTCTGTGCTTTTGATGACGTATGAGTGGGGGTATACCTACGGTCCGCCGATGGCAGTCGCTCCGATTAATAAAGTGCGTGAGGTTGTTGAGTACGCTATAACAGAAATTCCAGCGAACAAAATTTATCTTGGAATTCCAAATTACGGATATGACTGGTCACTTCCGTTTGTGGCGGGAACAACGAGGGCTAGGACGCTTGGAAATATTGAGGCAGTGCGGATTGCGGTTCATGAGGGGGCAACGATTCAGTTTGACGAGACTTCACAGTCTCCGTATTTTCGATATGAGACAGAAAGGATAGAACATGAGGTTTGGTTTGAGGATGTGCGGAGTATGCAGGCGAAGTTTGATTTGATAAAGGAGTTTAACTTGTTAGGAGCAGGGTATTGGAATGTGATGCAGCTGTTTCGGGCGAATTGGTTATTATTAGATGAAAATTTTATTATAGTTTAGAGAGGGTTGAGAAAATAGTCACTCCATATATTGCTTTGAAATATGGAGTGACTTTATAGTTTCTTTTGATAAATAATAAAATTTACATAAATTTAACAAAAACCATATATTTCCTTTATTCTACTTTGATAGATTGTAAATGTCAAAACGAGAAAGGAGAGGCTATGGAAAAGAAAAAATGGATAACGAGGATAAAGAGGTTTTATGTGATAGCCGCAGTTTTATGCATCCTCACAGCCTGCCAGACAGAAACGACACAGCAAGAACGAGTAAAAATAGCAGGTCTTGAAAATATGGGGAAGATTACCTCTGTAGCTCGTGAGGAGGGATCTGGTACGAGAGATATTTTTGTAGATAAAATTGGCTTACTTCAAAAAGATAATAATGGCAAGGAAGTGGATCAGACAAGAGAGGATGCCAAGATAGTTATGGATGCAAATGCTGTTATAGATGCGGTGAAGGGAGAGGAAAATGCAATCGGTTATGTATCGCTAGGAGCAATTTCGAAGGAGATGGACGGAATTAAGATAATTAAAATTGATGGGATGGAGGCGAACTCGGAAAATATTAAAAATAATAAATATGTTTTAAGTCGTAATTTTTATTTGACCTATGAAGGAAAATTATCCGATATAGAGCAAGATTTTATGACGTATATTTTATCTGAAGGGCAAAAGATAGTAGATAGGAATTATACAATAGTAAAAGATGCCAATACATTTTTATCAAGCAAAGATAAAGGAGTTATAAAGATTAGCGGTTCTACATCTATGGCACCACTTATGAAGGATTTAGCAAACGAGTATATGAAGATAAATAAAAATGCTGTAATTACTGTGGAGGGGACGGATTCCACATCAGGCTTAGTGGCAGCGATGCAAAAGGTAAGTGATATCGGAATGTCTTCTAGAGAGCTAAAGGATTACGAAAACGAACTTTTAGATACAACGGTTATTGCAAAGGATGGAGTTGCAGTTATTGTAAATGAGAAAAACCCAGTAGAAAATTTAACGACGGAGCAATTAAAAACAATTTATTCTGGACAGGCCAAGGAATGGTCAGATTTAAATAAAAATGTTTTATACAATTCTAAAAAATAATATTACATAGCTTTAGAAAAAAATGATTTTGTGTAAAAAAATAAAAAGCAATAAAACTTAGGGAAAAGAGATTTGCAGTTTAGAGAGGAAGATAAAAGATGAATTCAGTTATGGAAACATTATTTGGTTTATTTGGTGGTTTAGCCTTGTTTCTCTTTGGCATGAACATGATGTCAGAGGGACTTCAAAAGGCCGCTGGCGAAAAAATGAAAAAGATTTTGGCAATCTTGACAAAAAATCCAGTAATGGGTGTGTTTGCAGGTGCACTTGTGACAGCAGTATTACAGAGTTCTAGTGCGACAACGGTTATGGTTATCGGTTTTGTAAGTGCAGGACTTATGAGTCTGCCACAGGCAATTTCTGTTATTTTAGGTGCTAATATTGGTACGACAATGACAGCGCAGTTAATGGCATTTAAGATTAGCGATTATATTTGGCCAATCGTATTTATCGGATTTTTTATTCAATTTTTGGCAAAGAAGGAGCAAATAAAAAATATCGGTCAGACAATTTTTGCATTTGGACTTTTATTTGTTGGAATCGAGACAATGGGGGATGTTATGAAGCCTCTTGCAAGCAGCCCAGTTTTTACCAATATGATTGCTCAAGTAGCACATATCCCAGTGCTTGGTGTCTGTGTCGGTGCCCTTATGACATTGGTAGTGCAAAGTTCCAGTGCCACGATAGCTGTACTGCAAAACTTTGCATCTCAGGCAGGACCAGATGGTGTGAGCAGCGTGATTGGACTTGCAGGTGCAATTCCAATTCTTTTTGGAGATAATATCGGAACAACAATTACTGCTATACTTGCGAGTATTGGACAGTCAAAGAGCGCAAAAAGAACAGCTATTGCCCACAGTATTTTCAATATAAGTGGTAGTTTTGTATTCATTTGGTTTATTCCTTGGTTTGCAAAATTTGTGGAGTGGATTTCTCCAAAGGGAGCAGAGCTTGATATTATATCGAGACAGATTGCAAATGCACATACAACATTTAATATTGTCTGTACATTACTTTGGCTTCCTTTTATTTCGGTATTAGTGAAAATTGTAAAGATAATTATTCCTGGTGAGGATGTTATCGCAGTGGAAAGTCGGGCTTCTAAATATTTAGATTATAATCTTTTAAATCAGCCAGTATTTGCCGTTAAGATGGTGACAGAAGAGTTAAGAGAAATTTGTGAGAGAGTGAAAGCGACACTTCCAAATTTAACAAAGGCGATGGAACAAAATAGTAAAGAAGCACTTATGGCAGTAGAAGGCGCGTGTGCGGATATCGAAAAGCATAATGATGAGACTATGAAATATATGTCGGCATTATTCGCAGAAGGTACCTTAACAGAAAAACAGGCAGTTTATGTATCTGATATGATGATGGTTATGGAAAATATAGATCATATTGAGAAGCGCTGCCTGGAGATGGTGGCTTTGATTGGAGAAAAAATTGACTATAAAGATAGCTATTCTAAAGAGGCGGATAAAGATATCAGAGAAGATATGCAAATGGTAATTGGAATTTATGATATGGTAATGGATTATTTGCATGGAGATAGAGAAGAGATATTAGCAAATGTTGAAAATAGAAAGCTAAAAATGACAAGGCAAAGACATACGACCAGAAAGAGAAATATAAAACGTGTGAAGGAGAAGCGTTGTCAAAAGGAAAATGCAGATTGTTTTAACCAGATGCTTTTTTGTTTAGAACGTATTACAAATGATTGCTTTAACTTGCTGGAGAATGATATTAGTAGTTTTCAGTTTGAAACTGTGGAGGAGGAAGTAATGCAGATTCAGCCTATCACCGCTGCAGCACAGACAGTTTCATCTATTACAATTTAGTAATTATAAGTATTCCAATTGAATAAATTGAGTTAATTTATTTATGAATTTGTCAATATATTGTATTTTGCAGTAGCCTTTTGTTTAGGAAAGAGTACAAAAACGCTTCTTGTAATATTAATCGAGAAATGATAAAATATATCAGTGAAATTCATAGAAAACTTTTATAAATTTTCTGATAATTATTAAAAATTTTTAAGAAAAAGGGGTTGCACAATCTTTTTTTTACTGCTATAATTCTGTTAACGATTTAAATGGATAAAGTGCAATACGATGTCGTGCTAATACATTATTATGATTATTAAAACTTGCAAAGTAATCAGATTTTGAGACATGACTGTTGGCGGTGTAACTATATATTTGTTAGATAATGAAGCTGGATTTGTATTTTATTCTAAAACAAGAAACAATAAAGGTGGAGAGTTAAGATGAATCAATTAGAACAGTTAAGAGAAAAACTTGCACAATGCGATGACAAGATTTTAGAGGTATTGCTAGAGAGAAATGCTATTGTGGAAGAAATTATGGCGTACAAAGAAGTAAACGGGATGAAGATTTTGCAGCCTGAGCAGGAGGCAAAACAAGTAAAGCGTATGAGAGAACAGCTAGAAGGAAAAAAACATCCAAATGAAGTAATGAGTGTATTTAAAAGCATTAATAAAAACAGCAAGAAAATTCAGGCAAAACAGCTCTTTAATTATAATATTTGTTTGATTGGCTTTATGGGAGCTGGTAAGTCCACAATCTCAGATTATTTGCATACATTATTTGCGATGAAGGTTGTAGAGATGGATCAGCTTATCGTGGAACGCCAGGGTATGAGTATTCCAGATATTTTTGAAATTTACGGAGAACCTTACTTCCGTAACCTCGAGACAAATCTTTTAGTCGAGATGCAGGATGAAAAAAATGTAGTTATTTCCTGCGGTGGTGGAGTGCCAATGAGAGAGCAAAACGTTATTGAGATGAAAAAAAATGGACGCGTTGTTTTATTAAACGCAAAGCCAGAGACAATTTTAGAGCGTGTCAAAGATGACCATAATAGACCTCTCCTCGAGGGAAACAAAAACGTGGAGTTTATTGCAGATTTGATGGGCAAACGCCGTGAGAAATATGAGGCGGCAGCTGATATTATTATTGATACCGATAATAAGACAGAGCTTGAAATCTGTGAGGAATTAGTACAGAAATTACTTGAGATGGATGCATAAAAAGGGAATACAATAAAATATATCCAAAGAGTATACTTTGTGAAATAGCTAAAGTGGAGTATTTCCCACTGTTTCAAAACCTATACTCACAGAACATATCGTATTTTATATTCCTGAGAGATGGAAAACAGCTTTGCTGTTTCATAAAGTATGAAACGCCAAAAAATGCGCTTCACAGATTTATATTTTTCTGTGAAGCGCATTTTTAGTTAATATATAAAACTAAAATTTATAAAGCGTGGAGCTTTATGCTCTGGGAGGATTGCTTTACAATGACATATAGTGAGTAGTTTTTTTTATCTCCTATAGACTCCTCTTTCGGTTCTAAAAGGTTGTAGAAACCTTTTAGAACCAACTTGTAAGAAAATAAAACTATTTATATGGAAAGGGACTAGAAAACATTAAGATAAGTATCCCTCTCTTGTAAGGAAATTAAGGACATTACGTCCCTCGAATGTTCCGTCGATAATTCTTCTAGCTCTTTGGCTATCACCAATATTCATAATCTCAACATCATTCCCTGCAAATGCATTGGAAATCTCTATGAATGGAGCATTGTATGCGCGCATTCCAAGACAAACGAATCCATAGTCGAATGGAAGCTCTCTCTCTTTGTTTGCATTCTTTACAAGGAAGGAGCTTTCTTTTACTTCGAGAAGAGCAGTGTTCGTAAGTTGTGCTACGTTGTATTTTGACATTGTACATTTCATATCATTTTTAGATACTGGATCTAAATCTTTTCCTATAACTGGCATCATCTCAACGATGGAGACATCCGCTTTTCTTGGAGCAAAGAATTCAACAACGTCAAGTCCAACAGCACCGCCGCCGATGACAATAACTTTCTTGCCTTCCAAATCTTCAGGGAAATCATTTATATGATTGATCATATCAAGGATAGAATAGACCTTTCCGCCCTCTTTGCCAAGATGATCAGAAAGTCCCTTGATAGGAGGAAGGAGAGGAGTGGATCCAGTCGCATTTACGATAAGATTTGGATGGAAGTTAAGAATCATCTCTGGTGTTGCTTCTGTATTTTTAAATACAAATAAGTTGTCTAGACCATTTACACGGTTGATTAAGTAGTTAGGGAAATCTGCAAGTCTATGCTTTGCGGGAATTTTGGAGATTTCCGTGGCGAGACCTCCTAAATGGTCTTCTTTTTCTAAGAGGAAGGTAGTACATCCAACCTCAGCAGCCGTGCAGGCAGCTTCCATACCAGCTGTTCCACCGCCGATAACGACAACGTTACAATTTCTGTTAATTCTCTGTTTTAAGTAAGACTCTCCTTCTAATACAGATGGATTTACTGTACAGCGAATTGGACGGTTAAATCCGATACGGTTTCCAGCACATCCGATATTACAGGAAATGCATTTTCTAAGACAGGCTTCTTTGCCAGTCGCTATTTTATTTACCCAGTTTGGCTCTGCGATAAGTCCACGTCCCATACCAATTAAATCTGCATCGCCTTTTGCTAATACTTCCTCAACAACTGCTGGATCTCTATAGTTCCCCATACTGATACAAGGCTTTCCAAATTTTTCTTTTACGGCCTTAGCCATGTAGGAGCGCCATCCGTCTTTAAAGTAGTTGGCATCAATCTGATATTGGATGGATCCGTTTAATCCGCAAGATACGTCGAAGATATCTACTTCATCATTCAAATATTCGAGATATTTTAGAGTATCCTCTAAAGTATTTCCGCCTTCCATTAATTCATCAGCGCTTAATCTTAAGAGGATAGGAAAGAATGGACCAACCTGTTTTCTAACCTCATCGATAACCATACGGCAGAAACGTGTTCTGTTTTCGATAGAACCTCCAAATTCATCTATGCGGTCATTATAAAGAGGAGAGAGGAATTGGCTGATTAAGTAGGAATGTCCTGCGTGAATTTCTACTGCGTCAAATCCAGCTATCTGAGCTCTCTTGGCAGCTTCACCATATTTTTTTACGATACGCTCAATCTCTTCTCTTGTCAAAGGACGAGGAATTTCGCCTCCATCTTTGGAAGGGATATTGGAAGCAGAAACTGGCTGCATATTTGTGCGGGCGGACATTGCAGATGCACCTGCGTGGTTAATCTGAATTGCGATACAAGTTCCGTGTTTATGTAGGTTCTCGCAGAATTTATAAAGTCTAGGAATATAATTATCATGGTCAATACGAAGCTGTGTTGTTCCGTTGGAGCCTTCTGGGGAATCTACACTTGCATTCTCAACGATAATGAGACCAACGCCTCCCTTTGCCCTCTCTTCGTAATAGTTAATATGAAGAAAACTCATCTCTCCATTTTGCTCTCCATAGTTTGTACCCATAGGCATCATAACGATTCGATTTTTAATTGTCATATTTTTCACAGTGAGTGGAGAAAAAATATGCTGATAATTGGATTTCATAAGACCCCTCCTTGGTTAATATTGATAAATCGTTTTCTTATATGTTAATTATATAACGGTAAAAATGATAAAACAAATTGATAATATATAGGAAATAATAGAAAAATTTTATGATACTAACATTAAAAGGTCATGAGTTTCATGTTTCTATGAAAAAGTCTGACTTTGGTGTCCGTAAAACATGAGAAAGTAGTCCGATAGGACGAATTTCGAACGCTTTTAGGATTGCGGTAGTATAAGATGCGGAGCAATCCGCAGATATCATTTTATATAAAAAAGAAAGAGTACAACTTATAGAGAAAATATGTTATAATGGGAAAGAATGATAGAATATTTCGAAAAATAAGTAATAAATTTGAGATAGGAGGAGAGGTATGAACTTAAACCATCTTTCATATTTTATAGCATTGGCGAGAATTGAGCATTATACGAAGGCGGCGAAGAGTTTATCTATCTCACAGCCAAGTCTTAGCTATGCAATATCAACTTTGGAGGAAGAATTAGGGATTCCTTTGTTTCAAAAGAACGGAAGAAATGTCACTTTGACAAGGTATGGAAAAACGTTTTTGAATTACGTGGAAAGTTCGATGGAGGTATTACAAAGAGGGATTGATTGTGTAAAAGAGGAAGCTAAAATTTATGGAGGACGTTTATCAATAGGATTTATTTATACACAGGGAAGTCATTTTATGCCAAGACTTGTGAGAGAATTTGTAGAAACTAGGCAAAATGAAAAAATTGACTTTCAGTTTCAAAATGATGCCACAGTGAATTTGGTAAGAGACTTGAAAAATGAAAAGTATGGACTTATTATTTGTTCGAAAGTGGAGGGGGAAAAGGAGATAGATTTCTATCCAGTGGCAGAGGAAAAGTTAATAGCGATTGTGCCACTTACACATCCGTTAGCGCAGAGAGAGACCGTGACTTTAACGGAGTTAGGAGATTATCCCCATATTGGATTTCCACCATCCAGTGGTCTTTACTATGTCACTCAAGAGATTTTTGAAAAAGGAGGAATTGCTCCAGAGATAGTATTTGAGGTGGAAGAAGATAGTGCATTAGCTGGTATGGTAGCGGAAGGTTTTGGTATTGGAATTGTGCCAGATGTGCCGGCAGTTCGACATCTTCCTCTGAAATATTTGCCGATTGAGGGATTGGATTATCAGAGATATATTTATATGGGAGTTTTGAAAAATCAGTATCGCAATCAGCTGACAGAGGATTTTATACAGTTTATCAAGGATAATTATGTGATTTCGAGGGCATAGAGGTGTTTGAGAGGAACCGTTTGATAATTTATGCCTTTTAAATTTTACAAATTTATTTAGCATAATAATATCCTATGATTCTATAAAGTATCACCATGGCTTAATAGAAAATATATTATTGTTACTTCAGATAATTTTATAAGTGAAACGTATGAAATAGAAAAAATGAACGAAAGGTCTGACATCTAAAATTTTTTCACTTTTCTACAACAAGATTTTTCCTACTGTTTCGCCAATACACAGCCGAGAGAGCAAGCAGGTATTTCCTGCTTGCTCTCTCGGCGTTTGTTCTCACTGTCTCACAAGATATACCTTTCAACTCGTCTTATAGTCAAATTCCATCTCCGTATATTCAATCACAAATTTTTTAAACGCCTCAATGACAGGAGGTTGATATACTCCTTTTAATGTGGCCATATAAAAATGACGATGCCAACTTGGAGACACAAGCGGCAATTTTTTTATGTCCAATGTATCAAGAAGAGGCATATCTGGAACAATCGCAATCCCAAATCCATTTGCTACCAGTCCAGCTGCTACTTGATCTTCCTCGATCTCATAAGAGATATCTGGATAAGCATCAATTGATGTAAAAAGGTCATCGATAATATGACGAAGTCCGCTCTTTTTCTTAAAAATAATTTGCTTATAGTCTAATGTTTCCTCAAGATTTACCTCTGTCTTTTGTGCAAGAGGATGATTAGGGGGAACAATCACAACTAAATCCTGTTTTGCGATTGGAATAAACTCAATAGATGGCTCATTTTCGATTTTAGAACAAAAACCGATATCATATTTTCGATCCTTTAATCCCTCCAAGATATCTGTTGTAAGTCCACGGTCACAAAAGAGATTAAATTCAATTCGTTTCTCCTCATTGATATCTAAAAACTTTCTTATAATTTTTGGAACAAAATCGGCGCCTAATGTGCGAAGAAAGGCAAGGTCAATGCCGCCCTCTCCTTTACCAGCTAATTTCATATCTTTTACAGAGGCATCTAATTGCTTTAAGACTACTTCTACATCTTCCAAAAAAGCACGTCCATATTTCGTCAAAACAACATTTCGTCCCATTTTTTCAAAAAGTTGAACCCCAAGCTCATCCTCCAAAGAAGAGATAGCATAGCTTAAGCTTGGCTGTGTGATAGCAAGCTTATCGGCTGCCTTCGTATAATGTTCTAGATGGGCTAATGTCTCGAAGTATCGTAAATGATATAAATTCATAATAACTCTCCTTTTCTCAAATTTTGTATAAATATTTTCTATTAAAAATACAATAGATTGTTAAAAGTTAGTCCAAAAACAAAGACAGACAAGAGCTGTTCTTGTCCTTATTATAGCAGATATAATGCTATAAAACTGATTGAAAAATTCTATAAATAATGCTGAAATTACTAATTTGTTTTATATTTAACAAGGTCGTATAATAAAATCATCCAAAAACGAAGATAAGTAAAAGATATTACTTGACAATTTTAACAAATAATACAAGAAAATTAAAAAATTAGGAGGATGAAATAATGTCAAAAAAATACCCTATCACAATTAGCTCATGGACACTTGGAGATCAGTGTAAATTTGAGGACCGTGTTATCGCAGCGAAGGAAGCTGGATATGATGGAATTGGACTTCGTGCAGAGACTTATGTAGATGCTTTAAATGAGGGATTATTTGATGAGGACATTTTAGCAATCTTAGATGAGCATGGCATGAAAGTAACAGAGGTAGAGTATATTGTGCAGTGGGCTGATGACAATCGTTCTTATGAGCAAAAATATAAAGAACAGATGTGTTTTCATATGTGTGAATTATTTGGCGTAAAACAAATCAACTGTGGTCTTATGGAGAATTACTCAGTAGAGTATACAGCACAGAAATTAAGAGAACTCTGTCAGAGAGCTGGAAAGTATATTATCGGTGTTGAGCCAATGCCATACAGTGGTATTCCAGATATGAAAAAGGGTTGGGAAGTTGTAAAGGCAGCGGACTGTGAGAATGCACAGCTTATCTTAGATACATGGCATTGGGTAAGAGCGAACCAGCCAATTAACTTAGAAGTAATCAAAGATATTCCAGCAGATAAAATTGTATCTATTCAGATTAACGATGTTTGGGATCGTCCATATGCAAAGAGCATTTTAAGAGATGAATCCATGCACGACCGTTTGGCACCTGGAACAGGTATCGGATGTACAGCTGATTTTGTAAAGATGGTAAGAGAAAAAGGAATTGAGCCAAATGCAATTGGTGTAGAGGTAATCAGTGATGGTATTTTAGCCGCAGGTTTAAAAGAAGCCGCAAAACATACTTATGATAGTACAAAGAAAGTATTAGAAGAGGCATGGCCAGAGGTACTTTAAGATATATAGATTAATAAGTTAATAAGAAGAACTTCTATCGTCTTCTTATGGAGAGAGTTTTGTTGAATGTATGGACAAGAATGTAGATGAGATGCCATTCTTGTCTATACGTTTACTTTTCAGAAACTGTAAAACAAATAAAGAGAAAATAAGAGAAAGATAGATAGAGAAAAAACAGAAGGGAGAAATAGCATGAATTATAAAGCAATGTTTCAGCCAATCCAAATTGGACCTATGACAGTAAAAAATCGTTTCGTTGTTCCTCCAATGGGAAATAACTTTGCTAATCCAGACGGATGTATGAGTGAGCAGTCAGTTGCATACTACAAAGAGCGTGCAAAAGGTCAGTTTGGATTAATCACAATCGAGGCGACAGTTGTACATAAAGGCGCAAAGGGTGGTCCTAGAAAGCCTTGTCTTTATGATGACTCTAGTATTGAGAGTTTTAAAAAAGTAATTGACGCCTGTCATGAAGAAGGAGCAAAAGTTTCTATTCAGTTACAAAATGCAGGTCCAGAGGGAAATGCGAAAAATGCAGGGGCTCCAATCACAGCTGCCACGAGCATTCCATCTGTATTTGGAAGAGATATTCCTCACGAGTTGACAACAGAGGAAGTGTATAAATTAATCGGGGGATACGGAGAGGCAGCCGAGAGAGCGATGAAGGCTGGTGTAGATGCGGTAGAAATTCATATGGCTCATGGATACTTAGTAAGTACTTTCTTATCTCCTAGAACAAATAAGAGAGTGGATGAATTCGGTGGATGCTTTGAAAATAGAATGCGCTTTTCTAGATTAATTATCGAAGAGATTAAAAAGAAAACAGAGGGAAAGATTGCTGTCTTAGCGAGAATTAACAGTGATGACGAGATTCTAGGTGGACTTGATGTTCACGACAGTGCAGCAATTGCAGCTTATTTAGAAGACTGTGGACTTGATGCACTCCATGTATCTAGAGCAGTACATATTAAGGATGAGTATATGTGGGCTCCGACAACAATCCATGCTGGATTTTCTGCAGATTTGGTAGAGGAAATTAAGCGTGCAGTCACAATTCCTGTTATTACAGTAGGTCGTTATACAGAACCACAGTTCGCTGAAATTATGGTGAGAGAGAAAAGAGCAGACTTAGTAGCGTTTGGACGTCAGAGCTTAGCTGATCCACATATGCCATTAAAAGCTTTACAAAATAGACTTGAGGATATGACACCATGTATTGCCTGTCTTCAGGGATGTGTTGCAAATATGTATGCTGGAAATCCTATCTGCTGTTTGACAAATCCATGTCTTGGAAAAGAATCCACACCAATTAAAAAGACAGAAAATCCTAAGAAGGTTATGGTAATTGGCGGTGGTGTCGGTGGACTTTGTGCAGCTTTCTTAGCACAGGAAAAAGGACATCAAGTTGATTTATATGAGGCAAAAGAAATTCTTGGTGGAAATATGAGGCTTGCCGCTTATCCTCCTGGAAAGGGAGATATCACAAATATGGTTCGCAATTATATCCATCGCTGTGAGAAGGCCGGCGTAAAAATTCATATGAATACAGAAGTAGATTTAGAACTTATCAAAGCTGAGAATCCAGATAGTGTCATCGTCGCTACAGGTTCTAAGACTTTAATTCTTCCAATTGAGGGAATTGAGAATGAAGCTATCATTCACGGCTCTGACTTATTAGAAGGAAAGAGAGGAGCTGGAAAGAAGGTTCTTGTTGTCGGCGGTGGAATGGTTGGATGTGAGACAGCTGCATTTCTCGGAGAGCAAGAGCATGATGTGACAGTTATCGAGTTTAGAGATACAGTCGGAGCAGATGTCATTCATGAACATAGAGTTTACTTAATGAAAGATTTTAAGGAGTACGCAATTAAAGAAATTACAGGTGCAAAAGTCTGTAAGTTCTTTGAGGATGGGGTAGAGTACGAGACCGCAGACGGCGTACATCACGAGACAAGAGGATATGACTCTGTTGTTCTTTCTATGGGATATAGAAATTATGATCCAATGAGCGAGCACATTAAGGAAATTGTTCCAGAGACTTACGTAATCGGTGACGCAATCCGTGCAAGAAGAGCTCTAGATGCTACAAAAGAGGCATTTGCTGTAGCAGCTCAGTTATAAGAATAAAAGTGCGATTGTGGGAATGCCTTGGCACGGAGCAATCAGACTTTCATAAATATACTTTCACGAAAGATAAATGAAATAAACTATTACAAAAGCTAAAAGATATATCTATCTGGGCATATTGCAGTATGTCTTGTGAGTGAACATCCAGTTTACACTGGTAGATAAGGTATTGATGAATAACAGAAACTTAAAATTTTAGGTAAGAAAGAAAAGGGAGAGAAACAATGGAACAGAGAATCAAAGGAACAACTGGTTTAATGGCATTAATTGGAAGTCCTGTAGGACATTCTGGTTCTCCAGCTATGTACAATTTTAGCTTCCAGCATAACAATCAAGATTACGCTTATATGGCATTTGATATCAAAGAAGAACAAGTACCAGCAGCGTTAGATGCGATGCGTCTTTTCAAGATGAGAGGCTGTAATGTAACAATGCCTTGTAAAAATGAAGCGGCAAAACATATGGATGAGTTATCTCCAGCTGCTAGAATCATTGGTGCGGTTAATACGATTGTCAATGAAGATGGAAGATTGATAGGACATATCACAGACGGCATCGGATTTGTACGCAATTTACAAGAAAATGGAGTGGAAGTAAAGGGAAAGAAGATTATTGTATTGGGTGCTGGCGGAGCAGCCACAGCAATTCAAGTACAGTGTGCTTTAGACGGAGCAAGAGCTATCTCTATTTTCAATCAGAATGACTCATTTTTAGACAGAGCAAAGTCTACAGCTGAGAAATTAGCAAAAGAGACACCAGCTTGCGAAGTAAAAGTATTTTGTTTAGACGAAGAAGATACATTAAAGGCTGAGATTGCTGAGGCTGATATTTTAGTAAATGCAACTTTAGCAGGAATGAAGCCACATGATGACCTTACTTTAATCAAAGATATTTCTCTATTTAGACCAGAATTAGTGGTGGCAGACGCTGTTTATAATCCACCTGAGACAAAGATGCTCTTAGATGCGAAGGCAGCTGGATGTAAGACAATCGGTGGAAAAGGAATGCTTTTATGGCAGGGCGCTGCAGCTTATAAACTTTACACAGGTGTTGAGATGCCAACAGATGAGTATCAGAAATTCCAAGAAAAGCAAGCAAAATAAATTATATAATATCATTAATGACAAAATATTTTTCATTTATAAATTTAGATGAAAAAATGCAGGCATAATTGGAAAATAAAAGAGAGATAAGTTGGCAGGGATTCTAGGTGGCAATATGCCTGCTTTAGAATCCCTTTTTTACTATGAAAATTCCTGTCAAGTGACAAAGCAAATTGAGCTTTCTCAAATTTGTTTTAATATTTGACAGAATGTCATATAATCACGCAATACTATAGTGTGAATACAGTTACGATTGCTAAAATATCTTGGCAAGGAGCAAGTGAAATTTCATTTATATAATCCTGTCAAGAGGATATATTAGTTTTATATTATTAGGAAGAGGAGAACAATATGAATACAGTAAAGGTTAGAAATACCGTAATCGGCGAGGGAATTCCTAAAATTTGTGTCCCAATTGTTGGCACGACAAAAGAAAGCATCGTGGAGGAGGCAGCTACTTTTTGTAATATTCCCGTAGATGTAGTGGAGTGGAGAGCTGACTGGTTTTGCGATGTTTTTGATATTGAAAAAGTAAAGGACGTTTTAGTTGGTCTTAGAGAGGTACTTTTGGACATTCCTATTTTATTTACTTTCCGTACAGCAAAGGAAGGCGGCGAAAAGGAGATTGAGCCTAGTGTTTACGCAAATCTAAATAAAGAGATAGCTAAAACTGGATATGCAGATTTCATCGATGTAGAGGCATTTACAGGAGATGAGATTGTAAAAGATATCATCAACACTGCTCATGAGTATGGGGTGAAAGTAGTGGCATCAAATCATGATTTTGATAAGACTCCAGCGGAAGATGATATTATCTTTAGACTTCGCAAGATGCAGGAATTAGGAGCAGATATTCCTAAAATCGCTGTTATGCCACAATCTAAATTGGATGTTATTACATTGCTCTCTGCCACGGAAAAAATGAGAAGCTTCTATGCAGATCGTCCCGTTATTACAATGTCTATGGCTGGAACGGGTGTAATCAGCCGTCTCTGCGGTGAGGTGTTTGGTTCTTGTCTTACTTTTGGGGCTGCAAAAAAAGCTTCTGCACCTGGGCAGATGGGAGTGGAGGATTTGAATCAGGTACTTGGATTATTGCATAAGAGTTTATAAGGGGAATAATAAGAGGAATATAAGATTTTTTCAAGAATAGCATACAAAGAAGT
The DNA here is from genome assembly GCA_964439395.1 of uncultured Blautia sp. Classification (GTDB taxonomy): domain Bacteria; phylum Bacillota; class Clostridia; order Lachnospirales; family Lachnospiraceae; genus JAUUSJ01. The sequence continues at coordinate 34,779 of CAYTNV010000028.1, read as the reverse complement.
TTAAATATAAAAGGAAGTTTGATTTGATAAAATTTTTTAACAAAAAGATATGAGGTGCTATGCAGAGGGATAGCTTGGATAAAAATAGATGGAAATAGTTGATTTCGTTGTCGAGTTTATGCCGTTGCTGTACAAATATAGCGGCAATTGCAAGAGTGCTGTGAGTATGGACATTTTCATTTATAGTGATACCTGAATAGTAGTTCTATCTTTTTAAAAATGATTGTGTTTTTTTTAACAATAAGAGAGAAAATGGAAGAATAGAAATTATTCCAGATTTAGACTATGAAGTAATATAGAATAATAGAAAAAACTTATGATTTGTGATAGTAAAATTCTATAAGTTCTATTGGCAAGTTTGAGAAAAAGAGGTATAATCATTTAAAGTATTGCAGTGGAAAAAGGCTTTCATATGAAAGTATATGATGCTAGTAGGTTGATTTTAGTTAAGAGGGATTCTTTATCAGAAAAATTGCAGTTTAGATGTAAGAGATATCTAATGGCAAGAGGATGGAGACATTCTTGGAAGATAAGAATCTCTCTTTTCTTAGGTTTATGAAAAAGTCAAAAAAAGCAATAAATTTTATGATGGGAGAGAAAAAGTATGAGTACAGTACAAGTTAGAAATGTCGTGCTTGGAGATGGAATTCCAAAAATCTGTGTTCCGATTGTCGCAGTGACAAGAGAAAATATCCTTGAGGAGGCAAAAAACTTTTTAAATATTCCAGTAGATTTGGTGGAGTGGAGAGTAGATTGGTTTGAGGATGTATTTGAAATGGAAAAGGTAAAAGATACCTTGGCAGCACTTCGGGAAGTACTCAAAGAGATTCCGATTTTATTTACATTTCGAACTGCCAAAGAAGGTGGAGAGCGTGAGATTTCTAGGGAAACCTACGCAACTTTGAATGAAGAGATTGCTAAGACAAAACTTGTGGATTTGATTGATGTGGAGGCTTTTACGGGTGATAAGATTGTGAGAGATATCATTGCGGTTGCACATGAAAATGGTGTGAAAGTAGTGGCATCGAATCATGACTTTGATAAGACGCCAGCTGAGGAAGATATTATTTATCGGCTTCGTAAAATGCAGGATTTAGGTGCTGATATTCCTAAAATTGCGGTGATGCCAAAGTCAAAGCTTGATGTTTTAACACTGTTATCTGCCACAGAGAAAATGAGAAGTTTCTATGCAGACCGTCCAATTATCACAATGTCGATGGCAAGAACTGGTGTGCTTAGTCGAATTTGTGGAGAGGTGTTTGGTTCTTGTCTGACATTTGGAGCGGCAAAGAAGGCGTCTGCACCTGGACAGATGGGTGTGGAGGATTTGAGTCAAGTGCTTTCTATGCTACATAAGAGTTTATAAAATTAGATACAGTGAAAGAATTTCTTTTATGGGTATGCCTGCAAAGCAGATTTGTCCGTTTGAAAAGCGAGTGAAGTTTTAGCTGGATATTTAAATTATAAAGATGGGGTGGGGACAGAGAATTGAGTTTGGGTTAAAGATAGATTTTAGGTTAGGGCAAAAATATATCAGAAATATGGGGATTTTTATAAAACAAATAAAATATGCGAAGGAGGATAAGATTTATGAAGATCATAAAGTGGCTGGATAATAATCTAGAGGAATTTTTGATGGTTATTTTCTTGTTGGCAATGACTTTAATTATGGGTGTGCAGGTATTATCGAGATACGCATTTGGGGCCTCTCTATCCTGGTCAGAGGAGATTACAAGATATCTTTTCATTTGGTCGGGATTTATTAGTGTGAGCTATTGCACTAAAAAATGTATTTCTATTAAAATTGAGCAATTTGTTGCGGCGTTTCCAAAGAGGGGAAAGGCATTGTTTAAAATTGTAAATCATACAATCGAGATTATATTTTTTATTTATTTAATTCCATTTGCAGTTTTATATTTGCGCTCTGCCATTGAGAGTGGACAGGTAAGTCCAGCTTGCGGAATACCAATGTACTATATTCAGGCAGCACCGCTTATAAGTTTTATTTTAGTATCGATTCGTATTGTGCAAAGATGGATTGCAGAGTTTAAAATATTGCTTGGAAAAGATAAGAAAGAGGAGGAGAATAAATAATGTCACCGATTGCAATTTTTATCGCATTTGTCGTATGTATGGTTATCGCCATTCCGATTGGTATTTCACTTGGAATTGCAGCTATTTTACCGAGTGCATTTGACGCCTCCTTCACAGCGAGTGGACAGTTTGTTATTCGTTCTATGCTAGGAGGAATTGACAGTTTCCCACTTCTTGCGGTACCGATGTTCGTATTATCTGGTATTATTATGGCAAAAGGTGGTATTTCTAAAAAACTTTTTGATGTATTTTCCTATTTTTTGGGAAAATTGACAGCAGGTATGCCTTGTGCAGTTATTGTAACCTGTCTTTTTTACGGTGCAATTTCAGGCTCGGCTCCTGCGACTGTTGCGGCAGTTGGAAGTATGACAATCCCAATTTTATCAGAACTCGGATATGATAAGAAGTTTGCCACAGCGATTGTGGCGGTGGCGGGAGGATTAGGTGTTATTATTCCGCCTAGTATTCCATTTATTATGTTTGGTATGGCATCGGGAGAGTCTGTCAGTGATTTATTCTTAGCGGGTATTATTCCAGGATTATTGATTGCGGCACTTCTTATGATTTATGCAATTTTTTATTGTAAGAAAAATGGAGAGGATAAAGAAAAAATCGCTAAGGTTGTAGATGAGCTTCACAAAAAGGGATTGTTTTCTGTATTAAAGGAAAGTTGTTTTGCTCTCCTTAGTCCAGTTATTATTTTGGGATGTATTTATACAGGTGTGGCATCTCCGACAGAAGCGGCTGTTATCTCTGTATTTTATTCATTGATTATTAGTATCTTTGTTTATAGAACAATTAAGCTAAAAGATATTTGGGACATTTTAGTAGAGGGTGTTAGAACTTATAGCCCACTTTTATTTATTTTGGCGGCTTCCATTGCATTCTCAAGAGTACTCACATTAATGCAGGTTCCACAGCAGATTAGCACTTGGATTTCTGCCAATTTTACAAATGAGGTTCTTCTACTTTTAGTTATCAATATATTTTTGTTATTGGTTGGTATGGTTATGGATACAACGCCAGCAATTCTTATTTTATCGCCGATTTTGGTTCCAATTGTTTCTAATATCGGTATGAATCCAATTCATTTTGGTGTTATGATGGTTGTAAACCTTGCTGTTGGTTTTGTAACTCCCCCAATCGGAGTAAACCTCTTTGTGGCAAGCTCATTAACCGATGTGCCAGTTATGGAAATCGCAAAAAAGGCGATGCCGCTTATTGGCTTTTTTCTATTGGCATTACTCTTTATTACATTTATACCACAGATTAGTTTGGCACTTTTATAGGAGGGAAGGTTATGAGATTGAGATTAAAAAAGCTAGTAGCAATTGGATTAATCGCTCTTCTCGCAGTGGGAATTTTGGGCTGCTCTAATAATCAGGGAGATAGTGAGGTGCAGCGCTATGCCTGGCCTCTTGGAACATCCAGCCCAGAGGATACCGTAACACAGATTTATGCGCAGAAATTTGCCGATGAGGTGAGCAGATTAAGCGATGGAAAAATGAAAATTCAGGTTTATCCAAACAGTACAATTGGTGGAGACAGAGAGCTTCTTGAGACATGTAAGGACGGGGATATCCCGTTCGTTGTGCAAAATACAGCGCCACAAGTTACATTCTTGCCTGACACAGCTATTTTTGATATGCCTTGTGTATTTGACACAATTGAGGAGGTTCGCGAGTGTGTGGACGGACAGGAGTTCTACTCTCTCATGGAGCAGGTTTACTTAAAAGGTGGATATCGTTTACTCGGATATGCGGATCAGGGATTTCGTGTTATGTCCACAAATAAAAAGATTGAGAAATTTGGAGATTTCAAGGGACAAAAAATTCGTACAATGGAGAACTCTTTCCATATGGATTTTTGGAAAATGTTAAAAGCAAACCCAACTCCTATGACATTTAGTGAAGTTTATATCGGACTTCAGCAAGGAACAATCGACGCACAGGAAAATCCTTACGAGGTTATCGTTTCCAGTAAATTATACGAGCAACAAGATTATGTAGTAGAGACAAATCATCTTCCTCATTTGATTTCTCTTATTGTGAGTGATGATTTTTATCAGGAATTGACAAAAGAGCAGCAGGAAATTATCGATGAGGCGGCCAAGCTTGCGAAAGAAGAGGCAAGACAGGCATCCGATGATAGAATCGCAGACCGAATTAAGATAATTGAGGATAGTGGAACAGAGATTGTGACATTAGATGACGAGACAAAGGCTGAGATCCGCGAGGCGGCACAGCCAGTCTACGATAAAATTAAAAAGAGTGTGAGCGAGGATATTGTGAAGGCATATCTTGGTGAGTAGATAAGATAGGGACATTCTTTCTTAGAAATGAGAGGGGATGTCTCTCCTATTTTTCTTTCTTCACAATGGCTGGCATAATGACTTGAGAAGCTGGTTATGGGAAATACTAAAAGAGTTGTAAAATAAAAAATCCCATGGTAAAATTAAATAAAAAGATATAGACAATAGTTTTAACGAGAAAAAAGGATAATGATGGAGAAAAGAAAATGAAACTTACGGTATTGGGAACAGGAAATGCAATGGTGACAAAGTATTATAATACATGCTTTGTTCTAAGCGAAGATGATAAATATTTTATGGTAGATGCTGGTGGCGGAAACGGCATTATGCAACAGTTAAAAAAAGCGAAGATCGATTGGAGAGATATAAGGGATATTTTTGTGACACATAAGCATATCGACCATATTACAGGAATGATTTGGATGATTCGTCTCTTTGCACAAAATATGGTGGCAGGTAAGATGGAGGGAGATGTCAATATATACGCACATGATGAGGTGATTAAAATTTTGAAAAAATTATCCAATATGCTTCTTATAAAAAAACAGGCAAAGATGGTTGGAAAAAGAATTCACTTAATGACCGTGGAGGATGGAGAGGAATACGAAATTTTAGGCAAGAGAGTGACATTTTTTGATATTCAGTCAACAAAAGATAAGCAGTTTGGATTTACAATGCAGTTAAGTAAAAAAGAGAAATTAACTTGCTGTGGAGATGAACCATATAAGGAATGTGAGGAAAAGTATGCGAAAAATAGCACATGGCTTATGCATGAGGCTTTTTGTCTCTATGACCAAGCTGATATTTTTAAGCCATATGAAAAGCATCATTCTACCGCTAAGGATGCGGCTATATTAGCAGAAGGATTAGGTGTGGAGAATTTAATTTTGTATCACACAGAGGAGGCGACTTTTGGAGAGCGAAAGGAGTTATACACAAGAGAAGCCAAGCTGTATTTTAGCGGAGAGGTATATGTACCAGATGATTTGGAAACTTTTAAATTATAGGAATCGGGAGAAAATAATGTTTCGCCAATACATAGCCGAGAGAGCGTATACCTGATTGCTCTTTCAGTGTCTGTTCTCACTGGCTAAAAAACTGTGAAAGTTGATTTCGATGGATTCTAATGAAAAAAACTTGACAGTTATAAAAAAATAACAGTATAATAAAAAAGAGAAGTGACTACATAAGAACTCGTATTCTTTCACTAATTTATACCCTCTGGGACATACTATATCTTATGTCCTTTGGGTGAAGAAACAGCTTTACTGTTTCATAAGGTATATTTTTGAAAGACTCGGGTTCTATTTTTGTGAGGTAATAGGACGTAAGATATTTGATACTTTGAATATATTATATTGAGAAGTATGAAGTAGCGAGTCTAAGTTTGCCGAGGATAGGAGTATAGAAGAAAAAGGAAAAGCAAAATATAATGATAAGATATCGCAAGGAGGAAAAGAAAATGAAATACGATATTATTATTATCGGGGCGGGACCTGGTGGAATTTTTTCTGCCTATGAGCTAATTCAAAAAAATAAGGATTTGAAAATAGCTATTTTTGAGGCGGGAAATTCGCTTGAGAAGAGAAAATGTCCGATTGATGGGAAAAAAGTAAAAACCTGTATTCACTGTAAATCTTGTGCAATTATGAGTGGATTTGGAGGAGCTGGTGCATTTTCAGACGGAAAATATAATATTACAAATGATTTTGGAGGTACTCTTTATGAGTATATCGGCAAAAAAGAGGCTATTGAGCTGATGGAATATGTAGATAAGATTAATATAGAAAACGGTGGAGAGGGAATGAAGCTTTATTCCACTGCTGGAACAGAATTTAAGAAAATTTGCCTCCAAAATAAATTAAAGCTTCTGGATGCTTCCGTTCGCCATCTTGGAACGGATATTAATTATGTTGTACTACAAAATTTATACGCAAAATTAAAAGAAAGAGTAGATTTTTATTTTCTCACACAGATTCAAAAAATAGAAGTGTTGGAAGAGGGATATCGAGTCTATTATAAAGATGGTCAGAATGCAGAATGTGATAAATGTATTGTATCTGTAGGAAGAAGTGGAAATAAGTGGATGGAAAAAATCTGTGAGGAACTTGAGATTGAGACAAAGTCGAACCGTGTAGATATCGGTGTACGTGTGGAACTTCCAGCTGTTATCTTTTCACATTTAACAGATGAATTATATGAGAGTAAGATTGTGTATCGCACAGAAAAATTTGAGGATAATGTTCGAACTTTTTGTATGAATCCATATGGAATTGTCGTCAATGAAAATACAAACGGAATTGTCACAGTAAATGGACATAGCTATGAGGATCCAAGTCTTCAGACAGAAAATACGAATTTTGCTCTTCTAGTTGCAAAACATTTTTCTGATCCATTTAAGGATAGCAATGGATATGGCGAGAGTATTGCAAGACTTTCTAATATGTTAGGCGGTGGCGTTATTGTACAGCGTTTTGGAGATTTAGTCCGTGGCAGAAGAAGTACAGTAAATCGTATTGAGGAAGGCTTGGTAACTCCTACTTTGGCTGCTACACCAGGAGATTTAAGCCTTGTTCTTCCAAAAAGAATTTTGGATGGAATTATGGAGATGATATATGCTCTCGATAAAATTGCGCCTGGAACAGCGAATGACGATACACTCTTATATGGTGTTGAAGTGAAATTTTATAATATTGAGGTAGATTTAGATAAGAATCTTGAGACAAAGAAATATAAGGGATTATATATTATCGGAGATGGCAGCGGTGTGACACATTCTCTCTCTCACGCATCGGCGAGTGGTGTATACGTCGCAAGGCAGATTTTAGAGAAAATTTAGTATTTTATTGAGGCATAACTTTGAATATCATTTTCAGAGTGTTGCTAATACACAGCCGAAAGTTCAGGAAACACCTATTTGCCCTCCCAACGATAGAGAAGTGGAGTAAGTCGCTACGGATGCTTTAGAGTTTAGAGCATGCTCCCGCACAGCGAGTTTGTGATGAACCTCATAAATAGGCGGAATAACGAAAATTGCGGGAACGAAACGAGTTGGGAAGGCAAATAGGTGTTTTTTAGATTTTTAGCATCTGTTCCCACAGTTAAAATACTCCCTTAAATGTTTTTAGCGAAGCTGTAACTTCCTTTAAAATTTCTTTGCTCTCAGTAGTGAGCATTGCGGTAATTGTATAGCTTGTTTCGGGTGTATAATAAATACTTGTTATATTATATGCAGCTTCGCCACCGTTATAGTGAATAGAGTAGAAGAGGTACTGTATTGAATCTTTTTGTTTTTTGGATTGGAAATCCAAAATTTCAAAATCCACATCTGTGAAAGATTCCTTTAAAAGGGCAGTGAGTTCTTCCTTTGAAGAGGGAAGAAGAATACTTTCATTATCCTCTCCCGTTGCACGTGTAATATCCATAAAACCATAATCAGACTGAAAAGCAGTCAAATCTTTATCTTCTTCTGAAATTTCCCAATTTGTATCTGGCAATGTAATTGAAAATTTTTTATTTTCATCTTCAAAAAAACTACTTCCAGTTTTGGAAGGATCTAATACAATATCATCGTCCTCTTCCGAGTTATCTTCTTGCTGCATGTTTGTCTCCTCCACTGATGTGGAAGATTCTGAAGAAATATTAGCGTGTCTCTTCAAACCGTGGCAGGAACAAAAAATAAAGCAGAGAAATAGGAGAGGTAAGATCTTATAGTTCATGATTAAAAATCTCCTTTACCTAATGCTTCGAATCTTTATCAGTATAATATTTATCAATAATTTTTTCTACAATCTGTTTCCGAACATAAATATCATAGCTTAACATGGCGATAAAAGAAAAATCTGTTAAAAATTCTCTGTCTTCTTTATTGCTACAATTTTGAAATGTCCTGCTTGCTTCCTCACGAGTTTTCATAAGTTGTTTTTCAATCTCATAGTAATATTCATGCTCTACATTAAAAATTTCTTGATATATTTTAGAAAAATCAATTTCATCTTTATCTGAATTTACGTAGTATTTATCTGTCAAAGGACCGAGCAAATTTTGAATATCAGAGATGGATAAAATGTTTTTAAAATAATAAATATAAACGAGCAGATAGAGATGATTTTTAGAATATTTCTTCTTTGCAGGAGGAGGAATAAGCTTATTTTTTGCGTAATTATTAATCATAGTCTTTGTCATAATCTTATCCGACTCATATCTCTTGCTCTTTTGCAATTGATTATCCATAAAGGTGAGAACCTGATCCATATAAAGATCAATATTTGGAAAATCTTCTGGCTTGATATAATCAAGGTGAATCCATTGTTTTAACCAATCCGTCTTCTCATTATTCTTCATGGGCAATTTCTCCTTGTTCTTCTTCCAAAACTGTTTTAGCGTCTACGTCAATTATTGTGAGTTCATCTAAGCTTTTTAAAGAGGATAAAGCTTCTTCTTCCAAAACCTTTGCTTTATTTTTTCTGTTTTTCTTTAAAGTATCTAAAAATACATTGACAGAGCGACTTAATATAAGCTTCTCTGGAAAATGAAGTTCCTCTAAGAGCGGTCCTGAGTAATCATGATTGCCGACATCTGCATCGACATGAGAGTCACTATCCATAATGACTGGAACTTGATATTTTTCGCAGAGAGCTAACATACGTGTCAGATTTTCTCTTGCATTTTGTCTTGCTCCTTGCGGATGAAGTGAGCTATTATTTACTTCAAGAATCGTACTATATTTTTTTGCAGCTTTTACGAGAAGCTCATAATCAAGAGGATAGTGAGAATCATCGGGATGTCCGATAATATCTACGTATTTATTTTTCATAGCGCCAATGAGGGCAGAGGTGTTTTGTTCTTTTGTTCCAGATTTTATACAAGGATAATGAAGACTGGCAATGCGGATATCTAACTTTGCTAAAATATCATCCTCTAAGTCGACAGTTCCATTATAATCCATAATATTAAGCTCTACACCAAACATTAATTTGACACCAAATTTTTCTCGGGGAATAACTCGAAAGTTCTGAAAATAAATTTTTCCACAGCTTCCAGGCATCATAGGGGCATGTTCTGTGATACCGAGTAACTCCAGTCCTTTTTCACTAGCAGCCTTTGCCATCTCTGTGATGGTTGAGTAAGCATGTCCACTGGCAATTGTATGGCTGTGCATATCTAGTACATATTTCATTTTGTTTACCTATTTACCAAGCCGAAATGGGCGAGAGGTTATGTCTATTATTATCCAATAACCTCGTAGTTCCTTTCTAATAATTTAATTTATAAAAATTTGTCTGCAAGTTATTGTTCTAAAATAGTTTCTTCCTCTTCCTTGATTTCTTTTTCCCAGCGAAGAACACTAAGAGCAAAAGTGGCAAAGGCAACTCCAGCCACACAAATACAAGAAAGACGAAGTCCTTTTTTTAGCTTTTTCGGAATTAAGAGTCCGATTAGCATGCTAATAGATACTAATCCAAAGCCAAGAAGGGCGATATTTTCTAATTCCATTTTTGGAGCATATTTCACGAGTTTCTCTTTTATTATATCCATAATTTACCTCCTTTTGGAAAATATTATATACCTTATAAAACAGCGAAGCTGTTTTCGCCCGCAGGGATTTGAATTACGATATACCCTGTGGGTATAATTAGTGAATTGTTCTGTCTGGATTATTCATTAGACAGAACAACTCAGTTATTTTTGAGTCTATTAAGAACCATATCATAACCGTCGTTTCCGTAGTTAAGAGAGCGGTTGACCCGACTAATAGTTGCTGTAGAGGCCCCTGTTTTTTCCGCAACTTCTAGATACGTATGGTGTGCTCGCAGCATTTTTGCTACCTGTAATCTCTGTGCGAGAGATAAAATCTCATTAACAGTGCATAAATCTTCAAAAAATTCAAAGGATTCTTCTCTATTTTCTAGGCAGAGAATCGCATCGAATAATTCTTCTACAGCTTTTGTTCGGATTGCTTTTCCCAAAATCCCACCTCCAGTCTTTCCTATTAATAATAACATTTCAATGTGGTGAAGTAAAGAGAAACGAAAGGTTTATTTTCTCTTTTTTTGAATATATTCACTCGGTGTCATCCCTTTTTTCTTGTGAAACATTTTTGAAAAATACAAATTATTTTCATAACCGACAGAATTTGCCACAGCGGTGATTGATAAGCCAGAATGTTTTAGCAGATGACAGGCCTGCTTTAAGCGAAAATCAGATAAGTATTGCTTTGGAGAGAGACCGAGCGTCTGCATAAAGGCGCGATATAAATGACTTCGACTAATTCCGACATAGGTGGCGATGTCATCGATTGTAATCGGAAAGGAATAGTGAAATGCGATATAGTCAATTCCTTTCTTTGCGTAATTGCGGTAAAAATCGCTTGTAGAAGGCTGAGGGGGCTTTTCTTCCATAAAAAGAGAGAGCGTTAAGTAGAGTTCTCCGGTCATCTGAACAGCCTGTAATATTTCAGTGCCTCTTACTTGATAAATTTTTAGAAGCTGTTCTATGATTTGAGCCTTCTTTTTGGAGTTATAAATGACAGGAGAATTTGGATGAAAAAGGGTAGACTCCAAAATGAGCGGAGCGTCACTTCCAGCAAATCCAACCCAGTAATATTCCCAAGGCTCATTCTCGTCCGCAAAATAACTTACTTCAGTATAGGGATAAATAATAAATGTGTCTCCTGCATTTAAAGTATAGGTTTTATCCTTTGTGTAATAGTATCCTTTTCCAGATACGACATGGTGAATTAAAAAGTGGTCTCGAACACCTGGTCCCCACTGATAGAGCGGCTCGCATTTTTGATGTCCAACATTATAGACAGAGAGGGAAAAAATTTCAGTGTCTTCCACTTTATATGAATTTTTAAACGTTTCGTTAAGCATAATAAAACCCTCCTTTTTATTAGTATAAAATAAAAAACAAATGGATGCAACAAAATTACATGAATAAAATACATTTTCCCATTGCATAAAACTTGCAAATGGGTCATAATAAATACAACAAAACAACAAACAAAAAACTATTATAAACTATTACTTTTCATGCAGAGCACGCTTGCCAAGAGGGGATATCTTATGAAACGGCAAAGCTGTTTTTGCCCGTAAGGCATAAATATAGTAGGTGCTTTAAGTATAAAATTAAGTGTGCTGAAAAGTATATTTGCAGAAAGGAAGAGTGAAAATGAAAGTTTTAGTATTAGGTGGAGCAGGATATATCGGATCTCATACAGTATATGAGTTGATTGATGATGGACAAGATGTAGTAATTATTGATAATTTAGAGACAGGACATATCGAGGCAGTACATGAAAAAGCTAAATTTTATAAAGGTGATATTAGAGACAGAGCATTTTTAGAGGATGTATTTTCAAAAGAGACAGATATCGATGCAGTTATCCATTTCGCAGCAAACTCCTTAGTTGGAGAGAGTATGGTAAATCCATTAAAATATTATGACAATAATCTTTGTGGCACAAAAGTGCTATTAGAGGCATTGGTTGCACATGGTATCGATAAGGTTGTATTTTCCTCTACAGCAGCAACATACGGCGAGCCAGAGCGCGTGCCAATTTTAGAGTCGGATAAGACAGAGCCTACGAATACATACGGCGAGACAAAACTTTCTATGGAGAAAATGTTCAAGTGGACAGGAAAGGCTCATGGACTTCGCTATGTATCTCTTCGCTACTTTAATGCTTGCGGTGCTCATCCAAATGGAAAGATTGGAGAGGCTCATAATCCAGAGACACATTTAATTCCGCTTATTCTTCAAGTTCCAAATGGTCAAAGAGAAGCAATCAGCATTTTCGGTGATGATTATGACACAATCGATGGAACCTGTGTAAGAGATTATATTCATGTATTAGATTTAGCGCAGGCTCATATTTTAGCTGTAAAATATTTGATGGCTGGTAATGACAGTAATATTTTTAACTTAGGAAACGGTGTTGGACATACAGTAAAACAGGTTATCGACACAGCAAGAAAAGTGACAGGAGATTCAATTAAAGTTGAGATGGCACCTAGAAGAGCAGGAGACCCAGCTACTTTGATTGCATCTAGTGCAAAGGCAAAAGAGGTTCTTGGATGGAAGCCAGAGCATGATGATTTAGAGGAGATTATTGCAACAGCCTGGAATTGGCATAAAAATCATCCACATGGATTTGCTGAATAATAAAAATTGTAAAATAGATAAGGGAATCCTTGTTTAGGGTGATGGCGGGGATTCCATTTTTAAAATAGGCAGATATCACGTTTTAGTAGTTATGTTTTTAGCTGGCTATATGGATTGAAACAGTTATAATCGGAGGAAAAGGGTATGAATGAAGCAGTTAGCAAATTAGTGAAATATGGCTTGGATTGTGGATTATTGACAGAGGATGATAAGGTATATGCGACAAATCTTATTTTAGAGATTTTGAAGATGGATGATTTCGAGGAAATCGAAGTGAATGGCGAGATTGACCTTGAGGCAGTTTTAAAAGAAATGCTTGACTATGCGGCTGAGCAGGGTATTTTAGAGGAAAATACAGTTGTACATAGAGATTTGTTTGATACAAAGATTATGAACTGCTTAATGCCAAGACCATCTGAGGTTAGAAAAACATTTAAGGAACTTTACGAAAAAGATCCTAGGGAGGCTACAGAGTACTACTATAAGCTCAGTAAAGATTCTGATTATATTCGTACTTACCGTATAAAGAAAGATATGAAATGGGTTGCCAGTACAGAGTACGGTGATTTAGATATTACAATTAACTTGTCAAAGCCAGAAAAAGATCCAAAGGCAATCGCAGCTGCACTTAACGCAAAGCAGTCTGCTTATCCAAAATGTCAACTTTGCAAAGAAAATGAGGGATATGCTGGAAGATTGAATCATCCGGCTAGGGAGAATCATAGAATCATTCCTCTTACGATGAATCATGAAAATTTCTTCTTCCAGTATTCTCCATATGTATATTATAATGAGCATTGTATTGTATTTAATGCGGCTCATATACCTATGAAGATTGATAGAGCAGCTTTCCGTAAATTATTCGATTTTGTTGCATTATTCCCACATTATTTTTTGGGATCTAATGCTGACCTTCCAATTGTAGGTGGTTCTATTTTGACACATGACCATTTCCAGGGTGGACATTATACATTTGCTATGGCGAAAGCTCCAATTGAGACAGAGGTTATAATTCCGGGATTCGAGGAGGTAGAGGCTGGTATCGTAAAATGGCCAATGTCTGTTATCCGTATTCGCCATAAAGATACAGATATTCTTGTAGATGTTGCAGATAAGGTTTTGGGAGCTTGGAGAGATTATACAGATGAGTCTGCCTATATTTTTGCTGAGACAGATGGGGTGCCACATAATACAATTACTCCAATTGCTAGAAAAGTTGGTGATATGTTTGAGATGGATTTAGTTCTTCGCAATAATATTACGACAGACGAGTGCCCAGATGGGCTCTATCATCCTCACAAAGAGCATCATCATATCAAGAAGGAAAATATCGGCTTAATTGAGGTTATGGGACTCGCAGTTTTGCCAGCTCGTCTAAAAAATGAGTTAAAAGACTTAAAGGAAGCTATGCTTGATGGAAGGGACTTAAGAGCAGATGAGATATTAGCTAAGCATGCGGACTGGGTTGATGAATTTTCTGCTAAATACGAAGTAATTGATGCAGAGAATATTGATAAAATTGTTCAAGATGAGGTTGGACTTGTGTACGCATCTATTTTAGAGCAGGCTGGCGTGTATAAGAGAGATGAGGAAGGCAAAGCTGCATTTCTTAAGTTTATTGCATCTATCTAATTAGTATTTGATAAATTTACTGTGAAAGTCCTAGTAGATATATAATAATAGTACAGCGTGCTTGCGTAGATATATAGAAAGTTTAGGTTGTCAGAAAGATGGAAGTAAAATGCTTCTGAATTAATATAGAGAAATAAGAGAAGGAAATTGAGGTTATTTGTGGGTTTTGCTTTGATTTCCTTCTTATTTTTTCTCTATTTTATAAGGAGAGCGAATTTAAACTCTTTACATGAAATTAAAAAAAGTGTATACTAAGCAATATGGCAGATTTTGACTGAAAATAAGAAGAAAAGATAAGGTGGATTTGTCATATAGATAGGAGAATTTGAGAAGAGTAGTAGAGTTGAAGGGAGTGTTTTTGTGGCACGTTTGACAAACTACAATACAAGACAAAGAGAATTAATTTTAGAATATCTAAGAATTAATAAGGATGGACATGTGACGGCAAACCAGATTGTACAGTATCTAAAAGAAAATGATACGCCAGTTGGAAAATCAACTGTATATCGATATTTAGATTTACTTTTAGAAAAGGATATGATTCGAAAGTATACATTAGAGAATGGAAAACGTGCTTGCTACCAATATATAGATGATGTAGAGAGATGCAAGCATCATTTTCATTTAAAATGTGTGAAATGTGGGGAGTTGTTTCATGTTACTTGTGAGGTATTAGATAACGTGAAAAATCATATTTTAACAGATCATGGTTTTTTAATTGACAGTAGCAGAACAGTATATTATGGTATTTGCAGGGAGTGTCAAGAAAAATTGCAGATAAAGGAGAAAAAGACAGATGGAAAAAACGTTAATTAGTGGAGTAAAAAGTAGTACTGATATTGCTCGAGTTTCGGTAATTGGGGTAAAAAATGAGCCAGGGATTGCATATCAGCTTTTTGATATCATCGCAAAAAAGGGTATCAATATTGACCTAATTGTACAGTCCGTAGGAAGGGAAAATACAAAAGATATCTCATTTGTATTATCTCAAAAATTGGCAGATGCAGCAGTGGAAGCTATAAAAGCGGATTTTGAGCCAGACTATGAGAGAATTGAAATTGATAATGATGTGGCAAAGGTTTCTATCGTGGGTGCTGGTATGATGAGTGATATTGGAACAGCAGCGAAGATGTTTGGTGCAATCTATGATGTGGGAGTGAATATTGAGACAATCTTTACATCAGAGATTAAGATTACTGTATTAGTAAAAGAAAAATACGCAGCTAAGGTTGTGGAGTCCATCCGCGAAAAATTGGTAGATTAATTATCCAAAATGGATTGACCAGTCGTTTGATTGTGATAGATAGCGAGAATCTTCTAGTTTTAGATATGAAGTGTTAAATGTAATTTCTACCTAATAAGTAAGCGACAGAATATAAAAGATAGAAAAAGTAGACTATAGTTGATAGTTGGTAAATGGAGAGAAAAATCTTTCTGATGAACATAGAAAAACAATGGAGGAAGAAAAATGTTTGATTTTAATGAGGTACAAAATTTTGATCCAGAAGTTGCAAAAGCGATGGAGGACGAGCTAGGAAGACAGAGAAATAATTTAGAGCTCATCGCTTCCGAGAATTTAGTTTCTAAGGCTGTTATGGCGGCAATGGGAAGCCATTTAACAAACAAATATGCGGAGGGATATCCTGGAAAAAGATATTACGGTGGATGTGAGTATGTCGATGTTGTGGAAGATTTAGCGAGAGATAGAGCAAAAGAACTTTTTGGATGTGAGTATGTAAATGTACAGCCACATTCCGGCGCACAGGCTAATATGGCAGTATTCTTTGCGGTGATGGAGCCTGGCGATACATTTATGGGAATGAATCTTGACCACGGCGGACATTTAACACATGGAAGCCCTGTAAATATGTCTGGAAAAAATTATAAATGTGTACCTTACGGAGTAAATGATGACGGATTCATCGATTATGATAAAGTAAGAGAAATTGCCCTAGAGTGCAAGCCTAAATTAATCGTAGCTGGTGCCAGTGCTTACGCAAGAGCAATTGACTTTAAGAAATTTAGAGAGATCGCTGACGAGGTAGGAGCAGTTTTGATGGTAGATATGGCTCATATTGCAGGTCTTGTAGCAGCTGGTTTACATGAAAGTCCAATTCCTTACGCTCATGTGACAACGACTACAACACATAAGACACTTCGTGGACCAAGAGGTGGTATGATTTTATCTAGCGAGGAAGTAAATAAAAAATATAACTTTAATAAAGCAATTTTCCCAGGAATTCAGGGTGGTCCTTTGATGCACGTAATCGCAGCCAAAGCGGTATGCTTTAAGGAGGCATTATCGGACGAGTTTAAGGCTTATCAGGCACAGGTTGTAAAGAATGCAAATGTACTTGCAAGCGCACTTATGGATCGTGGATTTGATATTGTGTCTGGCGGTACAGACAACCACTTAATGCTTGTAGATCTTAAGAAGTTTGATAAGACAGGAAAAGAAGTTGAAAAATTATTAGACAGCGTTCATATTACATGTAATAAGAACACAGTACCTAATGACCCTAAGTCTCCATTTGTCACAAGTGGTATCCGTCTTGGAACACCTGCTGTCACAACGAGAGGACTTAAAGAGGATGATATGGTGCAGATCGCTGAGGCAATTAAGTTGGCTGTACTTGACGGCGAGCTTGAGGCTGCTGAGGCAATTGTAAAGGCTTTGACAGAAAAGTATCCTCTCTATGAGTAAGTAGGAAGAAACGATATTTCACTTAAAAAGAAATAAAAAAGATTTTTTAAAGGGATTTTATAGAGCTACTAAAAAGAGTCAGACCATTAGAATAATGCATAAAAAATACCATGCGGTATTTCAAAAAAAGAAATACTGCGTGGTATTTTATGTATAGTAATTTCTTAAAATCCTAATTCTTCTTCAACTAAAATCACTTTAATACGGCCAGGTACCCTGGAAAAACGGGTAATCACTGTCTGAGCGCAGATACAGTCTGGACTTAGACAATCGCCGCAGATGCCTGTTATAGCGCAAGGGGTTTTACATCCGAGGCGAATTGTATTAGGAGGACAGGCTTCTCTCTTAATTCTTGCAATTGCGTCGTCCACATTATTTGCTATCTTGTTCATGCTTGCAACGATAATTACGTTTTCAGGACCATGGCAAAGAAGGGAGACACGGTTTCCGTTTCCGTCGATATTGATAAGTTCTCCGTCCATCGTGATAGCGTTAGAACTCATAAGAAAATAGTCAGCAAGGTAGGCATCTTTGAAAAACTCTTTTATTGTTCCGTCTTTTTTTGCCTTGTCTCTGTCGAGTACGATATAGTCTTGGTTGTCTTTTATAAAATTATTAAATCCAATCTCAGCTAGGGACATAGACCCGCCCCATGTGACAGAGGAGCCTTTTTTTAGGTATGATTTTACTTTTTCTAAAGCTTCTTCCTTAGTCTGTACATAGCTTACTTCAAAGCGGCGTTTTTCCATCTTCTCTATTAGTTTCTCAGCTAATAATTTTTTTGCCTGTTGTTTTGGTGTCATGTTATCCTTCCTTTCGTTTCATCTTAAATTTGATAAATTTTTTCACTTTCAGTATAGCAAAAAAGTAAAAATCCCTCAAGAAAAATATAATTTACTATGAATGGCAAAATAAGATTTTTGATAATATTTAGCCTATACCTGCTTGCTCTCTCGGCGTCTCTCACACTGTTTCATAAAATATACTTTTTGAAATAGGTGAAGTAGAATGTTTTTTTGGAAGGAGACGCCATCCGTCAGAAGACCGTTTTTTCATCTATATTTCTCATTTCTGAACAAATTTTAAGAAAGAAAGCAAGAATTTTTCATAAAAGTAGAGATTCAAAAATAAAATGCGAAAAGAGGATGAAAAATTTATAAGAATTTGCTATACTAAAAAAAGTAAGGACGAAAAGGTAAATTAGAAAAGGAAAAAAAGTATGAATGATAGAATTATATGGATGACAAAGTATCAGTTAAAACAAGAAAAGTTTTCCATTACTTTATCGGATTTGAATATAGAAATAGAAGTAGAAGCTGGATCATCCTATGAAGGCTCTTTTTCTATGACCAGTGATTGTGAGAGCGAGATTGTGGGAGAAATTATATCTACGCACGATCTTGTTGAGGTGAAGAATAAAGTAATTGAGGGAAGACAGGTAGAAGTTTTCTATTTTTTTAAAGGCAAATTATCCCTAGTGGGACAAGAAATCGAAGGAAGTTTTTATTTAATTACAAATGCGGGAGAGTACGAGATTCCGTATAAAGTAAATATTGTAGCTCCAACTTTAAAATGTAGTTATGGAAAAATTAATACATTGGAAGAGTTTGCCGATTTGGCGGCAGAAAATTGGGTGGAGGCGAGAGAGCTTCTATTTTGTGAAGAATTTTACAATGTATTTTTAAAAGACGATATTCATTTAAGAGAAATTTACTATGAGCTTGTAAAAGGAAAAGAGAGAGACTGTATTTTAGAGGAATTCTTGAAAGCAGCAGGATGTAAAGAAGTTATAAAATTGCAGTCTGAGGAAGAAAAAATTATTCTGAGCGAGGAAGAGACACATAAGGCTATTTGTATTAAAAAGACAGAGTGGGGATATATAAAAGGAAATGTTCGCACGGAAAAAGGATATTTTAGAGCTTCCTGCCAGAGTTTTACAACAAATGATTTTGAGGAGGAGATTTTATATATTAATGTCTCTATGACAGATCATTATGAGAAAAATACAAGCTTAGAAGATGAATTGATTGTGGAGACCGCCTATGAGCAGCTTATTATTCCAATCCGCTATAAAAAATCTGTGGACGAACAAGTAGTCTTTGTAAAGCGTACAGATTTAGAAGTTCAAAAGGCGTATTTTACAATATATAAGCAATATTTACTTTTTAGAACAGGTAAGAGTGAATTATTTGAAGCAGCAAGTCGTATAAAATCTAGTGTTTCTGTACTAGAGAGAAAGAATGAGGAGCCGTATTTTTGTGAACTTCTTCGGTTTCATATCGCCATTTTAGGGCAGGAGGAAGGCGTAGAGTCTTTCGCACGAAAGGTAGAAGCAAGAAGAAAGGAGTATCTTGCTCTTAGAGATATTCGAGAATATTATTACTATTTGATGGCTCTGTATAAAAAAGATCACTCGTCTATTTTAGAGGCAGTTGTCCAGATTCAAGATACATTTGAGAAGAGATGTACACCGCTTTCTTTTTTCTTCCTCGTATATTTGGATAAAGAATTGATTCAAGATAAATATCGTCAGTATCAGATTATAACAGAGTTTTATAAACAGGGATACTGTAAATGTTATCTTTATTTTGAAGCGTTAGAGCTATTAAATCAAAATCCGAATTTTATGGAACAGATCGGAGATTTTGAAATAGGATTATTTGAGTGGGGAATGCGTTATGGATATATTTCATTCTCTTTATCTTATCGATTTACTCAGCTTGTATCCCAAGAAAAACATTTTAGTAAGAGATTATTCCGCATTTTGGAGAGCCTTTATCAGGTTGAGGCAGATTCTGTCTATTTATCTGCCATTTGTTCTATGCTTATTCGTGGCAATCGCATAGGTAGAGAATATCATACGTATTTTGAGAAGGGAATTACGGCGAACTTAAAATTGATAGGATTAAATGAGTATTATATTCGAAGTATGGACTATACTTTATATCCGATTTTGCCAAAAACCTTGCTTACGTATTTTACGTACAGTAATAGTCTTGACTATATGGAGAGAGCATATCTTTATACGAACGTATTTTTAAATAAAGAAGAGTATGAGTTTGTGTATGATACCTATGAGATAAAAATTCAAGAGTTTATGAAAGAACAGCTTATGCTTGGAAATGTAAATGAATATCTTGTAATTTTATATAAGACGTTTTTGCAGGATAAGACAGATTACGACGTTATAAAATTGGTGCCAAATATTGTTTTTCGCAAGAAACTAGTATGCCATAATACGAATATGCGCGGTGTCTATGTTAAACATGACGAGGAGGGACAAAATATATATGTTCCGCTGATTGACGGAAAATGTTATATTGATTTATGTACAAATAACTATACACTTGGGTTTACAGATAAAAGTGGAAATTTGTATATGAAGGGTATCGATTATGAGATTATTGATTTATTAAATCAAGAAGATTATATGGATATTTGCAGAAAACAATGCTTAGAGGAGGAGAGAGTTCTCATTCACAGCGTGGAGAGTATGCTAGAGTCAGGGGAAAAAACAGAAGAATTTGTTCAGGTAGGTTCGCTTGTTTTATATAACCGCCATGTAAAGCAGTGGGTAAAGGAGCGAGCAATTGAGTATATTCTAGATTATTATTATGAGAGAGAAGAGTTCGATAATCTAAAGAAATATCTTGGAAAGATTACTTATAAACATGTACGTCCAATTTATCGAAGCACTTTAATGGATTATTATGTCACTACAGGTGAGATTGAGAACGCTTATTTTGGAACAGAGCTCTATGGAAGTGGCAAGATGAATAAAGCGCAATTATACCATTTGTCTAAATTTGGAATAGAGATACAGAAAAATCAGCGTGATAATTTAACTGCCAATATGTCGTATCAGGCATTTTTAGGAGAACAGTATGATAACCAGACAGTAGAGTACTTGATGGAGCATTATGCTGGTAAACTCTCAGATTTGCTTAGTATTTGGAATGTGGCAAAGAGGGAGGAAATGGAGCAGGCTGAATTTGAAAAGAGAATTTTACTTCAGGCTCTCTTTACAAGGACAGAGGAAGAAAATCAAGTATTTGAAGTTTTCTTGTCTTATTATGAGAAGGAGCCAGAGGGTAAAGTAATTTATAGCTATATCCCTTATGTGGCAAGTGGATATCTCATTGAGGGTAAGAAAGTTCCAGAGAGCTTTTTTGAGATTCTCGGACAGGAATGTAAAAATCGCCATGTCAGAGATTTAAAGAGTAAGGTTGCATATTTATACTATTATTCAGATAAAGAAAATCTAAGTGAAGAGACGAAAGAAACTATTAAGGTACTTATGAAAGAAATGTTTGGAAACCATATGATGTTTCCTTTCTTCCTTCAATTTAAAGATATTGTGGATTTTCCAAAGGGAATTCTCGCAAAAACTTTTGTTACTTATCACGGAGAGAGCAATCAGAGCGTGCAATTTTTCTATACATTAAAAGATCAGATTGATACGTATAACCATCAAGTGCAGATGAGAGAAGTATTTGATGGCATTTATGTGTATGAGATGTATATTTTTTCAAAAGAAGAATTCGATTACTATGTTATGATAGATGGAAAGATTCGAAGAGGCAAAGAATATATCACGATTGAGAATTTCTATGAGAAATATGAGGAGACGAAAGGTACGAGATTTGCCTTACTTGACCAGATTTTGGAGGAAGACGATGAAAAGAAGGCAGAACAAAAGATGGGTCAATATCTAGAAACGTTACAAGTTCTAAATGATAATTTGGAAATGATGATATGACATCGGGGGGATGCGGAGCAATCCGTGGATGTCATAATATAAAGCTAGAAAGAAAGGTTGCATGAGAAATGGCAGAAAAAAAAGATTTAATGTATATCATTGGAATTGATATAAAAGTCGATCAAGTGCAAATAAGTGTTTTTCAAGAAATTTATAAGGAGCCAATTGAGATTATTAAGCAGTATAAAGATGATTTATACGAACAGATAGCGCAGGTTTTTTTAGAAAAGGAAATCCGAATGGAACAGGTAAAGAAAGTAATCTTTACAACAGATGAGACGACAAAGAAGGTGAGACAAGGCTATATAGAGCTTGCCACTAGACTCGGTGTTCCAAAGCAAAAGATTTCGATTATCACACAGGAAACCGCATATTTGCATTATATTTATCGGCAAGAAGAAAAAATTTGGGATCATAGAGTATTACTTTTTGATTACGGAAGAGATAAAATTATTTGTAGAAAAATGGAAATTATTCAGAGGTCTGTTCCAATGCAGATTCAGCTTACAGAGATGGATGTATCTGTCCCAACTCTATTTTCAGGGACATTAGATAGCAGAGATGATGTCTTTTCTAAAGTCATTAGAAAAGTAATCGGCAAGGAGGCAATTACAAGTGTATTCCTTACCGGATCAGGATTTTATGGGAATTGGATGAAAAAGTCTTTGAAAGTTTTATGCTCAGGAAGAAGAGTCTTTTTAGGAGAAAATTTATATTCGAATGGAGCTTGTTTTTTTGGAGCTTATAAGGATAAAGAGAGAGAATTGGGAGAAGAGCCGATTGTAAAAGCAAGAGATTTGGTGATTCACGATATTGGAATTTTAAGTGGGGATGGAGAGAACGAGCAGTTTATTACTATTACAGAATGTGGGAAAGAATGGTATAATACGAGAGGGAAAATTGAAGTTATATTAGACCACGGAAGTCGAATTGAATTTTTATTTAAAAATCGATTTGCAGATGAGATGCAAAAAGAGATTCTAGAAATTTCTTCTCTTCCAGCAAGACCAGATAAGACGACGAGACTTGAGATAGAGATTAAATTTCAAGGAGCAAATCAGGGACAGATTTTAGTTAGAGATTTGGGATTTGGTCTAATCTATCCAGCCACAAATAAAGTATTTATGAAACAATTTACATTATTATCATAGAGGTGAATCATGGGAAGAATATTATTATGTAGTTCCAAGATAGCTGAACAATGCTATGAATTTGCAGATATTGGAATTTCCGTCAGTTCATATGAGGAGCTCTGTTTCTTTTTGAGAACTTATTTAGTGCTTTGGATGAATACAAAAAAGGATGAAAGTTTAGCAGATTGGATTGAAGAACAGTTGCAGATGAAGTCTTTGGCAGATAAAGTGCGAGACTGTCATAATAAGAGAGATATGCTTTTTGAGATTATAAATAATGGAGTTTATTTCAATGAGCAAGAAATTTTAGAAATCGAGCAAGAGTATGATGACGCTCTTGGCAAGAAAATGTGGGAGAAGAAGCTTGAGATGGGTAATATTTACCTTTACCATAAAAAGTATGAGCGAGCATTGGAATGCTATGATTATATTTTGATGCAGGAGGAAAGAGAGATTACCGAAGAAATTATAGGAAAAGTTTATCATAATTGTGGTATCGCCTATGCGTACTCTTTTGAGTTTGACCAAGCTGAGGAGAGTTTTTATAATGCCTATGAGAAGATTTGGGCAGAGAAATCGTTAAATTCCTATCTTTTAATGTTATGTATAAATAATAAAGAGGAAGAGGCGATGAGGAAGATAAAGGAGATGGGACTTACAAAAGAGAGATACAGTGCAATTTTGGATGAAATTCATATCTCATCTCGAACTTATAAGGGAACATCCGATTATCTAAAACTTCAGCGAGGGATTTTTAATAAGGAGAATGGACAGAGTGAATCTTATGCTCGAAAAAAGAAAGAAATTTTGAAAAAATGGAAGAAAGAATTCCGCTCAGAATTAGTATAAGAAATACTTGCATTGTTTTTCAATTTATACTATTCTATAGAAATGTAAGAAGAGTAAATAATGTTGCTTTAGACATTATTTGACTTTAGATAGATTTATGGAGGAAGAAAAGATGGCAAAAGAATTAGACAAGACGTATAACCCCTCTGAAATTGAGGAGAGGTTGTATCAAAAATGGATTGATAATAAATATTTCCATGCGGAAGTAGATAGGGATAAGAAACCTTTCACAATCGTAATGCCACCACCAAATATCACAGGACAGCTCCATATGGGACATGCCCTTGATAATACATTGCAAGATATTTTAATTCGTTTTAAGAGAATGCAAGGTTATAGCGCATTATGGCAGCCAGGAACGGATCACGCAAGTATTGCAACGGAGGTTAAGATTATTGATAAGCTCCGCGAGGAGGGAATCGAAAAAGAAGATCTTGGACGAGAAAAATTCCTTGAGAGAGCTTGGGAATGGAAGAAAGAGTACGGAGGACGTATTACAAGTCAGCTTCGTAAGCTTGGTTCTTCTTGTGACTGGGACAGAGAGCGTTTTACAATGGATGAGGGATGCTCGAAGGCAGTTGCGGATGTATTTGTTCGATTGTATGAGAAGGGGTATATTTATAAAGGTTCTCGTATTATTAACTGGTGTCCAGTTTGCCAGACATCTATCTCCGATGCAGAGGTGGAGCATATCGATCAAGCAGGACATTTTTGGCATATTAATTATCCATTGGCAGAGGGTGATGGAGTAATTGAGATTGCAACAACAAGACCTGAGACATTGCTCGGCGATACAGCAGTTGCAGTACATCCAGAAGATGAGAGATATAAAGATTTAATTGGAAAAGAGCTTATCTTGCCACTTGTAGAGAGAAGAATTCCTATCGTGGCAGATGAGTATGTAGATAAAGAATTCGGAACAGGTGCCGTTAAAATCACACCTGCTCATGACCCTAACGATTTCGAGGTTGGAAAGCGACATAAGTTAGAAGAAATCAATGTAATGAATGATGATGCCACAATCAATGAGCATGGCGGAAAATACGCTGGTATGGATCGTTATGAGGCAAGAGCAGCGATTGTCAAAGATTTGGAAGAGCAGGGATATTTAGTAAAAATTAAAGATCATGAGCATAACGTAGGAACACATGATAGATGTAAGACTATTATTGAGCCTATGATTAAACAGCAGTGGTTTGTAAAGATGGAAGAGCTTGCAAAGCCTGCAATCGAGACATTAAAGAAGGGAACATTGCAGTTAGTTCCAGAGCGCTTTGACAAGATTTATTTACATTGGCTAGAAAATATTAAGGATTGGTGTATTTCTAGACAGCTTTGGTGGGGACATAGAATTCCAGCCTATTATTGTGATGAATGTGGTGAGACGGTAGTAGCGAAGGAAGTTCCTAGTGTTTGCCCAAAATGTGGTTGTACACATTTGACTCAGGACGAGGATACGCTTGATACATGGTTTAGTTCAGCTCTTTGGCCATTCTCCACTCTCGGTTGGCCAGAAAAGACGGAGGAGCTTGATTATTTTTATCCAACAGATGTATTAGTGACTGGATATGATATCGTCTTTTTCTGGGTTATTCGTATGGTATTTTCAGGACTTGAGTATACAGGAAAGACTCCATTCCATACAGTACTTTTCCATGGACTTGTAAGAGATTCTCAGGGTAGAAAGATGAGTAAATCTCTTGGAAATGGTATCGACCCACTTCAGGTTATCGATAAATATGGTGCTGATGCGCTTCGTTTCACATTAGTGACAGGAAATGCCCCTGGAAATGATATGCGTTTTTATTGGGAGAGAGTTGAGGCGAGCAGAAATTTTGCCAATAAAGTATGGAATGCTTCCCGCTTTATGATGATGAATATCGAAAAGGCCGACTTAAGCGGTGTCAGATTAGAAGATTTGACAGATGCAGATAAATGGATTTTGTCTAAGATGAATGCGCTCATAAAAGATGTCACACAGAATATGGAAAATTATGACCTCGGTATCGCAGTTCAGAAATTATATGATTTTATCTGGGAAGAGTTCTGTGACTGGTATATCGAGATGGTAAAACCTAGATTATATAATGATGATGATGAGACAAAGGCAGCAGCTCTTTGGACATTAAAAACTGTACTTACAGATGCGTTAAAATTATTACATCCATATATGCCATTTATTACAGAAGAGATTTTCTGTAATTTATCTGAGGAGGAATCTATTATGATTTCTTCTTGGCCAGAGTATAAAGAAGAGTATAATTTTGCAGAGGAAGAGTTTGCAGTAGAGACAATCAAGGAGGCAGTTCGCATAATCAGAAATATACGCGCTCAGATGAATGTGCCGCCAAGCAAGAAGGCAAAAGTATATGTAACAGCACAGGCAGAAAATATTCGCGGTATTTTTGAAAGTAGTAAGGTATTTTTCGCTACACTTGGATATGCAAGTGAAGTTATCGTACAGGCAGATAAGGCGGGAATTGAAGATGATGCTGTTTCCGCAGTGACATCCACAGCTACTATGTATATGCCGCTTGAAGAGTTAATTGATAAAGAAAAGGAAATCGAGAGACTCAAAAAAGAAGAGAAAAAATTAGTTGGAGAGCTAAAACGTGTAAATGGCATGTTAAATAATGAGAAATTTATGAGCAAGGCTCCAGCCAAGAAGATAGAAGAAGAAAAAGCAAAATTAGAGAAATATCAAAAGATGATGGATCAGGTAAAAGAGCGACTTGCTCAGCTTGGTGTAAACTAGCAAATTACTTAGTTTATGAGATTTTTCTGGATATTTTGAGATATTTTAAGAAATCTATCCTCTCCCTGTCAAAAAGGGGAGAGGATTTCTTCTTGAAAAGCAATGGAAAATACTGTAAAATACTATAAAAGTCCTGTCAAGCGACCAAGCAAAGCCAAACTTGTTTGGCATTGTTTGGACATTTGACAGGCTAAACCGTATGAGCACGTAGAGCGATAGCTTGGAGTGGGAATATGGTTTTGATTGCGGGAACTCGCAGAGTGGAGCAATCAGAGTTCTATAAAAGTCCTGTCAAGGATGGGATATAAAGTAATTTAATTCTTATACATAGAGGAGAAAAAGTTATGACTTATCAGGAGGCAGAACAGTATATTTTAAATATACCGAAATTTAGTAAAAAAACAGGATTGGATAATATAAAAGAATGTCTAAAGAGACTTAATAATCCACAAGATAATTTTTATACAATTCATATTGCTGGGACAAATGGAAAGGGCTCTGTCTGTAATTATATGGACTCGGTATTAAGAGAAGCAGGCTATCATACAGGAATGTTTACTTCTCCTCATCTTGTAACAATGAGAGAGAGAATGAGAGTGGACGGTGAGCCTATAAGCGAGGAGAAGTTTTTAGAAATATTTTTTAGGGTAAAATCAGTAGTAAATGAGATGACGCAAGAGGGTCTTTTGCATCCTTCTTTTTTTGAGTGGGTTTTTCTCATGGCGATTTTATTTTTTGCAGAGAAAAAGATACAGATTTGTATACTAGAGACAGGACTTGGAGGACGCCTGGATGCCACAAATGCAGTGGATAGTGATGCCTCTGTCATCACATCATTGAGCTATGATCATATGCAGTATTTGGGAGATACTTTAGATAAAATTGCCGCAGAGAAAGCTGGTATTATAAAAAAGGGAAAGCCTTGCTTTTCTATTTGGCAGGAGGAAGAGGCGAGACAAGTCTTAGAAAATGTGGCGAAAGAAAAAGAAAGTCCTCTTTATTTGCTGGATAAAAATTTGATAAATGCATACAAAGAAGAGAGAGAGGGAATTGTATTTTTTCTTGGAGAAAATAAGGAAGAATACCATATTTTAACAAAGGCGTATTACCAAATAGAGAATGCAGCTTTGGCAATTACTGTTT
This sequence comes from uncultured Blautia sp., assembly GCA_964439395.1. Classification (GTDB taxonomy): domain Bacteria; phylum Bacillota; class Clostridia; order Lachnospirales; family Lachnospiraceae; genus JAUUSJ01. Next base: position 7,233 of record CAYTNV010000028.1, on the reverse strand, counting down.
TAGAGAATTTATTTCCTAAAATTCCGCAAGAAGTCATAAAAAAGGGATTGAAAAAAACCTTGTGGGAAGGTAGAATGGATAGTGTGACCCCACATATTATCATAGATGGAGCACATAATGAAGATGCTATCGAAAAGTTCTGCATTACGATACAAAAGTTTTATAGCTCAGATAAAAAGAGTCTTTTATTTGCAGTTGCCGAGGATAAAAATGATACAAAAATTATCGAATACTTATGTGCGAATTGTCAGTTTGAGAAGATTATGGTGACGCAGATTCACGGTGCGAGAGCGACTTCGGTAGAGGAAATTTTTAATCTGTTCCAACAAAATACAAACACGGATATATGGGTAGAGGAAGAGTTAGAAAAAGCATACGAGAAGATAAAAAATAGTTTGAAAGAAGATGAGCTATTATTTTGTGTAGGCTCACTCTACTTAGTAGGGAGTATTAAAGCTTTAGAAGAGAGGAAGGGTAGAGCAAATGATTGACTTTAAAAAGGAACTGGAAAAATTTAAGCCGTGCATGAATACTGATGAGGTGGAAGAGGCAATTTATGGCAGCGATTTGAAAGACTTGACTGATATCATGCGAGAAGTGATAGAGGAATTTAGAGAAAATGAAAAAATGAATGAAAAAGAACTTGCAGTAAAGATTAAGGAAGAGATAAAAGAAGAATTGGAGGAGAAAAAAACAGAAATATCTACCAATACCTTTCTTATATCTGGTAAGCCAATAGAAACTTCAGAGGAAGAAAAAAAAGAGAAAGCTTCTAGTGATGACAGTACGAAAGAGCAGGAAGAGAAAAAAGACAATAATTCAGAAGAAAAAATAAAGCAACCTACAGAAATAGAGAATACAAATAAGAACGAAGAAGATAAAGGTGGGACCAAATGAAATGTATGAAATGTAATAGCAATCTGACAGATAGTGGATATTGCAGCCATTGCGGATTTAATATATCTCATTTGATTAAGTCGAAAAATACAGCAGGTTGGTACTATAATTGCGGCTTAGAGAAAGCGAAAAATCGAGAATTAAGTAATGCAGCTGCTCTCTTGGAGATTGCTTTAAGTTTTGATAAAGAACATATTGATGCGAGGAATCTTCTTGGATTGATTTACCATGAAATGGGACAAATTGCGAGAGCGATGCACCAATGGGTTATCAGCATCAATATTGATATAGAGGATAATATTGCTGTGGGATATTTACAGCAATATCAAGAAGATGAGCGTGCGATGCAGAAAGTAGATAGGGGTGTAAACTTATATAATCAGACTCTCTACAGTGCACGTCTTGGAAAAGAGGGAATGGCTCTCTTAAAAATTGAAGAATGTTGTTTTGTGGCTCCAAATTTTATAGATGCACATTTACTTAGAGCACTTCTTTATATGAATAAAAAAGACTGGGATCAGGCGAAAAAGGCGCTTAAAGATGTTCTAAAAATTGACAGACATAATCCAATAGCAGTTCGCTATTTAAAGGAGATTCCAGAGTATGATTTGGATAAAGGATATAAAGAAGCATTAAATGTATTTTTACCTGAGACTAAAAAAGAAGAAAAGGCAGAGAACCGAGAAAAGGAAGAATCTGTAAAGACAGCAGAGCAAACGAAGAAAATAGCAGAGATAAAAAAAGAAGTTATTAAAGAAGAAAAGAAAGAAAAAACTGGAAAAGGCAATAATTATTTTAAAATTATAGCAGGACTTGTAGCAGGTATTGCGATGGGTGTCATTATTATGTGGGCTATGCTTGTTCCGATAAACCAATCGTTTGAGGAACAGATTAGTTATGTGAAAAATCAGATTTCTAAAAATAGCAGTCAGGGAAGTTCTTCACAGACAGACGAGACGAATAAAGATGGCACAACAGAAGACTCTACGGCAGATACAGAAGAAACGGCAGAAGTAGTAGATTATACTGGTGAGGGCGATAAAAAAGGTATCATGGATTATATGGTAATTGCCATGGGTCACTATAAAGATGGAAATGCCGTTAAGGCAGCTAAGGCCTTGATTAAAGTAGATGAAGATATGCTAAAATCCGATTCTTCTAAGGAGAAGTACGATGAGATTAAGAAATCTACTTTTGGAGAAGCATCTACACAGCTTTATAATTCTGGAAAAGAAGCGTATGATGAGCAAAATTATGAGGATGCAGTCAGTGATTTAAAGACAGCGTATAAGATTGATAGTAGTAATGTTGAGGCGTACTATTATCTTGGACTTTCTTATCAAGCCTTAGGAAAGACAGAAAAAGCAAAAGAAGTATACGAAGAAATTAATAATAAATTTAAAGGTTCTGACAGAGAACACGATGCAAAAGATCGTTTAACAGAGATGGGATATTAATGTTCTAGATTTCTCTGGCGGTTAGTGGGCTACCTAAATAGCAATCTGGTAGTCCACTAGTTGGCCGCTTAGGAGAGCGATTTGCATCGTGTTTTTTATTATATTTACAGAAATACCGTGTCTATGTCCTGCGGGCGAAAACAGTTTACGCTGTCTCACAAAGTGTACTACATTCTATGCCCTGCGGGCGAAAAAATAGTTTACGTTGTTTCACAAAGTATGAAAGGGGAAAATATGGGAGAAAATTTTCAAATGTATAAAAAGTTTTTATTAATTGAATTGCCTAGAGAACTTGACCAATATCAGGCAGATAAGATTAAGAGAGAATGTGAAATTTTATTTTTGGATCAATGGGTAAAAAATATTGTACTTGACTTTAAGGAGACAGAGATGATGGATAGTTCTGGTGTTGGAATGATTATAGGAAGATATAAGCAAGTCTCTGCATTAGGTGGGAAAATCTATGTCATTCATATGAATAAAGTAATACGAAAAATAGTACAAATTTCAGGGCTCCATAAAATTATAAAGGAGTTAGAAAATTTGGATGCAGCAAAAAAATGTATTAGCTAGGAGGAATAAATAATGACGACGAATCAAGTGACAGTAGAATTTGTCAGTAACCCAGAAAATGAGAAGTTAGCGAGAGTAATGATATCCGCATTTAGTACAATACTTGATCCAACCTTAGAGGAAATGGCAGATATGAAGACCGCTGTATCAGAGGCCGTGACTAACGCTATTATCCATGGATATGAGAAAAAGCGAGGAATTATTCGTATGGAATTACAGAGAAAAAATCGAACTGTTATAGTAAAAATATCGGATAATGGGGAGGGAATTGAAAATATTGAAAAGGCAATGGAACCTTTGTTCACGACGAAACCAGATCAGGAGAGGACAGGAATGGGCTTTTCTTTTATGGAGGCGTTTATGGATGAGCTTGATGTGGTGTCAAATGTAGGAGAAGGAACTACAGTGACTATGAAAAGAACCATCCCAAAGAGGGAACAGTATAGAAAGTAGAGGGGTAGCTTGGATCAGACATTAGAGTTGCTAAAGCTTGCAAAAGAGGGTCAAAAGGCGGCAAAAGAAACACTAGTGTTAGAAAATAGAGGACTTGTATGGAGCGTAGTAAAAAGATTTCAAAACCGTGGATTGGATAGTGAGGATTTATTTCAAATTGGATGTATCGGTCTTTTGAAATGTATCGATAAATTTGATTTGTCCTATGGAGTAAAGTTTTCAACTTATGCTGTTCCAATGATATCTGGAGAAATCAAGAGATTTTTAAGAGACGATGGAATGATTAAGGTGAGCAGAACGCTAAAGGAGCTTGCATATCGCGCTTATCAATGTCAAGAAAAGCTACAAGAAAAATGGGGAAGAGAGCCTACCATTACAGAAATTGCAAAAGAGATAGGAGTGGAATGTGAGGAGCTTGCGTTAGCATTAGATGCAAACAGTGAGGTGGAATCTTTATATCAGCCAATTTATCAAAAAGAGGGACAAGAAATTTTATTAATGGATAAGCTAGAAGAGGAAGATAATGAGGAGGACTTAGTAAATCACTTATTTTTAGAAAAGGTGCTATCTGAATTAGAAAAAGAGGATCGAGAGTTGATTTTTCAAAGATATTTTGAAGATAAGACACAGTCTGCAATTGCAAAGGAGATGGGAGTTTCGCAGGTGCAGATTTCCAGGAGAGAGAAAAAAATTTTAAATCAAATACGACAAAAGCTATAGGATTAAAATTGTGGATATAGACGACAAAAAGCGATACATCTTTTTTGAATAGGTGCATCGCTTTTTGATATTATTGATTATTTGATAAAATATACTTATTTGGGTATATTATTTGAGAACAGTTTTTATTCTTCCTCATCCTCAAAGTCTAAATCAAAGTCTTCGTCATCCTCTATGGAGTCAAGTAATGCGTCAAAAGCATCTGCTACTTTTTCGTACTCTTCATCGGATTCAATATTATTTAACTCGACTTCATTTGTATTTTCCAATTCCTTAAATTCATAGATGAGAACATCTGCGTCCATATCCTCGTCATTTGTGTTAGGATCCATTGGGAGAAGAGCAATATAATCTTTGTCTTCTACAGGGAAGATTGCGATTACGCTGCAGTCTAAGATGGATCCATCGTCAAGTGTTAAAGTAATCATTGGCATTTCTTCATTCATAATTATTACCTCATTATTATAGATTTTACTAGAAAGCTTTTATTAGACTACAAAATTGTATATATTATTTTGAGCTAATAAGCTTTTATTTTAGTTAAAGCCAGCAATGTGGCGAGTTGCTTTTTCTAACTATACTGGAAATGCTGTAAAAAAGCAAGAAAATTTTTTGCTAAGGTCTATTGATTTCTTTGGCATTTAACCATATAATGATAAAAGTGTTTTAAAAAAATGAAATAAGTTTTAGCTTGATGATAAACGATATTTCAAATTAAAGGAGGATGGAGATGGATAATAATCAAAATAAAAAACCAGGAAAAAATACCAATAAGATTCGACCGTTAATTGTTATTTTGGCTGTGAGTTTATTAGTTACTTTTATGATTAATAGTGTCATGAATCGTATTTATGAGGGAGAAAAAGAAAAAATAACTTATAGTGAGTTTCTTGATATGGTTGAGAATAAGGAGATAAAAAATGTTGTAGATAACGGAGAAACTCTTCTTATCACACCGAAGGAACAGAAAAATCCGATGGTGAAAAAGACTTATTATACAGTAAAAGTAAGCGATTATCAGCTTACAGACCGTTTGGTAGAGGCAGGAGTAACATTTGAGAGAAAAGAATCTGATAGTTCACAGACGGTGCTCAGTATTTTGAGCTATATTTTGCCATTTGTTTTTGTATATGGCGCTTTTTACTTTATTATGCGAAGCATGGGAAAAGGTGGCGGCATGATGGGAAGCGTTGGAAAGAGCAATGCAAAGGTTTATGTAGAAAAGAAAACAGGTGTTACATTCGCAGATGTTGCAGGACAAGAGGAGGCAAAGGAATCTTTAACAGAGATGGTTGATTTCCTTCATAATCCAGGAAAGTATTTGAAAATTGGCGCTAAGCTTCCAAAGGGAGCTCTCCTTGTGGGACCTCCGGGAACTGGTAAGACATTACTTGCTAAGGCGGTGGCAGGAGAGGCCAATGTTCCATTTTTTTCTCTATCGGGTTCTGACTTTGTAGAAATGTTTGTCGGCGTAGGTGCATCCAGAGTGCGTGACTTATTTAAGCAGGCACAGTCCATGGCCCCATGTATTATTTTTATCGATGAGGTAGATGCCATTGGTAAGAGTCGTGATAGTCATTACGGCGGAGGAAATGATGAGAGAGAACAGACATTGAATCAATTATTGGCAGAGATGGATGGATTTGATACATCTAAGGGTCTTGTTATTTTGGCAGCAACGAATAGACCTGAAGTACTTGATAAAGCACTTCTTCGTCCAGGACGTTTTGACCGAAGAGTTATCGTAGAAAAACCAGATTTGAAAGGCAGAATTGAGACATTAAAGGTACATTCTAAAAATGTTCTATTAGATGAGACGGTTAATTTTGATGAGATTGCACTCGCAACATCAGGTGCTGTTGGCTCTGACCTTGCTAATATGGTTAATGAGGCAGCACTTTTAGCTGTGAAGGAAGGTAGAACTGCGGTAAGTCAGTCTGATTTATTTGAGGCAGTTGAGGTTGTTATCGCTGGTAAGGAAAAGAAGGATAGAATTCTAAATGAAAAAGAGAAACAGATTGTATCTTATCATGAAGTAGGACATGCGCTTGCAATCGCTCTCCAAAAACATACAGAGCCAGTGCAAAAAATTACGATTGTTCCAAGAACAATGGGAGCACTCGGTTATACAATGCAAGTTCCGGAAGAAGAAAAATATTTGATGAATAAAGAAGAAATGCTTTCTGAGCTTGTCACATTATTTGGTGGGCGAGCAGCAGAAGAAGTTAAATTTAATTCTGTAACGACAGGTGCATCCAATGATATTGAGAGAGCGACAGCTATTGCTAGAGCGATGGTGACACAGTATGGTATGTCAGAGAAATTTGGATTGATTGGATTAGAGTCGATTCAAAATCGTTATTTAGACGGAAGGGCCGTTCTTAATTGCTCTGATGTGACAGCGGCACAGATTGATGAGGAAGTTATGCGTATATTAAAAGAAGCGTATGATAAAGCACTTGAACTTCTTCGTGCCAATATGGATAAGTTAGATGAAATCGCCGCATTTTTGATTGAGAAGGAAACAATTACTGGAAAAGAATTTATGGATATTTTTGAGGGCAGGAATAAAAAGGATGAGCCGGAAGAGATTCCAGCAGAAACTGAGGAGATAGAGAAAATAGCAGCTATGGATGTCATTAAGGAAGATGCTTCTGATTCAGAACAAGAATTGGATTGTCAGTTTGATGATGAACAATCAGATGAAAATTAGCGCTTAAATCCAGAGGATATAGAATGGTAATAAAATTTTGAGTAATAATAAAATAGAATAAGATAGAAATTTTATAAATTGGAAGTGAACTACCCATTACCTTTAAGTGATGGGTAGTTCACTATCTGGAAGAATTTGAGAAAGAGAGTATATGAAAGAGTAATATACTCTCTTTTTTTATGTAATAAATTACTGAAAATGGCAAAAAATTAGTTGAGTTATAGGAAGTTGTGGGTTACACTTTAATTAAACTCGTGGATATAACGTGTTATGTATTTTGCGGGTAAAATGGTTTTGGTGTTTTATAAAGTATACTTTGTGAAACAGATAAAGTGGAATGTTTTTTGGCAGGAGACGCCACCAGCCAGAAGACCATTCTTTCCCTTTCCAACACGTTGCGTTCCCGCCATTTTTCGCTAC
>CAYTNV010000027.1:0-55344 GCA_964439395.1 uncultured Blautia sp. | reverse complement strand
CGTTCCCACGATTTTTCGACATACGCTGATTTATGCTGCTTTCGTGAAACTCGCTGCGCTCAGACAATCACTTTCGCAGCAAAGCTAAGTATATCGAAAAATCGCTCCACTCTCTATCGTTTGCGGAGCCTATATCTGCTTGCTCTCTCGGCTGTGTAATGGCAAAACAGTAGGGAATATCTTGTTATAGAAATATGAAAAAATATATTTTTTGTCAAGCTACAGTGATATTTTATAGAATTACATCATATTGTTATGCTAAATAAATCTGTAAAATTTAGGGGAAAACAGTAGAAAAACCGAAGGGAATAGAAGATTTCTATAACGATATATTTCTTAACGTTTCGCCAATACGCATCCACCAGTTAGAATATCATTCTCCATAACATATAAATTTTACATCCAGTTCTATAAACAAAAATAGAGTGATTACAAAACAATTTTATAACCACTCCATCTGCATTATAAATCACATATTTTACTTTAATTTCGCAAAATACTTTTCCTGTTCCTCTACTGGTATCTTCAAGGCATCCATAGCTTGCTTCGCTGTCAACTTTAATGTTGCCATTAAATTTTTAATCGCCTCTAAATTTGCGTTCCACACACCCTTTTCGATTCCTTTTTTAATTCCTTCCTGTCTTCCTTTCTCAATCCCTTTTTCAATCCCTTGTCTTTCTACTAATTCGCTCAAATTACACATAGCACTCGCCTCGCTTTCCATCTCACTCGTCATTGCAATTCCAAAGTCTTCCCTTAATATCTTTTTCTTTTCCTCTGCCTCCATTTTTGAGGATAAAAGAACCTCCAATAGCTTCAATATTCCCTCATAATTTTTATCTTCAGCAGTTCCCAGACACAACATAAGAACAGTCAATAAATCATAATGTTGTACTTTTTCCTTCGCATTTCCTATTATATTTTCTTCACAAATCCTATAACTCGTAATATTATTTCTCTTATACTTCGGAGGATTCATACAAATCCAGACGGAATATACCTTTTTTATCTTTTCATAATGAGAATCTTCAAACTCTGTTCCATGCTGTGCAGAAATCATCCGACTGCAATAATAAATCCCTCTCTTCACAATCGGATACCCTGGATAATAATCCCCCTGCGCCTCTACATTTATAATAAGTCGAATCATTTCACCTGAAACTGGCACTACTGCAAAAAATCGAATATCATACGTAATCGTTCCCTCTGTCAGAGTAGTATCTTCCATTCCTGTCTCACTAATACATCCAGCACTACCAAGTCTTTGATTCGTCTCATCTGTATGTACTCCAACTTGGCTAATCTGTGGCATTCCCTGAATATATTTTTCTACGATTTCTTCCACAGTACAATCTTGATATTCTTCCAGACAGCTCTTCATAATCCATGCAAGAATCACTTTATTTGCCAAAAGTCGTTTACAGGCTGCATCATACTCTGCCTTTGCCTCTGTCTGCGAGATAACTCTTGCAAGATGATTCTCCTTTTCCATATTTATCGCCTTCTTTCCTTCATTATATCGTGTTCTTTTTTTCTTTGCAAGTTCTATACATTTGTTAATCTAATATACATATTTTGGAAATACAGTGATATTATAACATATTAAAAATCATTTGTCATTGAATTTAAAATTTAATTTTTTATATTATAAAAGCTTTTAGTAGCTTGACAAAAAATATATTTTTTCATAAATGATATGATATTATTATTTTTTATTTAGCCATCTAACATATCAGTTAGGTGCTAATCATACTTTACAAAAGAATATGCTATTATTATTAAGATCATTTTATAAGTGAAAAGTATAAATTATAGAAAGAACTAACTGAATATATGACATCTAAAATTTTTTCACGTTTCTACAACAAGATATTCTCTCCTGTTTTGCCAGTACACAGCCGAGAGAGCAAGCAGATATCTCGGCGTCTCTTCCCATTGTTTCAAAACCTATGCCATTTGACATCCCACAATACAATACAAAAAAAACTGTGCCCCTCATATTCTCATATACAAGGAACACAGTCTTTTTATTCTTATGGATCAAAAGGGAATCGAACCCCCGACACGCAGCTCCGGAAACTGCTGCTCTATCCGCTGAGCTATTGATCCACAACGTTTATATCATACCATAAAAATATCAAAAATACAAATATTTTTCTTGCAAAACCTGTAAATAATTATTATACTAGGAAAGTCCCTGTCAGGCTCCAAGACAAAGCAAGTTTACTTGTTTTTGACTCAGCATTTGATAGAGTTTTTGACAGACTCATCCGTATACGTACATAACAAGATAATGCGAAGTACAAATGCGGTGATGATTATAGGAGTACACCATACAGAACAAGCGATGAACTTTCACTATAAAATCTCAGCTATGCACTTGGCAAGGATAACTAAATTTTCACTTATCTACAACATATTCAACATAATACTTACTATATAAGCCTATACGGGCATATAAAGTAATAACTCAATAAGCGACCACCAAAGGAGAACACTATGAATTTTTCTATCTATATAAAAACAGATTCCATCGAACCCCAAATAAAAAAAGCCATCGAGGAATTCGCAAAACGTCTAAGTCGCTACTGCAAAATCAACTATACTCCCGTAAAAGATGAAATCGTAGCCCAAAAATTACTCAGAAAAAATACATACTGTATTGCGATATCCACCGATGGTGATACTATATCCTCAGAAGCCTTTGCCAAACAGCTAGATACCTATGGTATCCAAGGTATTCCTAATATTTCTTTTTTTATCCATTGCCTACCGGCTAATACACCCGCAGACAATTTAACCTTATCCCATATGGATTTTTCCCCGTCTGTCCAGGCAATGATTTTATATGAGCAAATTTACCGCAGTTTTCGCATCCTGCGAGGAGAACCCTATCACAAATAGTCCCAGTTTAGATATTATCTATTAAGTTAATTCTTTCTATTTATTAATATACTTTTCACTTAAAAACCCAGTATTTCATCAATGCACAGCCGAGAGAGCATATCACATTCTATGCCCTGCAAGTGAAAACAGTTTGCGCTGTTTCACAAAGTATATTTAAAACTTCCCCTCTCCATCACTGAATTGCTGTATAAATCTGATCCAATAAAAGCACTCTCATCATCTGATGTGGAAATGTCATAGCCGAAAAACTGATCTTCGCATTCGCCCGCCCTACCACATCCTTATGTAGCCCCAGAGAACCTCCAATCAAAAATACGACGCTCTCTTTTTCCTGATTGACTAACTGACAAAGTTTATTTTTAAATTTCTTTGTCGTCATCTGCTCTCCCTCAATACAAAGAGCAAATACATACTCATCGAAACGAATATGAGATAGAAGGCGCTTGCCCTCTATCTCTTTAATTTTTTCCTCCAAAAGAACACTCGCTTTATCTGGAGTTTTCTCATCTGCCACCTCCACGATTTCTATCGGAGCATAGGTAGAAATTTTTTTCTTTAGCTCTTCAATCGCTTTTCGATAATAGCTCTCTTTTATCTTTCCAACAGAAAGTATCCTTATCTTCATCTGCGCTAATCATCCCTTCGCCCAAACAACAGTACAAGTCTTAAAAGCTGCAGAATCGATGCTGCCGCCGCTGCCACATAAGTGAGAGCAGCCGCCTTTAATACCTTTCTTGTCTTCGGTACTTCATCCTCATATAGCATTCCCGTATCAGCCAAAATTCTAAGTGCACGGCTTGACGCGTCAAATTCTACTGGCAATGTAATAAGCTGAAATGCTACGCCAAGTGAAAATAATACAATTCCAAGCTGAATCAGGGTCTGATTCATACTGAGAATCACACCGAGAATAATAATCGGCCAGGAAAGATTCGTTCCGATATTTACCGCAGGTACAATCGCATTACGGATGCGAAGTGGTGCGTAGCTTTGCTGGTCTTGAATGGCGTGACCGCATTCATGTGCCGCCACTCCGATTGACGCTACAGAAGTTGAATTGTATACATCATCTGACAATCGAAGTACTTTCGCTCTCGGATCATAATGGTCTGTCAAGCTTCCAGAAATTCTCTCAATACGAATATTGGCAAGCCCCGCATTTGCTAAAATCTGCGCTGCCGCCTGTGCTCCTGTTATCCCTCTTCTACTTCCTACCTTCTTATATTTCGCAAAAGTTGTCTTCACATTAGAAGATGCCACCATCGTAATAATAATTCCTATGAGAACTAAAATATAAGTTGGGTCAAACATTCCATAATAACCATATCCCATATATCCATCTCCTTTTTATTCTAAAATTCTTTTTATCTGTATACTGCGTTCTATACAGCAAAATACAAATACAGTATCTGTCTTTCTCTATCAAAATACTACAGTCACTAAACAAATTTACAAGGTTTACTCTCACTATCTAAAGATAATGAGGTTCCATCCATAAAGACGAAAGGATTTACTTATGAAAAGACTTTCTTATCTCCACTTTCCTTTATTACTATATACTTCCACAGTTAAACTTGACAAATATTTTTTTGTACAGAGAAAGCCCCTGCAAATCGCAAGAGGCTTCTCATTCTCAAAGTTCTAATTTTTTCTTACTAATTCCAATACTTTGGTAAACAAAATCGACTAAATTTTCTCTGTAGCTTATCTGCATCTTTCCTGCCTAGCATTATAAATACTTTATATGTCCATATTGTGAATATTACTAAAAATTTCTCTTTTGATAGTAAACTTTTGATGCTCGCTATGACCAAATCTAAGGAAAATTACACTTTATGTAATAACCTATCTATACTATCTCCTAGTCGTCTATTTATTATTCATCCCAGTTATGATATACGCTCTGTACATCGTCATCTTCATCTAATAAATCCAATGTTCTTTGTAAATTTTTGATATCATCTGGAGAAGAAAGCTCTACCCAGTTTTGTGGAATCATAGTAACTTCAGCTTCCACCATGACAATTCCCTCATTCTCAAGCGCCTGTCTCACCGCACTGAAATCATCTGGATCTGTAATTACTTCATAGCTATCTTCTTCCTCTGCGAAATCCTCTGCCCCCGCATCGAGAGCAATCATCATCAAATCATCTGGATCCATCTCACATTCTTCTTTGTCAATGATAATCTGACCCTTTTTATCAAACATATAAGATACACAACCCTGTGTTCCTACATTTCCACTTCCCTTTGTGAAAGCGTTTCTTACGTTAGCAGCTGTACGGTTTTTATTATCTGTCAATGCATTTACAATAATAGCGATACCACTTGGACCATATCCCTCATAAGTTACAGCCTCATAGTTAACAGAGCCTGCATCTCCAGCAGCTTTCTTAATACCACGCTCAATTGTGTCGTTAGGCATATTATTTGCTTTTGCCTTTGCGATAACATCACGAAGTCTTGAGTTATTATCTGGGTCTGGACCACCCTCTTTTACAGCTACGGCGATTTCTCTACCGATTACAGTAAAAATTTTGCCCTTTGCTGCATCATTTTTCTCTTTTTTATGTTTGATATTGGCAAACTTTGAATGTCCTGACATTTATTCCTTCATCCTTTCTTTTTTTCACTTTACTCTAAAAGTCCCATCAAGTGGACGTGTATCGGAACAAGCTTGCATGTGCAGATACATGGACATTTGATGGGCTAACCCGTATGAACACGTAGAGCGGCAGCTCGAAGTGAGAATGCGGGTGGCGATTGCAAGAGCACAAAAATGCGGAGCAATCGGACTTTTATTTAGTGTAACATTCTTTTATCATAACGTCAAGAACGCTTCCCTTCTTGACCGCCTCTTTTCTTTCTTTTCCTCATCTTTTTCGGGATTGCTTTCCTTAATAAGCTTTGTAATTTTCACTTGCCTAATGACTCTATCATGAATATCCATAGTCTTAAAACTATATCCCTTATATTCAATCGTAATCTCATCATCATCTTCTGGCAATCTACCGTGCTGATTTACTAAAAATCCGCTTAATGTCTCCACTTCCTCGTCAAACTCAATTTTTAATATATCCTCTAATTTATCCAGTCGAATCATTCCCTGCGCTAGATACATTCCTTCTTTACCGAGTGTGACAATCTCTTTCTCCTCAATATCGTACTCATCCAAAATATTGCCGACGATAATCTCTAAAATATCTTCCATCGCCACAATTCCTTCTGTCTGTCCGTACTCATCTAGGACAATAGCCATATGTATTTTTTCTGATTGCATCTCTCGAAAAAGAGAACTAATATCCTTCGTCTCATGAATAAAAAAGGCTTCTCTTACAATTTCTCGCAAATTCGTCTGTCTATTTTTCATATAGTATCGAAGTGCATCCTTTAAATGCAGTACACCGACAATATTGTCTATATCTTCCTCATAAAGTGGAAAACGAGAGAAATTTTGATCAATCATAAATTGAACGGCATCGCTAAGCGGTGTCTCCACATCAATTCCCACAATTTTTTGTCGAAATCTCATGACATCCTTCGCTTCTTTATCTCCAAACTCAAATACATTAGAGAGCATAACTGCTTCTTGAGATTTAATCGCCCCTTGTTCATGACCCTCTAAAATAATATTTTTGATTTCCTCCTCGTACTCGTTTTCCTCCTCCTCCGAAGAATCTTTCTTGCGAAATCTTTTTTGAAATGCCTCATTCTTTGATATAATGATATAAGATAAAATACAAATTATGATGCATAAAATTGCAATAATAATAATAGCTATGAGGCTAAACCCCCCAGGATCTTCCATAATTACGTCCTTCTCCTTTATTCCTTACTTTATTGTATTTTTTAATGCTTAGATCCCCATAGCAAAACTAGGGGATTTATGCCCTTATTGGTAAACTCTGCCTATGTATCTAATTCTAAGCTAATTAGCAGAGCTTGGTTTACTTTTCTTAATATTTTTTCGTCCAGGTGACATACTTTTTCTTTTAATCTTCTTTTGTCAATCGTTCTGACTTGCTCTAATAAAATAACAGAATCTTTGGAAATATCATACTGGCGACATTCTATTTCCACATGTGTTGGAAGCTTCGCCTTATTCATTCTACTTGTAATTGCGGCACAGATGACAGTAGGACTATGTTTATTTCCCGCATCATTTTGAATAATAAGCACTGGACGCACGCCTCCTTGCTCCGAGCCAATTACTGGTCTTAAATCTGCATAAAATATATCTCCACGTTTTATCATCAACGTTCTCACTCTCCATCTTTACTCTAGTAACTAGTTTGTTACTAATATTATTTCCAAAAAAATCGAGAGTATACTAAGAACTAAGAAAACTGTCCACTCCTCTTTTTAGTATTCACCTATTCCTTCTTCTTGATTCTCCATTTATGCGTTCATATAGTCCACAATCTTAGAAACTTCTCCGTCCTCGATATAGACCCTTGGAACTCGCTTTGAAATTCCACAGACAAACTCATAATTAAAGCTTCCTGCCATATTGGCAACTTCTTCAACTGAGATTGTATTTTCACCATCTCTTCCCACTAAAGTGACTTCATCTAAAACAGACACTCCATCAATATCCGTGACATCAACCATAAATTGATCCATACAGACTCTACCTACGATCGGTGCATACTGCCCCCTTATTAAAACTCTTCCCTTTGAAGATAAGGCTCTTGGATATCCATCTGCATATCCGACTGGAATTGTCGCTATCTTTGATTTTCTCTTTGTTACATAAATATGATTATAACTAATTCCCTCTCCAGCTTCTACTTCTTTTAAGTAAATAATATGACTCTTCAGACTAAGAGCCGGGGAGAGCGGAAATTCTTTTGATACTTCATCAGAAGGATAAAGCCCATATGTCATAATTCCTGAACGCACCATATCAAATCTTGCCTGCGGAAAATCAATAATTCCAGCACTGTTTGAAATATGCTTCGTTGGAATATGTACTCCATTTTTTTCTAACTTGTTGACAAAATTTGTATATCGCTTTAACTGCTTTAAAGCAGCTGCCTTATCTTCCTCATCTGCTCTCGCAAAATGAGTGAAAGCTCCTGTTATCTCGATATTTGGAAGCTGACTAATCTCTTTAATAATTGCGATGTTCTCGTCACAATCTTTAAATCCAATACGATTCATTCCAGTGTCAATTTTAATATGTATTTTTGCCTTTTTATTTAACGCAACTGCATATTTTGAGATATTTTTTGCCATCCCAAGCTCAAATACAGTCTGAGTAAGCTGATACTGAATCATTCTACTCATCTGATATTCAGAAGTATATCCAAGAATTAAAATCGGCTGTTTGACCCCATTTTTTCTCAGAATAATACCTTCTTCTATAATCGCCACTCCAAATGCATCTACCCCGATTTTTGTCAGAGCTTTTGCACATGGAACAGAGCCATGTCCGTATCCATCAGCTTTTATAATCGCCATTACTTTTGTGGAATCGCCAACTGCCTTTTTGACCTGCTCCACATTTTTTTTAATGGCGTCTAAATCAATAATTGCGTGTACTCTTAAATAACTATTCATCTCTCTCCTCCTAGGACAGATGGCAATTGCTCTATGATATCGCTAGCTAGCATACTATAAGCTCCTTTTTCTTCCTTTGCAAAGTCTCCAGCCATCCCATGACAAAATACTCCCATTCTGGCCGCCTCAACTGGCTCTAGCCCTCCTGCAAGTAATCCTCCAATAATTCCAGCTAAGACATCTCCGGAACCACCTTTTGCCATTCCATGATTTCCTGTTATATTAATATATGTTTGGCTCTGCTCGTCCATTACAACTGTTCTTACATCCTTTAACACACAGATAATATGATTGTGCTTTGCACAAAGCTTCGCAGTCCGTATGATGTCATCCTTAATAGATGGAATATCCATTCTCATTAATCTTGCCATCTCCTTCATATGTGGTGTAATAATACAAGGAGCCAAAAACTTAGAAAGCTCGATGGATTCTTCCCCTTCCATATGGATACAATTTATTCCGTCTGCATCAAGCACAATCGGAACATTAACAATACTCTGCACGAAAAGAAGCAAATTTCTCGTAATATATGTATTTCCCATACCAGAGCCAAAAACAATAATATCTGCCTGCTTTATCGCCTCTTTTAATTTTTCCTTTGCATCCATCTCCTCCTCGTAAGTTGTAAGTATCGCCTCTGGAAGCTTTGTCTGCAAAATCACACGATTGGACTCATGTGTAAAAATCTGCACAAGACCACAGCCACTTCGATATGCGGCCTTGGCATTAAAATAAGCTGCACCAGACATATTTTTTGAGCCTGCTACAATAAGTATTCTTCCATAAGTTCCCTTGTTCGAGTCAGCCTTTCTCTTTGGCAGCTTTTTTCTATCTTCTTTTGTATAAAATAATGCTTTTGGTGCAATCTTCTCTACCGCTTTTTTTGGAAATCCAATATCTTTTACTATGACTTCACCAGCATATTCCGCACCTGGATATAGAATTAATCCCACTTTATTTAACCCAAAAGTCACAGTATAATCTGCCAAAAAAGCAATTCCCATAACTTTTCCCGTAGAAGCATCAATTCCAGATGGCACATCAATTGCAATCTTTATACCAGATTTTTTGTTTAATTTTTCAATAATTTCTCTCTGTATTCCACATATCTCTCTGGAAAGTCCTACTCCAAAAATAGAATCTATTATTATATCATAGTCATTTTCTGGAAACTCCTCTAAAAAATATAATTCTAGGCGCATCGCGATCGCTTTTTGGGCAGCATACTGCTCACTCGCACGCTTTACGCCTCCAATCTCATAAATATCTACTTTATAGCCTAAGGAAGATAAAATTCTCGCAGCCACAATTCCATCGCCGCCATTATTCCCTCTCTCAGTAACGATGAGAATCGTCTTATCTTTTGAAAAACGAGCTATTATCTCCTCACAGGTTGCCATAGCTGCCTTTTCCATCAATACCATACCAGGAATTCCAATTTCCTCTATCGTATATTGGTCTATCCTCTGCATCTCTTCTCTAGTCGCAGCGTACTCCACTCATTCCACCCCAATTCTATTTCTTATTCTGCATTGTGAATACGATAAGATAATGTCATTAAACTTTCTACTAAATGCATATTTTCTACAATAATATCATCTGGCAAATTAAGATCAATTGGCGCAAAATTCCAAAATGCCTTTACACCCCATTTTGCCATGTCCTGTGCCATCTTTGGTGCCTTTGTCTTAGGCAATGTAAGCACGGCAATTTTTACATCATGCTCCTTAATAAAATTTTCTAACTCTCCAATATCATAGACTTCTACACCTCGCACTGTAATACCTACTAAACGTGGATTTGCATCAAATAATGCAAGCACCTTAAAGCTTCTTTTTTGGAAGCCCTGATAATTCGCAAGTGCCTGTCCAAGATTTCCTGCTCCTACAATAATAATCTGATTATCTTTATCTAATCCAAGAATACTTCCAATTTCATTATATAAATACTGGACATTATATCCATATCCTTGTTGTCCGAATCCGCCAAAATTATTTAAATCTTGTCGAATCTGAGAGGCAGTTACCTTCATTCGCTTACTTAAATCCTTCGATGAGATTCTCACTACATCATTATCTAATAATTCTCCTAAATATCTATAATAACGCGGAAGTCGTTTAATAACGGCCGGCGATATCTCCTTACCGCCGCTTTCCCTTTCCAATGCCTTATTGTCTTCCATTCCTTATATTCCTCCTTTAAACATTATTTTTATCATATCAAAAGCTATTTTCTTTGTCAAATTGCTTTTGCATTATTTACAAGCTTTTTTCATTATGCTACAATGAAAAAGATTGTTTGCACTAAATTTCTACTAAAAACACGAAAAATAAACTTATTATTTTATTTATTAAAGTATACTCGTAGAGCATAGGAGGAAATACTATGATTTTATCTTGTCAACATATTGATAAATCATTTGGAATTAAAGAAATATTGAAAGATGTTTCTTTTTTTATAGAAGACAAAGAAAAAGCTGCTCTTATCGGAATAAACGGAGCTGGCAAATCTACATTATTCAAAATTATTATGAATGAGTTGGAAAAAGATAATGGAGAAGTTATTGTATCAAAAGGGAAAACTGTCGGTTATCTCGCCCAACATCAAGACTATGATTTTACAAATACAATCTATGATGAGCTTTTGGAAGTCAAAAAAGATATCATTTTAATGGAAGAAAAGATTCGTCGCATGGAAAAAGAAATGAAGGATACCTCTAAAGAAGAGCTTCCAGACTTATTAGAAGCCTACTCTAAACTCACTCACCAGTTTGAATTAGCAAACGGATATAGCTATAAAAGCGAAATTGTTGGAATCTTAAAAGGTCTCGGGTTTACAGAGGAGGAATTTTCTAAACTTGTCTCCACCCTATCTGGAGGTCAAAAAACCCGCGTTGCTCTCGGTAAACTTCTTCTATCTACACCAGATTTAATTTTACTTGACGAGCCCACAAACCATCTAGATATGAATTCTATTGCTTGGCTTGAAACCTTTTTATCTAACTATCCAGGTAGTGTATTTATCGTATCCCATGACCGCTATTTTCTAGACCGAGTTGTAACAAAGATTGTAGAGCTAGAAAATGGAAATTCTCATATTTATAAGGGAAATTACTCCACTTATATGGAAAAAAAAGCAAAACTTATAGAAGCCAAAAGACGAGAATATGAAAACCAGCAACGTGAAATTAAGCATCAAGAAGAAGTTATTACAAAGCTTCGTTCTTTTAATCGAGAAAAATCAATTAAGCGTGCAGAAAGCCGCGAAAAGCTCTTAAATAAAATCGAGATTGTGGAAAAACCACAGGAATATCAAAGAACAATGCGTATCACATTAGAACCAGAAATGATAAGTGGAAATGATGTACTTACAGTAGAAAACCTCTCTAAATCATTCAATCACAAGCTTCTCTTTCAAAATATAGAGATGGACATTAAACGTGGAGAGAGAGTGGCTCTCATCGGAGATAATGGGACAGGAAAGACAACCATCCTAAAAATTTTAAATAAATATCTCGCCGCAGATACTGGAAAATTCAAGCTTGGTTCAAAAGTTAAGATTGGCTATTACGACCAGGAACAACAGGTTCTTCACGATGATTTAACTATTTTTGAGGAAATTCGAACCGCCTATCCTCATCTTCTAAATAGTAGAATTCGCAATATATTGGCTGCCTTTTTATTTACAGGTGATGATGTATTTAAACCAATTCGTAGTCTAAGTGGTGGCGAGAGAGGTCGCGTCTCACTTGCAAAGCTTATGCTCTCTAATGCAAACTTCATTATCCTCGATGAACCTACAAACCATTTAGATATCTACTCAAAAGAAATTTTGGAGGAGGCTTTAAGAAACTATACAGGAACTGTTCTGTATGTCTCTCATGACCGTTATTTTATTAATAAAACAGCCACTCGCATCCTAGAGCTCACCCCAAATGGCCTTCTAAATTTCGGCGGAAACTATGATTATTATATAGAAGAAAAACAAAAAACTGCTTTTCTTTCCACTGCTGCTGAAGAAGTTATTCCAGCAAAAGAAGGCACCTCTGCTGGCAAGGAAGATTGGAAAAAAGCAAAAGAAGAAGCTGCTAGACAAAGAAAAAAAGAAAATGATTTAAAGCGTATAGAAAAAGAAATTTCCAAATTAGAGGAAGAATCAACTAGACTGGAGGAAGAATTAGCCCTTCCAGAAAATGCTACAAATAGCGCTATCTTAATCGAATTATCTACTAAAAAGGCTGAGATTGACGATACTCTTCTCGAATTATATGAAAAATGGGAGACACTCGCAGAATAAAATACCCCGTCATAAACGGCAGGGCATTTTACTCTCACAGCAATTGCCAAATGGATATGTTTATATATTTATTTGGCTCGTTGCTTGCGAGAGTAATGCGAGATCTCCCATTTTTTATTTTTTAATTTCGACCTTTTGCCCTATCTTACTCTCTGTACCACTTAGTAATCTCCCTATATTCGCTCTATGGCGATATATGGCAGAAACTGTATACAATAATGTAATTGCCACAAAAATCCAATTCCTTGTAAAAATATACATTTCTATCAAAAGCGCAATAGAAAGACAAATAGAAGCTAAAGATACATATCTAGTAAAAAATGCAATCGATGCAAAAATAATAAAACTACAAATTCCAAGTCTTACATCAAAAGCACACATTACTGCTGCTGTCGTAGAAATTCCCTTTCCACCTTTAAATCCCATCTGAAACGGATAATTATGTCCAAGCACTACCGCAAATCCTGCCAAAAGTGCCACAATTCTTGTTTGCTCTCCATTGAGATGAAATAATGTAGGTCCTAAATAATATTTAATTAAGAGAACCCATAAAAATCCCTTGAGCGCATCACCTAAAAAAGTAATAAAAGAAGGTAACTTTCCTAATGTTCTAAGAACATTGGTTGCACCTGCGTTTCCACTTCCATAATCTCGAATATCGATATCATTTCTTTTTCCTATAAAATATCCTGTCTGGAAACATCCCAGCAAATATCCTATCGCCATCGTCACAATAATATAAATTGCCAT
Source organism: uncultured Blautia sp. (assembly GCA_964439395.1). Taxonomy (GTDB): domain Bacteria; phylum Bacillota; class Clostridia; order Lachnospirales; family Lachnospiraceae; genus JAUUSJ01. The sequence goes on along the minus strand of CAYTNV010000027.1, from coordinate 41,829 downwards.
TTTATTTTTCCTTTCTCTCCCTAGCAATAAAACGAATTGGAGTTCCGCGGAAACCAAATGTATCTCGAATCTGGTTTTCAATATATCTTGTATAAGAAAAATGCATCAATTCTTTGTCGTTAATAAATAAGACAAAGGTTGGTGGTTTTACAGATACTTGCGTAATATAATAAATCTTTAATCTCTTTCCCTTATCTGAAGGTGGTTGCTTCATTGCTGTCGCCTCAGATAAAATTTCATTTAACACACCAGTCTGCACTCTGAGGGCATGATTTTCAATAACTGCATCAATTAACTCAAAAAGTTTTGGAAGCCTTTGACCACTCTTTGCGGAAATAAAAATAAGCTCTGCATATGGCATATAAGATAATGTATCTCGAATCTTATTCGTAAATTTATAAATAGTCTTATCGTCCTTCTCGATAGCATCCCATTTATTTACCGCAATAATAACACCCTTTCCTCTTTCATGAGCAATTCCTGCAATTTTTGCATCCTGCTCCGTGACACCTTCTGTCGCATCAATAACTAAGACAGCAATATCACATCTCTCTACTGCGGTAACCGTACGAATAATACTATATCTTTCTAACTCTTCTTTTACTTTGCTCTTTCTTCGAAGACCAGCAGTATCAATAAAAATATATTCTTTATTATTTTTTGTGATAACAGTATCAATGGCATCTCTCGTTGTGCCCGCAATATCCGACACAATCACACGCTCTTCCCCTAATAATTTATTAATAATGGAAGATTTGCCTACATTTGGCTTACCGATAATGGCAATCTTAGGTCGCTCATCCTCCTCTTCTTCTATATCTTCTGTGTCAAAGAATTTTACTACCTCATCAAGCATATCTCCAAGTCCAAGCTTAGAAGATCCTGAAATCGGAATTGGGTCTCCGAGTCCTAAATTATAAAATTCATATACATCTGGCATCCATTTCTTAAAATCATCTACCTTATTTACGACAAGCAAAATTGGCTTGTGAGACCGCCTAAGCATATCTGCCACCTTAAAATCTGCATCCACAAGACCTTGTCTTACATCCACCAAAAACATAATAACATCTGCCGTCTCCATCGCTGTTACAGCCTGTTCACGCATTCTTGATAAAATTAAATCGTTTGTCTCTGGCTCAATTCCACCTGTGTCTATTATTGTAAAATTATAATTTAACCAGGTAACATCTGCATAAATTCTATCTCTCGTCACACCTGGAGTATCCTTTACAATCGAAATCTTTTGCCCTGCAATTGAATTAAATAATGTGGACTTTCCTACATTTGGTCTTCCCACAATCGCTACAATTGGTTTACTCATAATTTATCACCTTCTATTCATCTATTGATATCAGCTTTTTCAATAACTATAGATAAAAGTCCAACGATTACTTCACGCCTATGGCATTCCCACAATCGCTACAATATTCACATTTCGCACTATCGTACTACATATTCACACCGTTTAGTCAGTCAGATATCCGAACAAAGACAAATAAATTTGTCTTTCTCCCCCCCCGCTTGACAAGAACTTTCATCGCAATATTTTCATTAAAAAGTCTTCTCCATTTGATTGTACAATATCTATCGGAAGTTGTAAAGTTTTTTGCATTTCTTCTAGTGTAATATCGTCCAAAAAAATAGGATTATCTACATTCAAGACATTTGCTGGAAGAAGTAATCGCTCTCCTAGTTGCTGATTCTTTAGCTGATTTATTATATCTTGCCCCACAAGAAGACCTGATACGGTAATTGTCTCCCCAAAAAACTCATTTCTAATACAATATACATGAATCTTTATATTAGGAAATTTTTTTTCTATCCTTCTTGCTACTTTATCAATTGTCGGATAAGCAAGCTTAGCCGTGGCAATGGAGAGCGATCTCTTTCTATCATCCCCCTCCACAGCTGCAAAGGCATCCTCGAAATGATTCCAAAACTTGCGCATCATACCGACACCGTTTTCTAACTGTAAATATCCGTCATAACTTTCCTCCTCGGGAAACGGTCTATCTGCCAATATATACCACTCATCACTCGCATGAACAAAATGCGTTCCCCCAATCGCAAGCGCCTTTTTTTGAAAACGTTCCACCTGTTCAATCAAGTACTGAGCATCCTCTTTCGTAAAAACTGTGAGCGGAAAAAGTCCCTCTCGATATTTCGTAAGTCCTACAGGCACAATGGATACACTTTGCATCACTGGATAATATGCCATTAATTGCTGCAATGTGTACTCTAATTCTTCTCTATCATTCACTCCTCTACAAAGTACAATCTGGCCGTTCATCAATGTCTCACTCTCATAAAAATCATCCAAAAAACGAAGCGCATCACCCGCAAATCGATTATGCAACATCTTACAGCGAAGCTCTTTATTCATTGTCTGAACGGAAATATTAATTGGCATCATTTTATAATCAATAATACGCTGAATATCTTTTGGAGTCATATTAGTTAAAGTGACATAATTGCCGTATAAAAAAGAGAGTCTCGAGTCATCATCCTTAAAATAAAGTGTCTCTCTCATTCCCTTTGGCATCTGGTCAATAAAACAAAAAATACATTTATTGTGACAGGACTGATAGGAATCCATAAGTTCTGACTCAAAAACAATTCCAAGCTCTTCTCCATACTCCTTTTCTATCTCAAAAATATATTGTTCTCCCTCTTCTGTCTCTACCAATACTTCAATATTCTCATTTTTCTCATAATAATAGTAATCAAACATATCTTTGATTAAATTATCATCTATGGCGATTACTCTATCTCCTGGTATTATTTCAAGCTCCTGCGCGATACTTCCTGGAAGCACTTCCTTAATTTTATGTCCTTTTTGTCTTTTTTGCTTCACGCTCTCAACCTCTCTCTTTATTTTATCTTTCCTTTAAGCACATAAATACTCCAAGATTCCCTCTCTTTCCTTTATTTCCTCTATGAGAAAAAAGAAGCTCTTTATTACAGCAGGTACAAAGATTCGTTATATCTAAATTTTCTCTCTTAATTCCTGCCCCTGTTAAAATATACTCATTTACCTTCCAAAGGTCAAGCTGATATTTATGATTTTCTTTCGACTCTAGAAAAATTTCCACCTGCTCCTTTGGAAATGCTCTCTCAAACTCTAGTGCAACATCCTCACTAATTTCATAACAAGATTTACAAATGGATGGACCAATTGCTGCAATAATATTTTCTGGCTTTGTGCCATAAAGACTACTCATCTTTTGTACCATTTTTTCTCCAATTTTAGCAACAGTCCCCTTCCAGCCAGAATGTGCCATACCCGCCACATGCTCTACTGGATCATAAAAAAGAAGAGGAACACAGTCCGCATAAAAAGTCACCATCGGAATTCCTGTCTCATTTGTTACAAGTCCATCAATTTCTTTTAGTTCTCTTGGTTTAATAATACCCTTTCCCATATCTTCTTTCGTCGCCACATGAATAACGGTCTTATGCACCTGATCAGAAAACACTAACTTTGTCTCATCAATCCCAATTGCCTTTCCAATTCTTCGATAATTTTCTCTCACATGCTCACTATTATCTCCTCTTGTAAAGCTTAAATTCATACTGGAAAAAATCCCCTCACTGACACCACCTATTCTCGTAGAACAGCCGTGGATTAAATCCTTTTCCACTGCCAACTTTGGAAATGTAATATAAAGCAAACCATTCTTTTCATTTAAAATTGTTGACGCTTCCCGGGAAGCATATTTAAATTTATAATTCATCTCTTCCACCTTTCACTCTATACCAAATAGAAATTAAATCTCACTGCCGATATAAAATCATTATTCCTCACCCATAAAGACGACAATTATAACCTAGCTGATATATCGTAATCTATTTTTAAATGTCAAAACGCATCTTTAATCCATCTAATTTTATTGCCTAACATTTCGATGACATCAAACCGACACTCTATTTTTTCTCCAATATGATACCGATATCTATAATAATCTGCGACATAGTATATTTTTCTTTGCTTTGCAATCGTCACTGCTTCTGCTGGATATCCATATCTATCATTCAAACGGTATTTTACCTCTACAAAAACTAATACCCTGTCATCCCACATAATAATGTCAATCTCACCCTGCCTGCATCTAAAATTTCTATCTTTTATTTGACATCCATTTTTTTCTAAAAACCTGCAGGCAATCGTTTCTGCTCTCTTTCCCTTCTCTCTATTTTTTTCTCTTCTCGTTTTTTCTCCTATCTCCTTTTCATAATATTTACCCATCTAATAAATCCCATAGCATAACCTAGACTTTTCAACGTCTATTAATTCAAGACCTATTCCCCAAAAAGAATATCCTCTGGGGCATACCTCCTCTTATACCCTTCGAGCGAAAAACAGCTTACGTTGTTTCATAAGGTATATTTTTCAAAAAACTTTTTCTATGAATATCTGTCAATCCATATTTTTTCAGTGCATCGATATGTTTTTGACTTCCATATCCCTTATTACTGGCAAAATCATATTCTGGATAAATATCGTCAAATTCCTCCATCATGCGGTCTCTCGTCACCTTGGCGATAATACTCGCCGCTGCAATACTAATACTCTTTGCATCTCCCTTAATAATCGGAACTTGCCTTATCTCTATTTTAGGAATTGTGACTGCATCGTTCAATAGTAAGTCTGGCTGCACAGTTAAATGAGAGATTGCCTCTCGCATCGCTTCATAAGTAGCCTGCAAAATATTAATCTCATCAATCCTCTCGTGGCTTGCCATACCGACACCAACCGCCACTGCTTTTTCCATAATCTCATCATATAATTGTTCTCGTTTTTTTGCACTTAGTTTTTTAGAATCATTTATGTAAACAATCGTGCAATCCTTTGGCAAAATAACTGCTGCTGCTACGACTGGTCCTGCGAGTGGTCCTCTTCCGACCTCATCAATGCCACAAATATACGAATACTCCTCATATTCTCTCTCGTATCTTTTCATCTCTTCTACTCTAGCCAACTCTGCCTTTTTCGCCTCTAACTTCTTTTGTTCGCGAAGAACTAGCTTTTTTATCCCTGCTCTCTCATCCCTTTTTAATTGTTCAAGCATCACTAATAGATTTTCTTCCATGCAGTTTTCCAGCTCTTCTTGAATCTGCTTTATACTTTTTTTCTCAACCATCTATTTCCCTCTCTATATTACTATATTTTTCCATTTAAGAAAAGAGTCATATGCAAAACTCTCTATTTTCACATATGACTCATTTTTTATGCATTTCCATTTTTTATTTTTCCAAAGCTCGTAAATGGCCAGACTCTTAAAATTGCTCTGCCCTTTAACTCGGATTTCTTAATCGGACCTACATCCTCATATCGGCTATCTCGGCTAACTGGTCGATTATCTCCTAGCACAAAATACTCATCCTCAGAAAGAGTCAATGGCTGCTCTGCAGTTCCATAATACTCAATTTTTTCAATTCCGTAATTTTCTCTAAGAGGCTCTCCGTCTATGTATACTTCCCCGTCAATAATCTGGATCGTCTCTCCCGGCAATCCAATAATTCTCTTAATAAAATAAGAATTATCTCCATCTGGAGACGGAAAAATAACAATATCATATCTCTTTGGATCTGAAAAACGATAGGTTAGCTTATCTACAATCAGACTTTCCCCATCCTTTAAAGTATTATCCATAGAATGCCCATTTACCACTGTTCTTTGCCCTACAAAATGAATGGTAAAAAATACCAATGCAAAGATAATAATAAAGTATAATATAGTGCTAATAATCTCTTTTTTTATATTCATATGCTACTGCTCCTTTGGAACTTCCAATGTAATTTTTGCAACTTTTCCACTTCTAAAATCGTCCATTAAAAGAGATGCCGCTTTTTCCAGGTCTGCTTTATCTCCCTTTTGCTTACAACAGCGTGCAATTGCGATTTCTTCTAAAACCTTTACATTTTCTTCCTTTTCCTCTATCCCGTAGCGTTTTTTCAGTGAACCTTCATAATTCGCTCTCAAAAATCCAATTAATTCTAAAGCGATTTCTGATATATTTAAAATCTCTTCTTTAATTGAGCCGATATAGGCAAGATTTAGTCCTACTTCTTGATCCTCAAATTTTGGCCATAATAGTCCTGGTGTATCTAAAAGCTCCACATCCTTGCCGATTTTGACCCACTGCTTCCCCTTTGTGACACCTGGCTTATTTCCAGTTTTTGTAGCAGCTTTTCCAGTAAAGCTATTAATAAATGTAGATTTTCCTACATTTGGAATTCCAACTATCATTGCTCTTGTCGGTCTATTTTTAATCCCTCTCTTGGCATCTCTCGCCTTCTTCTCCTTGCAAGCCTCAGCTAAAAGCTGCTTCACTTGCTTGATACCTTGTCCTCTCTGCGCATTCGCACAAGCTACAAAGTATCCATTTTCCTTAAAATATTGTTCCCAAACTTCTGTCTTTTTAGGATCTGCCAAATCACATTTATTTAAAATTATAATTCGGATTTTATTTTGTGCTAATTGATCGATATCAGGGTTTTTACTGCTTAGAGGAATTCTCGCATCCACAAGCTCAATCACAACATCAATCAGCTTTATATTTTCTTGCATCATTCTCTTGGCCTTTGTCATATGACCTGGATACCATTGAAAATGCATTTTTTTCACCTTCTTTTTGTCAATATAATACTAGAACCTTTCCTAACATCGCATCTTTTTTTATATTTCCTATATTTGCAAATCTAGAATCCTGACTAAAATTACAGTTATCTCCCAAAACAAAATATTCATTTTGTTTTAATTTTACTGGTTCTATCTCGACTCCTGGCTGTAAAATTATCTCTTTTATATAAGGATTATCCGCTTTTTCCTCATTAATATATAATTCTCCATCCTTAATCTGTATTGTCTCTCCCGGCATTCCCACAATACGACTTAGCGTATAATGTGGCTCTGCATTTAAATCTTCTGTATTTAATGTATTCACATTAAATACAATAATATCATTTCTCTCTGGATTTTTAAAGCGATAAGAAATTTTATTTATTAGTACAATATCTCCCTGCTTACAAACAGGAGCCATCGAATCTCCCTTTACTATCATCGCATTTCCCAAAATCTGAGTAATCAAAAAAGCAAGAATAATACTAACAATCATCGGAAAGACCCACTGAAAATATTCCTGTATTCGAATCGCTTTTCTTCTTTTTTTTATAGGTTTTGGACTCATTTTATTCTCTCCTTAACAGAGATTTTCCTAAAAATCGCTATATACTCCATCGCCACCTGCACTCGCACTCCTCACTATCATCCTACATGCTCATACAGCTTAGCTCATCAAATATATGGACAAGTGTAAATAACCTTACCCGCCCGTTTGACAGAGACTTTTATAGTAAAAAATGTCCCAAAAGTCTTGGTTTTGCAATTATTTATGCAATCCCTCCTACTTTTGAAACATTTTTAAGAAGTCTCCTAATAGCTCAAAGTATTCTCACTATTATTTGATTAATTCTTTTACTTTTGCTTTCTTACCAACTCTCTGACGTAAGTAGTTTAACTTAGCTCTTCTTACTTTACCTCTTCTAATTACTTCAATTTTCTCAATAACTGGAGAGTGTAATGGCCATGTCTTTTCCACACCTACACCTGAAGACTGTTTTCTAACAGTAAAAGTCTCACGAATTCCACCGTTCTGTCTTTTTAAAACAGTTCCCTCGAATACCTGGATTCTCTCACGGTTTCCTTCTTTTACTTTTGCATGTACTCTTACTGTGTCACCCACTCTAAATGGAGTGATTTCTGCCTTTAACTGAGCATCTTCGATATTTTTAATAATATTATTCATTTGTGTGACCTCCTTTTATTTTAGATGTTCTTAATACTACTTTCCTCTACTAGCTTGTTTTTGCTCGATTTATTTTCAAATGTCATCCTAAAAATTTTGATGACTTCGTAACAGAGGACCATCTAGCTATTCACAACTACCACATCATACCATATTTTTTTTTGTATTTCAATTACTTTTTTCAATTTTTTTAATAATTACTTCGATATAGTTTTTTCTCCTCTTCCGTGAGTTCTGCTTTTTCCAACAGATCTGGACGATATTTTTTCGTTCTCTCGATGGATTGCTCTCGTCTCCATTTCTCAATATTCGCATGATGACCTGAGAGCAATACAGCTGGAACTTCCTTTTCATGAAAAACAGCTGGTCTTGTATATTGTGGATACTCAAGAAGATTCCCCTCGTGAGATTCCATCTCCTTGGAAGAATCATTTGTTAAAACTCCTGGAACCATTCTTGAAATAGCATCCATCATAACCATAGCAGGCAGCTCTCCTCCTGTGAGAACATAATCTCCAACCGACACAGGATCTGTCACAATCTCCTCCAAAATTCTCTCATCGACTCCTTCATAATGCCCACAGAGAAAAATTAAATCTTCCTCTTTTGCAAATTCCTTCGCCATACTTTGGTTAAATACATTTCCCCATGGAGTAAGATAAATGACCCTCGGTTTCTTTCGAAGTTTTCCTATTAATTCTTCGTATGCAAGAGAAATTGGCTCTGCCTGCATCACCATGCCAGCACCTCCACCGTATGGATAATCATCCACTCTCTTATGCTTATCTTTTGAGTACTCTCTAATATCAATTGCCTCCATATGAAGTAAATCATTTTCTATCGCTCTTCCAATGATACTTGTATTCATTCCCTGCTCAATCATTTCTGGAAATAAAGTTAAAACATAAAAATTCATCATTCACCTATCAATCCTTTCATAAGGTGAATAATCATTTCGCCCGCCTCCATATCGACATCCAAAATGCATTCCTTTACTGCTGGAATTAACACCTCTCCCCCCTGTGGAAGTTCTACCTCATACACATCATTGGCTCCTGTCGCAATTACATTTTTCAATATTCCAAGCTCAATTCCAGTCTCTGTAATAATCCTCATCCCAATTAAATCTGCGATGAAATATTCATCTTCCTCAAGTGGAACTGCATTTTCTCTTGTCACATAAAGAGGAGCTCTCTTATACTTTTCTATTTGATTAATATCATTAAATTCTTTAAATTTTAAAATAACAAACTGCTTAAAGAAGCGACAACTCTGCACATGAAGCAATATTTTCTCCCCTTTGCTTTCTAAAATTACTTCATTGAGCTCGTGAAAACGATTTATATCGTCTGTCATTGGAAAGACTTTTACTTCTCCCCTTAGTCCATGTGTCGTTGTAATTACACCAATCTGTAATAAATCTTCCATTTTTATCTCCTATTATTCTCACTGATTCTGTCTCTTTGCTTGACAGGGACTTTCATAGTGCACAGTCGGTACTAATATTCAGCTTCGCTTTACAAGCTCGCTTCATTAAGTACCTTTGTGTACATGAAACCAACTGTTTATCTTTCGCCTTCGGCTAGGATTCGCAGGGTTTCATAGTAAATAAGGGATGCCATAATAGCATCCCCTTTCTTTACTGAATAATTTCTAAAACTACTTTCTTCTCACCTCTAGACGCAGCTGCTTTTACGACAGTACGAAATGCCTTCGCAATTCTTCCCTGCTTACCAATCACCTTACCCATATCATCTGGAGCTACGTGAAGCTCTAATAAAATGGCATGATCTGTCTCTTTTTCTGTCACAACAACCTGCTCTGGGTGGTCTACTAAAGAAATAGCAATTACTTCTACTAGTTCTTTCATACCTTTTCCCTCCGTGAGTGGAAACAAACTTTATTTCTCGATACCTGCAGCTTTTAGTAATTTAGCAACTGTATCTGTTGGCTGAGCACCATTTGCTAACCATTTCTTTGCAGCTTCTTCATCGAATTTAATTAGGCTAGGATCCTGATTTGGATCATAAACACCGATCTCATCGATAAATCTTCCATCTCTTGGAGCTCTTGCATCTGCTACTACGACTCTATAAAAAGGAGCCTTTTTCTGTCCCATTCTTTTTAATCTCATTTTTACTGCCATAATTTTACACCTCTTAACTTTTAATAATTGTTTTTCTATATGTCTCAAAAAGGAAGTTTAAAGCCGCCTAGGCCGCCTCCTCTTTTAGCACCTTTACCCATCATTCCTGACATTTGCTTCATCATTTTTCTCGCCTGCTCAAACTGTTTGCAAAGCTTATTCACCTCTGAAATATCAACTCCAGCTCCCTTCGCAATTCTTTTCTTTCTGGAAGGATTCAAAATAGAAGGATTTGATCTCTCCTCTGGTGTCATAGAATAAATAATAGACTCAATACGGTCAAATGCAGTATCATCTACCTGTACATTTTTTAACTGACTGCCCATACCAGGAATCATAGACAAAATATCTGCGATACCGCCCATCTTTTTTACCTGAGCCATCTGGTCTAACCAGTCATCAAATCCAAATTCCGCTTTTTTAATTTTCTTTTCTAATTCTCTTGCTTTCTCCTCGTCCACGGTGTTTTGAGCCTTCTCAATAAGCGTAAGAACATCACCCATGCCGAGAATTCGGCTTGTCATACGATCTGGATAGAATTGCTGCAAATCTTCTAACTTCTCACCCATACCAATATATAAAATCGGCTTCCCTGTCACTGCTCGAATCGAGAGTGCAGCACCACCTCTCGTATCACCGTCTAATTTCGTCAAAATAACACCGTCAATTCCAACTTTTTCTTGGAACATATTCGCTACATTAACTGCATCCTGTCCAGTCATAGCATCGACAACTAAAATAGTCTGTGTCACATCTACATTTGACTTAATATTGACAAGCTCGTCCATCATATCTTCATCTACATGAAGTCGACCAGCAGTATCCAAAATAACTAAGTTAAATCCATTCGCCTTTGCATGCTCTACCGACGCCTTGGCAATATCTACTGGATTTTTCTTATCTCCCATCGTAAAGACAGGAACCTTCACCTTATCACCGTTAATCTGCAACTGCTTAATCGCTGCTGGACGATACACATCACAGGCAACAAGTAGGGGATTTCTTCCCTTTTGCTTCATCTTCGCCGCAATCTTAGCTGTAGTTGTCGTCTTACCAGCACCTTGAAGACCAGCCATCAAGAGAATCGTTATGTCTGACGCAGGTTTTAACTCAATCTCTGTCATATCGGAGCCCATAAGTGTCTCCATCTCTTCTTTTACGACTTTGATAACCATCTGTCCTGGATTCAATCCACTAAGTACATCCTGTCCGATTGCTCGATCTGTCACTGTTTTGATAAATTGTTTTACAACTTTAAAATTGACATCCGCCTCCAAGAGTGCTCTCTTTACTTCCTTCATCGCTTCCTTAACGTCCGCCTCTGTCAAACGACCCTTGCTTCGAAGATTTTTAAAAATATTTTGCAATTTGTCCGATAAACTTTCAAATGCCATGCCCAATCCTCCTTTCCTCAAAATTCCTCTAAAATGGAATGAGATACTTTTTCGATTTCTTCTACCTTTTGTCTAATTTCTTGTTCCTCTTCTATAGTTAGAATACTCGATGCCAGATGATTAATCTGTTCTACCATCTTCTTCGCCTTCAAAAACTTTTCAAGTAAATGTAGTTTTCCTTCATATCCATACAGAATACGGTCGCACCGCTTTACCACATCATGGACACCCTGACGACTAATACCAGAAATCGACGCAATCTCGCTGGTGGATAAATCATTTAATACATGTTCTTCGTAAATCTGCTTCTGATGTTCTGTCAACAGCTCACCATAAAAATCATATAGCAATGCTTGTTCTACTATTTTTTCCATAAGCCATCCTCTCAAACAATCAGTTTTACTATCCCACAGCGAATGAAGTGGGCTTTTCCTTCTTAAATATGTAAAGGTTTTCGCCTTTACAAGTGACTATTATAGCGAAGTTTGAAAGTGATGTCAAGTATTTTTTCTTTACAATTTAAAATAAATATTCCAACTTCCAATAGTCCATATATTTGGTCTACATATTTAAAATACGAAACTTCCTCCATTTATGAAGCAAAAACTATCCGTGATAGTCTCTCATATCTAAAGTCACAAGGATATGAGAATTCATTATAAATTAAATTCCAAAAGGCTCCAAACTTCTATCTAAAATTCCCTTAAGATATGCGATAAGCACTCCATAATTTACAATTGGAATCCCCTCTGTACTCGCCATCTTAATACGACTTTTCATCTCTTTTTCGTTGAGCATACAGGCTCCACAGTGTACAATCATCTTATACTTTGTTAAATCTTCTGGAAAATGCATTCCACTGCTCGTCTCAAAAACTAAATCTCTTTTCGTATATTTTCGAATCCAATTAGGGAGTTTTTCTGTTCCAATATCACCACATTGTCTATGATGTGTACATCCCTCAGACATTAAAATTTTATCCCCATCTTCTAATGTCTCGATTGCTCTGGCCCCCCTTACAAGTTCTTCTAACTCTCCCTTATATCTGGCAAATAAAATAGAAAATGAAGTCAGACGGATATCATCTGGAGTATCCTTTGCCACCTTCTCAAATGCCTGTGAGTCTGTGATAACTATAGATGGCTTTGTTCCAAGTTTTCTTAATGTTTCTTTTAAATCCGTCTCCTTCACTACGACAGAGATTGCATTAGCATCCAAAATATCACGAATTGTCTGCTGCTGCGGCAAAATTAATCTTCCCTTTGGCGCAGCCTTATCAATCGGCACGACAAGTACAACAAAATCCCCTGGCTCAATCAAATCTCCTACAATAACCTTCTCTTCCCTCTCATCTTTCATAACATACGAAGCAAGCTTATCTTTTAATTCGTTTATTCCAATTTTTTTCAATGCAGAAATTATGATAAATGGAATTTCTTCCTTTACTTTTTCTTTTATTTCCTTTATCTGCTGCTCATTTAGCAAATCACATTTATTTAAAACTAAAATAGTCGGAATTTTTTCTTTTTTTAGAGAATGAAGAAGCTCTTCTTCCACTTCTGTCATTCCCTCTTTGCCATCCAAAATAATCATGGCTACATTTGTTTTTCGGAGCACCTCCATCGTCTTTTTTACACGAAGCTCTCCAAGTTCTCCTGTATCATCCAATCCTGGTGTATCAATTAATACAACAGGTCCAATCGGCAAGATTTCCATCGCTTTATAGACAGGATCTGTCGTTGTTCCTTTTATATTAGATACAATTGCTAATTCTTGGTTCGTCATCGCATTAATTACGCTGGATTTTCCAGCATTCCTCTTTCCAAAAAGAGCAATATGGAGTCTCTCTGATCTCGGTGTGTCATTCATACTCATAGTTTCTACCTCTTTTCCTCTATAAATATATCGTTTCCGATTACTTTCATGGACAAAAATTCAATTGCCCTATTTTATAATTAAAAATTTTTATTATAAGTTTTGTTGCTTTTTCTATTTAAAGTATTAATGTGTTGACAAAAAATTTTTTTCTGTTACACTATATATAGTTTTTTCATTATAAAAGTCAAATGACATATATCTATGTCTATAAGCATACTCCAACGTATATTCTCGCAAGGACTTTTATAGTAAATTATATCATAACTTAGAAAGGAATGAACAAAAATGTCTCAACAAATTACTGGAAAAACAACACTCTGCGGATTACTTGGAAGTCCAGTCTCCCACAGTATTTCGCCAGCAATGCATAACGAAGCTTTCAAACAGCTAGGTCTTGATTATGCTTATCTCGCCTTTGACGTAGACTGTGATAATCTAAAAACTGCGATGGAAGGACTTAAAGTTTTAGGATTCCGCGGCCTCAATGTCACAATGCCAGATAAAAATAAAATATGTGAATATATGGATAGGCTCTCTGATGCTTCTGAAATTATTGGCGCTGTCAATACGGTTGTCAATGATAATGGCGTCTTAACTGGTCATATTACAGACGGAACTGGATATATGAAAGCTATAGAAGATGCAGGATTTTCCATTATCGGCAAAAAAATGACTCTGCTTGGAGCTGGTGGAGCTGCAACTGCTATTTTAGTTCAAGCAGCCTTGGACGGTCTCTCTCAAATTGATGTATTTAACGTAAAAGATGCTTTCTTTGAGCGAGCTCAAAAAACTGTCGATAGATTAAATAAACAAACCTCCTGCAAATGCACCCTTTATGATTTAGCAGATAAGGAAGCTCTCAAAAAATCTATTGCGACAAGCGATGTCTTGACAAACGGTACTTCTGTTGGTATGGCACCTAATACAGATAACTGCATCATAGATGACGCTTCCATGCTAAGACCAGAATTAATCGTCACAGATGTTATCTATAATCCTAGAGAAACAAAACTTCTTCGCATGGCTAAGGAAATTGGATGTCCTACTATGAATGGACTGTATATGCTCCTATACCAAGGTGCTGCTTCATTTAAAATTTGGACAGGACAAGAGATGCCTATAGATGTTATAAAACAAAAATACTTTTCTGAATAAAGTTTATTTCTCAATATAGGAAGAAAAAACGATGATGCTACTTAAAACATCATCGTTTTTTTATTTTATTCATTTTTTTCGTCTGTCGTTGTCGTAGATTTCTTAGTCGTTTTTTTCTTAGAAGTTGTCTTTTTTTCTGTCTTATCTTCAGATTGTTCTGTATTAGATTCTGTCTCAGTTTTTACTTCTGTCTCAGTTTCTTCTTCTGCCTTTGTTGTATCTGAAGCAGTTGCTGTCTTTGCCGCCTCTACCTCAGACCATGGCATGCGGAAATAAGAACCACCGTTTTTGAACTTTTGACCTCTAGACTCATACATCTCACTTACTGTGACAAGCTGGAATCCTTTTTCTTGGAATCCTTTATAAATCTTACTTGCCGCCTCTCCACTACAAGCTTGAATATCATGCATTAAAATAATATCTCCATCTTTTGCTTCCATACAAGCTTCATATGTCTTCTCTGGATCTTTATGTTGCCAGTCAAGAGTATCAACCGTCCAAAGAATCATTGGCTTTCCTACATTATCTCTTACCGTTTGGTTATAAGCTCCATAAGGAGGACGCATAAGAGGTGCTTTTTCTCCAATTATATCCTCTATAAGCTTATCGGTATCTTCCATCTGCTTTTGAATCTTCTTTGCACTTAATTTTGTCAGCTGTGGATGATCATAGGAATGACTACAAAGCTCATTTCCCAAATTTTTACTTCTCTTAATAAATTCTTCCTTGCCCGCAATATTCTCTCCAAGCATAAAGAATGTTGCCACCGCATAATTTTCCTCAAGAGCATCCAACACTTGCTCTGTAATTGTCGGATGTGGCCCATCATCATATGTGATTGCTACCATAGGCTGTTCTGGATCAATCTTTGGTAAAATTCGGAAAGTCTTTGTCACTTTTATATCAGAACCATCATCCGCAGTAGCTGTAATTTTCACCTTATGATTCGCACCCTTCTCTTTTGGAGTCATCTTTCCATCTTCTGTAATCTCAACATAGTCATCATTACTGCTTGTCCAAATAACTTCCTGATAAGTTGCATCCTTTGGAGTAATCTTTACAGATAATTGAACGGAATCTCCCACACGAAGTGTTCTCTTATCTGCTACCATACTCATCTTCGTGATTTCTGTCTCAATCGTATCTGGTCTCTTTGTTCTTGTTGACTCTTCTTTGACTTCATTCCTATCTTGATTAGCAACAACTGTCTCTTTTTTCCCTTCCATCATATCTACTACAAGTATCACTGCTACGGCTACAATAGCCAAAACTAATACTCCTGCTAAAATCTTTGGAGCTTTGCTTTTTCTATGCCTTCTACTTCTACTATTTCTCATACTTTCCCTCCTAAGTATACTTAAACGAAATACCTATGTATTTTATTCCCATATCATTTTTTAACCGGGAGAAATTCCCCCTTTGCTTTTCTCCCGGTCGCTTCGTTTTTATTTTTTTAAATATCTGCTTAGCGGCTTTTTATAGATTCTATTTATACTCTAGATAAATATTCTCCTGTTCTTGTATCAATTTTCAACTTGTCGCCTAAATTTACAAAAAGTGGAACATATACAACAGCACCTGTCTCAACTGTACATGGTTTTGTAGCACCTGTTGCTGTATTTCCTTTTTCACCTGGCTCGCATTCTGTAACCTCTAACTCTGCAAATAAAGGTGGCTCGATATCGAATACTTGTCCTTTATGAGATACAATCTTAACATTATCATTCTCTCTGACAAACTTTAAGGAATCTCCAATTACCTCATCATTTAGAGCGATCTGATCATATGTCTCTGTATCCATAAAGTAATATAAATCTCCATCAGAGTAGAGATACTGCATTTCCTTTCTCTCAATGATAGCATTTTCAAACTTCTCTGTAGGTCGGAATGTCTTCTCTACCACACTTCCAGTCTTAATATTTTTTAGTTTTGTTCTTACGAAAGCAGCTCCCTTTCCAGGTTTTACATGCTGAAATTCAACAATCTGAACAACATTTCCGTCTACTTCGATTGTTAACCCATTCTTAAAATCTCCTGCTGATACCATAAATAGTTCCTCCTTAAAATTTATTTTTCATACGTTATGGTTTTTTAGAATTTCATTAACTTACTGTCCTAAAAGTTTTTCTTTTACAGAACCTTGAAGTTATATCTCTAGTTATCTTATAATAAATAAGCTATTATTTCAACCATTTTTTCTTTCTTTTATCTTACTTTTTTGTCTAAGATAGAAAAAAAGCACGATTTTTTCTAAATATCGCTTCAAAACAATCTGAATTTCCTCCTTTGGATGAATCGGTTTTACTAAAATACTATAAATTCCCGCCAGATTTGCTCCATACACATCTGTAAAAATCTGATCTCCGACAAAAAACGTATTTTTTTCATTTGTTCCCATAAGATGCATTCCTTTTCGATAGCTCTTTGGATTTGGCTTACTCGCCTTATACACATAACAAGCTCCAATTGGCTGAGCAAATTTTTTTACTCTTTCTTCTTTATTATTAGAAATTAGACAGGTTTGAAATCCTATCTTTTTTAATCGGTCAAATAGTTGCCGTGCTCTAGCATCAATCGGAGCATCATGCGGAACGAGCGTATTATCTACATCAAAGATAATCCCCCGATATCCCTTCTCATATAACTTTTGAAAATCAATCATATATGTAGAATCTACATATTCCTTTGGATAAAAACATTTTATCATACTGTTCCTCTTTTCTTTTATTTTTTTCCTTTTACTAAATCAGCGGAAATTGTTCTCTCACGAAAGCTCTTCTTTAGCCGTTCTAATGCCTTTTTCTCAATTCTTGAGACGTACGAACGCGAAATACCAAGTAAAGATGCCACTTCTCTTTGAGTGAGTTCTTTTCCTCCGTATAATCCATATCGAAGAATAAGAACCTGTTTTTCTCTGGCATCCTTTATATTTTGCACCTCCTCGTACAGCTTTGAAATATTGCTCGAATAGATTAAGATATTAATGATATTTTCATCTTCGCAACTAATCACGTCAAATAAGCTAATTTCATTTCCCTCTTTGTCTGTTCCTATTGGCTCATAAGCTAATGTCAAGTAAAAACTAAAAAAATTAATACTATAACCATACTACTATTTCTCTCAATACTTTTCTAATACCCTCATACGATATATGTTTATATAAGCAGATTTCTTCCAATACCTATTCTGCTGTCGCTGCTAGTACTTCGCCGAATAACTTTTCGTATACTTTTTAAAAATATATATTAAATATATTTTTAAAATTCCATATAATTTCATATCGGTTTTCTCTATAAATTCTTATTTCTTTTATTAAATATTCTACTACTTCCCTTGTCAATTCAGTTTTTGGGGCAAAATAGGAAAGATTTTTTATTGTCTGTAAGTCTTCCCCCTCTATATTAGAGTATTGTATTTGTTTCTTCTTCCATATTACAATCTGTTCTTCTATAGCTTTTATTATATTATCATAGTCTCTTTTTTTGGTCAAATACTCTTCTTTATCTATTTCTTCCATATAATACATTTCATAGTATTTTTGTTTTTCCACTTTTTTCTGAAATATTTTTTGATGTAAATGGGTTATTTCTTGTTCTAAGCTTTCTGTCTCTTGTCCTTCGTTATAATGATGAAATTTTATCGCAGAATATTTTTTTTCTGCCATGTTCCCCATATACTTTATCGCTTTTAGTACCACTTGATTTATTTCCTCTACCATATAATAGCGCTTATCACAAGTCGTTTTTGTAATCGGTATATTGGCATACATCGTTGTTGCACAAAAAAATATATCGAAATCACTTGCCCGGTATCTATACCTCATAGTCCGATTACAATATCCGCATTTACAAATCCCACTCAATATTGTTCTGTGAGGATTATCTGCTTTTATTCCTCTTTTATTTTTCACAGTTCTACTTTGTTCCATCGCTCTTTCATATTCCTCCTGCGTTATAATAGCCTCATGGCAGTTTGGCACGATAACCCAATCCTCTTCTTTCTTTTTTTGTGTATGTATACTACAGGGCGTTTTTTTCTCTCGTTTGAAATTTACAGCAGCTCCCGTATATACTGGATTTTTTAAAATCTTCCTTACCATCGAATATTCCCAGCAAATTACTGTTTTATTTTTTCTTCTATTAGTTAAATCTGTCTTTTTGAATTTTTCTGCTAATACTCCTGGAGTTGGCAATTGAGATTGATTTAATGCCATTACTATCTGTGGAATCTTTTTTCCCTGCAATGCCATATCAAAAATAAAACGGACTATTTTAGCACCTTCTGGCTCAATTTCTAATTGGTTCTTTTTTTGCTTAGAGCGGATATATCCAATAGGCGGACTTCCCATATATTCTCCCCTCCGAGCTTTTGCCATTTTTCCCGATTTCACTTTTTTAGATAAATCTTTACTATATAAATCATAAAGAAAATTTTGAAAGACAATATCCCAATCACTAGCATCCTTTTTATTATCTTGGCTATCATAATGATCATTTACGGAAATAAACCGAACTCCCAAAAAGGGGAAAATTTGCTCTAAGTACTCTCCCATATCTAAAAAATTTCTTGCAAATCTCGAAAAATCTTTTACCATAATACATTGAATTTTTCCCTTTTTCACTTCTTCTATCATTTTTTGAAAAGAAGGGCGATGAAAATTTATACCTGAATATCCATCATCTATAAACTCGATTACTTCATAGCAGGATAGGTCTTTTCTACTATTATAAGTGTATTGAAGCAGCTCTCTTTGATTGCTGATGCTTGCACTTTCCTCTTTTATTTTTTTAATTTTTGAAATATCTTCTTGCGATAAACGAATATAGAATGCCAATCTCAATTTCTGTCTCATCATCTATCCTCTTCCATTCTAGACTAGTCAAAATCCTCTTTGCGAGTTTTGTTAGTTTGTATGTAGTGGCAAATATAACCTTTTCTTCTTATTTTATACCTTCACACAAACTACATTGATATATATCTTCAAATTTAAAAACGACTTCAATATGTCTATCTTCAAAAACTTTTATTTCCTTTACTAAGTTTTCCAATATATCTCGGTTTAAATTTTTTCTTCTCATAAATCTTTGAAATAAGGACACTGTATCTTTTCTTTTTAGTGCCATATCTTTTAAATACTGTTCTGACTGCTCCATCCGTTCTATTTGAATTTGCAGTTCGTTTTCTCTTTCCAGATAGTGAATTTTTAACTCTTTATATTCTTCTTTTTCTAAAATTCCCTCTACAAAATTTTTATAAAGTGCTTCGCGAAGTAAAATAAAATAAACTTTCTTTCTTCTTAATTCCTGTATTTGTTGTTCCTTCTTTTTATCCATATGAGAAATATTATTTCTCACTTTAGGAGTCTTTCTTTTTTGTTCCATTTCCATCGTCAATTGAACTTGCAACCTTATTTGTTCTAATACTATATCGTGTACTGTCTCCTCCTTGATAGAGTGAATGCTGCATTCCTTTCGATAACTTCTCTTATATCTTCCACATAGAAAGCCATTATCCCTTCCCTTATTTGTTCGATGCACCATGCTAGTTCCACAGTCTCCACATTTGATTATGCCACGATACATATTTTCATAAATTTTCTTATTTCTGTGAGTTTTTTCATATTCCTTTTTTGCAGTTTGATTAATTTCTTGTACTTTATCAAATATCTCCTGTGTAATCAATGGTTGATGTGTATTTTCTATCAAGCTCCACTCGACTGGACAAACTTTTTTTCTTTTTATTCCTTTATAAAAAGCGCTAATTTCTTTATGATAAACTAAATGTCCCAAATATACGGGATTAGAAAGACATTTTTTAATCGCAGTTACTGTCCAATATCGCGTTACTTTATTTTTTGATGTTTGAACTTCCAACTCTGCCTTTCGCATACTCGGTGTCACCGCATGGATTTTATCTAATTGTCTTCGTATTTCCTCATAGGACGCTCCTTTCACTCGAAGTTCAAACATAAAAGAAACATAAGAAGCTGTCACTGGATCAGGAACTAAAAACGTATCTCCCTTTTGCAAACGTATATATCCATAACATAGCCTTCCTGGAAGGAAATCTCCTTTCTCCATTCTTGCTTCCATGCTCGTGCAGATTTTTTGAGATAAATCTTTTGCATATAATTCATTTATCATATTTTTTAATGGCATCGTCATATTGATATCGCATTCCTTATTCTTTAAACTATCATACTCGTCTATTACAGCGATAAAGCGAACTCCTAAAAACGGAAAAATTTTCTCTAAATATTCTCCCACTTCTAGGTAATTTCGTCCAAAACGTGAGAGATCTTTTACAACAATACAGTTAATTCTTCCTGACCTTATATCATCCATCATACGCTTAAATTCTGGTCTTTCAAAATGAACTCCTTTTTTTCCATTATCTATATAAGTGTCAATTAATTTTAAATCTTCGTTTTCTTGAATAAAATCATGGCAAATTCTCAACTGATTTTGTATAGAATCTCCATTATCTTGTCTATTACTATTGAATAGAGATAATCTTCCATAAATTGCACATAAAAATGCATTTTTCTCTCCACCTTCTATAGAAACGGGTAACTGCCTTTCTTTTCTGCTTTTTCTTGCCATATTGCATCTCTCCAATCCGTTTATTCTGATTTCTTCTTAATCGGAATCTATTTTTCTATTTTGATATCTCTCCGTTTAAAAAAAGCTTTTCTATTCCATTTTTATAACGAAATACAACTTCTAACCTTCCAGATTCGTACACGAAAATCTTATGAATAAGAGAAACCACTAACTGCCGTTCTAATTCTAATATATTTTGATGCTGCTTGAATTTTTCTATCCACGGATGTTGACTCCCATTTTGCTCTAACTCTTCCCCACGTTTTTCCTGCAGCCTAACTATGATTTCTTCTTTTTCTTCTATTCGCTGCGTAAAATTACTTTTATACTCAATATATTCTTTTTTGTCAATAACTCCTTCGTTCAAGTCCTCATATAATCTTCTTCTTATTGACTTATATTTGTTTATTTCCTCTTGCAGCTTAGTTATTTGTTTATCTATATCGAAAATATTCCTATTTTTCTCAGGTAGATGTTCTAGATAAGAAAGAAATTCATCTAATCGATAAATCATTTCTATTTGCCCTTTTACTACTTGGAGAATTTTATCTATCACCTTTTTCTCATTAATAGAATGGCTAGAACATTTTTTGCTATATTTATTAGTAGAACAAATATAATAATGATATTTCTTTTTACCAGAAGGTACCACCTTTCTTATCATGCTATTTTGACAATCTCCACAAAATAAATATCCAGAAAATAAATATACTTCCTCTTTTTGCGGTGCCGTTCTCGTATCTCTTTTTAGCAATTCTTGTACTGTGTCAAAATGACTAGAAGAAATAATTGCCTCATGTGTTCCTTCCACTCGAATCCACTCTTTAGGACTTTTAGAAATTTGAGTTTTTACCTTATAATTAGGCCTTTCTGTTTTTCCCTGCACCATAACTCCTGTATATACTTCATCTGTCAAAATTCGATTTATTGTATTGATAGACCATTTTGCTACTTTATGCGTTTGAAAGCTAGTAGAATATTTTTCTCCCTTCGCTTTTTTATATTCTAATGGAGATAAAACCCCGCTCTCATTTAAAAATTCTGCAATTTTTTGCTGATTACTCCCGTGTAGCTTCATATTAAAAATAGTTTTTACAATGCCTGCTGCATATTCATCTATTACCAGTTGATGCCGATTTTCCTTTGATTTTTCATATCCATAGACTGCAAACGCGCTAATGCACTCTCCATTTTTTCGTTTTATCTCAAGCTGACTTCGGATTTTCATAGATATATCACGACAGTAAGCATCATTCATCAAATTTTTAAAAGGAAGCATTAACGTATCCAATTCGTTCTTTTCTCCCTCACTATCGTAATAATCATTAATAGAAATAAATCTCACTCCTAGAAAAGGAAAAATTCTCTCAATGTATTTTCCTGCTTCAATATAATTTCTTCCAAAGCGAGACAAATCTTTGACAATCACACAATTAATTTTCTTCTCCTTAATATCCTCCAGCATTTGTTGAAAAGCTGGACGTTCGAAATGAACGCCTGAATATCCATCGTCATCGTACTCCGCAACGAGCTCCATATTTTTTTGTGATTTTATATAATCTTTGATTAACTCTGTTTGATTGATAATACTATTACTTACCTCTCCATTTCCATCTTCTTGTGATAATCGCTTATAAGCACCAGCAAAATACAATACTTTATTTTTTTTAGACATAAAAAAACCTCCTATGCTCATGCAAGGATAACCCTCCACCATAGAAATTTTTTCATTGTTAGATCCTGTTTTTTGCCCTATTTTTACTCTATCATAAATTTTGTTCTTTTTCAGAGGGTTTTTAAATATTATATTTTTCCGACCTCTAGTATGCTGTCTAATTGATAAACCTGTTAGACAATGCTAAATATTTTGTCAGTCTGCAAGACAAAATGTAAAACGATATAATGGCATTATCAACTGATGCCATTACAAGAAATGGCAAAATAAATGATACTTTTACCAAATTTATCAACTATACAGTACACTAATTTTAGTTTTATAAATTTCTTATATATTCCTCTAACCTATCTTCTAATGTAATATCAGTATCTATAAAACTAATTTTTACCACAGTTCCATTATCTAAATAACAGTATGGATTTTTTATTTGCTCAATATAGCTTAGAATCCTTTCTTCTCTACTCATATTCTTATCTAGCTTCACACTGCTTCTATCAACTAAAGTACTTTTATCCACAGTTTTTATATCGACCTTCTCCATCTCTCTTAATTTTTCAACAAATAACTTTGTTTCTATTTTATTTACATTCATTTTTTTCATATTTAACCTCTCCCTTCATTCATAGTCCTAGAAAAAAACTAAAATTTTTCTTGTCTTTTTCTTACTTTCGTAATTTATAAAAGAATATCAAAAATTATAGCAGTACCTACAGTTTCTTTATCGGACGCTCCCTAAACAAAAAATTAAATGTCACTTCTAATATAATCGCAGATATGAAAAAAATAAACTTGTCGCAGAGTTTGAAAACTTAGAAATAAACGTTCAAATTACATAGTACTATAATATGAGCAGGATTCACTCCCAATCTATGCAAAAAACAATCCATAAATGCGTGTCCCAAATTTTTGAAATGAGAAAAGAAATATTAAAAATGGTAGATGATCCCGATAGCAATCTTAAAACATATTGTGAGCAAGAATAAAAATAATGCCGATGACCTAAAATATTATTATTCCGACATGATGAATTTACAAAGAAACGTATTTGGAATAAAAAATCGAGTAGGATGAAAAATTAAATACATTTTCTCAATCTCTATACATCGCCTTGACATAGGCCGATATATGCACCATATATTTTTCTCATGCCAGGCAAACAAAAAGGCTGGACAGTCCAACGACTTGTCCAGCCAAAAAAATCTTTTATTTTATTAAATCTCTAATAAATCACTATATACTTTAAGTGCTCCGTCTGTTTCATGAGCAAGTACTTTCTGTGCTAACACTTTACCAAGCTGTACACCTTCCTGATCAAAACTGTTAATATTCCATACAAATCCCTGATACATAACTTTGTTTTCAAAATGGGAAAGAAGAGCTCCAAGTGATTGTGGAGTTAACTTCTCACCAATAATGATACTGGATGGACGTCCACCTTCAAAATTCTTATTGCGGTTTTCATCAACCTTACCACATGCAAAAGCGACAATCTGAGCTGCTACATTCGCACATAACTTCTGCTGACTTGTAGTACCTTGAATCACAACATCATGGCCTATTTGATTGTCCTTAAATCCAATGAACTGAAGTGGCACAATATCTGTTCCCTGATGAAGTAACTGATAGAAAGAATGCTGTCCATTTGTTCCTGGCTCGCCAAAAATTACAGGACCTGTGGAATAGCTAACACGCTCGCCAAAACGGTTTACACATTTTCCGTTTGATTCCATATCAAGCTGCTGTAAGTGAGCTGGGAAACGGCTTAATGCCTGAGAATATGGAAGAACTGCTGTATCTAAATATCCAAGTACGTTACGCTCATATACGCCGATTAATGCATCGAGCATTGCTGGGTTCTTTAATAAATCTTTATTTTGAGCAACCTTATCTCCTTCTGCTGCTCCAGCAAGAATCTGAGCGAATACTTCTGGTCCAAATGCGAGTGATAATACTGCTCCTCCAACTGCTGATGAAGAGGAATAACGTCCTCCAATATAATCATCCATAAAGAAAGCTGCAAGATAATCCGCACTCTTCGCTAATGGAGATGTCTCACTTGTAACTGCAACCATATGTTTAGATGGGTCTAATCCAGCTTTTGTAAGAGTGTCTTTTACGAAAGATTCATTTGTCAATGTTTCAAGAGTTGTACCTGACTTTGAAACAACGATGAAAATAGAATGTGCAACATCAATCGTTTTTAAAACTCCTGCTGCATCGTCTGGATCAACATTGCTGATAAAAGCAGCTTTCATCTTTAATGTGTCGTTCACTTTTGCCCAATTCTCAAGTGCTATATAAAGTGCACGAGGTCCAAGATCACTTCCGCCGATACCAATCTGTACTACAGTTGTAAATTTTTCTCCTGCTGCGTTTGTAATTTCTCCAGCATGCACTTTATTGGCAAATTCGGCAATCTTATTCTGTTGATTTACGTAAAATTCACGTTTATTAACGCCATCTTCAATAACATCTTCGCCCATCTGTCCACGAGCAAGCTGATGAAGTACGCGACGTTTTTCACCCGTATTAATAACTTCACCATTATAAAGTGCTTCATATTTTTCTGCAAGCTGAGCTTCTTCTGCCAATTTCGCAAGAACAGCTAATATATCATCATCTACTGCTTTTGCTCCATAATTAAATACAAGATTCTCTGCCATTGGCACACTGTATTTCTTTACACGTTCTGCGCCACTTTCACCTGTCAAAGCTTGTTTAACGTCTACTTTCTCAACATTCAAAAGCTCCTCGTATGAAGTAAGTGTGTCTAAATTGTTCCATGAAATCATATCAAATTCCTCCTCTTTTATAACTACTTTATAGAATATCATATATTGCTATACATTGTCAATTATTACTATAAAAATTTACAAAATAATGCATTTAATAATGCGAATCATCCAAATCATTAAAAAAAAATAGAAAAAATCAGAAATTTTATGAACTCTAGCTCTCTATATTATATTAAATATTTTCTTAATTTCTCGTTAATTCCATCTCATTTTTCTTATTTTTTCGATGACTTTCATCTGCGTTCCTATCACCTGACTCACTACTAGTTTCCCTTTTATTTTTATTTAATTCCTCTGGTATCTCCATTATTTCATTGCTTTTTTTAATACTACTTTTTGACAGTATCCACCCATTCTAATAATTTATTCATAGCTAAATTCTCTCTTTTTTCAATATACTAATTCATTTTCGCTCAAAAAAATAGAACTAACTAGCTTAAACCTTTCACATTTCCTAGGTTTTTCCTTATTAGTCCTATTATTCCACATCCATAGAGAGAAATATCTCGGGAATACTTTTTTTCTTTTCTTAACATCATTAATAACTCATTTTCAATACACCTTGATGCATAGGTTACAAGACGGTTTCCCTTCTGGTCATTGTACGTATTGATTGCCTTAATCAGCCCTATTGTCCCAATCGATATCAAATCATCCATATCTCTCTCAAAATTATAATACTTTTTTACAATATGAGCAACCAATCTCAAGTTATGTTCCACTAAAATATTTCTCGCCTCTAAGTCGCCCTCTCTACTTAGAGATAAATAATATTTTTCTTCTTCTAAAGATAATGGCTTCTCAAAAGATTGCATGGGATACCTCTGAAACCTATTTTTATTACTATATGCAATCTTTGACTTTGCGTGCTTATCCAATTGTCTTTCTTTTTTCTATTTTTTTAAAAATTTGGACAGGAATTGCCCGAATTCACGCCTGTGGACATTGTGTAAGACTTAACAATACTATTTTTCGTATTAGCCAAGCAACGGTGGTTGAAACAGGAAGCTCGGTAACTTGTTGCCGAATAGTTCACTAGCTTAGATTTCTCCAAATTCATTTTTTCTTGCTTTACTCAATAAATCGGCAAATTAAATTTTTTAATATTTCGAATTTACTATGAAAGTCCCTGTCAAGCGAACAGACAAAGACAAATTTATTTGGATTGGTCTGCACATTTGACGGACTAACCTGTATGATAAATAGAGCACTTCGTGAGGTTTTTTCGAACTTCGTGCGAATTTCGTTCGAAGGAACTTGGCGAGGTATTTTTGAGCCTAGTGAATCGAACTTCCTTACGATAGCAGGCATGTCAGTTTACTGTAAAAAAATATTTTCAAAATATTTAGCAATTTCTTTATTATCTTTTTACCAACAAAAAGAGAGCGAATCAGCCAGATATTATTGTATGCCGATTGACTCTCCCACTTTTTCAAAACTCTTCTTCTCTCAAAATGCCAAGTTACAAAACTCTTCTCCATATCATCACATATAATTTCACTAATAGAGCTAATTCACCCCCGCCTAAAACTACACAGTAGTAGCATCAGTATAACAAAAGAATAACTTATAATCGCTTTAAATATTTTTTCTGTTCACTTTCTGGAACTTTCAAGGCTTCCATTGCCTGTTCTGCTGACCATTTCATCGTATCCATCAGATTTTTAACGGATTCCAGCAATGTTTTTTCTGCTCCTTCTTTCATTCCTTCTTTTATTCCTTCTCTCTTTCCTTCTTTTATTCCTTCTCTCTTTCCTTCTTTGATGCCTTCTTCTAATGCTTTTCTCTTCATATTTTCTACTGCAACACACATATCAACAACCTCCTTACCTTTTTCAAATTCTAAGGTTGAACCTGTTATCACATTAATCAATTCCGCTGTCCTTCTATCTACTGCATGAAACTTTTGATTATCCTTTAACACTCTCTCCAAAGCAACCTCATCTCTTGAGTATTTGATATACTGAAAAGCCTCCGCCAAACCTGTTGTAAATTTTTCAAAATCGGAATCACGCATCGTTCCTGGCGTAATTAATTTCATCTTACCAGAAAACTCTTAGTCGGTCAATATATCCAGAAATTGGAAATATTGAAATTATATGTCTAAAAATTATAGAGAGATAGAAATCTTATGGTTTATCCTTATCAAAAATCCACAAACCATTCTTATGTGTTTTTTCTATAAAGACCAAAAATACTATCCTATTTTCATTAATTTATTTCTTGTTTCTTTATCAAATTTTTCAAGTGCATACCTGTATGCCACTCTTGGCATCTTCTCATGATTTGCAATCAAATATTCCTCAACGCAATGTGAATCTACTTTTGACAAAGACTTCAACATCCAACCGTACCCCTTCAAAACTAAATCATTTTCATCATTCATCAAGCGATTCGATATTTCCAATGGATTTATTCCATCATAGTTATTTTTATATTTCTTGACTTATATCATATAAAAGACGAAGAATATCGCCAATTTTCTTTTTCTGGTTATTTCCAAACTTTAAGCATAATTCCTCGATTTCAGTGTACATCTCCAAAGACTTTTCATTATGTATAAGGTAATCCGCACTCACTCCTAAAGCATTTGATAATCGTTGAAGTATGTATGACGAACATCCCTTTTTTCCCATTTCTATTTCATATAAAAATTTAGGAGAAATATCCACTTTTTCTGCCAAATATTCTCTAGTAAACTTCTTTTTAAGTCTTAGATTCATTATTCTTTTTCCAAGTCTTATCTTAAATTCTTCATAATTCTCCTCCAACTTTATCCCTCCAGTCATATTTATATTAAAAAATCTCTGTTAACTATTATATTATATTTTGCCTCTTTCATTGGTATTTTTAACTAAAAGCTAAACTTTTTCTATTGAATATTTCAAAATCTTTCTTAATTCATACTTTAATTAAATAATCGACATAATTAGACAATAAAAAACACCTTTCAGTTAAATATCCTTTATTATCTATTCTTCTTAATATAATAATTATGTTATACTAAAAGGGGGATATTATATGTTGAATTTATATACATATCTAAAAAATGAATATAATTATACAGAATATGAAACAAAATTAATTCGATATACTATAATTACAGTATTATCTGAAGTAAGTAAATTTACTTTAATAGGGCTATTCTTCTATTTATTTTGCAATTTATTTTATTATTTATGGAGTGCAATAATACTTATTATTTTAAGAAGATACAGCGGTGGCTATCATTGTAGAACATATCTTTCTTGTTTTATTTTCTCATTTGTTTATATGTATCTATGTATTATATTATTACCACTTGTACACATAGAAAAATTTATTCAACTATTACTACTTGTATTGACTTTTTTAGTAGTTTATAAAATTGCCCCTATTCCTTCTGTTTATCATGCCAAACTAAATAAAAAACAAATTCATAGATATAGAATCTGTATATTTACTATAATTATTATTTATTTTTTACTGGTATTACTATTGCCTAATAGCAGATTTTTAAGTGTCGACTTTTGGACAATTATAATACATACATTACAATTACTAATTGAATTTTTAAAAAGGAGGTACACCCATGAAGTTACCAAAAATTAATCTTATTACTACAATGGCAAATCTTTGTTTAGTTTGCGCCTATGTTCTTCATTGGGAAGGATGCTGTCTCTTATTCTTTGGAGAATATCCATTCCCTGAAGAGTAATTTTACCCACTTCCCCACAAGCATCATAAAAAAATAGGAAAGGCTGTCACAAAATATCAAGTTTTAACAAAATACTTTCCTGAACTCTTTTAACAATGTATATATTTTGTATGAAACATTTATTTTGAAACAGTCTTTCCTATTTATGAAGCTTTTTCTATTGAAAATACTGGAAAACAAGGGAGTGTCCCAAAGTTTGGAGGTTTTATTATGGCACGAAGAAAAAAAGATACACCACAGAAAGCAGCATTAAGAGAAATGATGAGTCAGTACATGGCAGAAAATGATGTTCACATCAAAGATGGAACCAATGTGAATTCTATCATGAGAGATATGATATCGATTATTTTAGAAGGTACCTTAGATGTAGAAATGGAGGAAGAACTAGGATATTCGAAGTATGATTATCAAAACAAAGCGACAGAAAATAGTCGAAATGGATATTCGAAAAAAACAATGCATACAAGCTATGAGGACATGGACGTCGAAATTCCAAGAGATCGAAAAGGAGAATTTCAACCACAAGTAGTAAAAAAATATCAAAACACAGTAACGCAAAATATGGAAGAAAAAATCATTTCTATGTATGCCAAAGGAATGACTACAGCAGATATTGAATCTCATATGAGAGAATTGTATGATATTGAAATCTCCGATAGTACAATTAGTCGAATTACAGATAAGATTCTTCCCCTTGTGAAAGAATGGCAAGAACATCCACTAGAAGAAGTATATGCAGTTATATTTATGGATGCCATCCATTATCATGTTCGAAGGGAAGAAAGAATCGTAAAACGTGCGGTATCCATTGTGATAGGAATTGATATGGCAGGAACGAAAGATGTACTAGGATTTCACCGCCAGTTACGAAAAGTAACAAAATCAAAATCTGTTTTTCCTTCGGACGACAGCCTTTTAAAGATATTATACTTGGTAATGATGGACATTACCAAAAAATGGACCAGGCATCGAAAAGATTGGGGACGAATTTATTCTCAATTGGAAATCTATTTTGAAGAACGTTTAGAAGGACGTTATTATTAAGATATTTTAGAGGGAAATCGATCGGTTTTCCCTCCTAAAATATAATAAGGAGAATTCTAGGGGATATCCCGAATTGTCCTTGACATGCTAAAATCCTGCTGTATCATGCAGGTAAGAGCAGAACGTAAAATCTGCTCTTATCATGATCCATATATCTTATATCAGTTTTTTACTTTACACAAAACGTGAAACAGTCTCTAAAATCTTGATTTAACGTGTTTCCGAATATTTTCTGCGGTTTTTCATAGGAACCATTTGGCTTTTTTTGCGGACGATAGAATAAAGTCCTAATTCTTGATTCCTATATTTATGAATGGTAGTCGGGCTATACTGGTATTCTCTTCATCCTAAATAAATCGTCATGCTCCTATAACCATCTACTCCGTTATGACTGTGATAAATTTCTTTTATTTCTTCTTTTACTTGCTCCTTTCGGTTTTGATATTCTGCTTTTCGATTTTTTCGATAGTTATAATATGTGTTTGGATAAATATTGCATTTCTTTAGTAACCATCGAACTCTAAATTCCTTTTGATACTGGTCGATAAATCGGTAAGCCTCTAACCGATTTCCTTTGCAAAGAATGCCGCCGCTTTTTTTAAGAAATTAATTTCTTTCTTTTTTCTTGACATTCTTTGCTAAATTCACTACACCATTTGGAGATGCTTGATTTTGCTACTCCATATTCGGTAGAAATACTTTTCATTGTGCGTCCTTCTTCTAATCGAAGACGAACGATTTTCTTTTTGAATTCTGGACTGTAACTTTATGGCATATTTTATTCTTCCTTTCTTTTCTAGATTTCATTATATCTTATTAGCCACTCCTGTTACAACTATATTATAGCACTTCACTTCATCACTTTCAAAAGCGATAGAAATGTTTCCTCATCAAAATGGTCTGGAATATAAAGTTTCATTCCCTGAAAATAAAGCATGAAGCGATGATCCTGTGTAGAATAATAGGTGCCAGCTTGCTGTTGTTTATTGGTGGAACAAGGCAAGAGTTCTGCAAAGACAGGTTCTTGACCTTCTTTCTCGAATTGATTTTTCCAAGAACAAAACTGCTTTACATACACTTGGTTCTCTCGACATCAAAGGCGGAGTTCCTGATTACTTGCCTTCCAATCTGCTATCTTTTGTTTCCAGTATTCTGGATTATTTTTTTCCAACTAGAAAACCTCCCTGTAATTATTTATTTTCTATAGTTTATCACAGGGAAATTAATTTTTCGATACGCCTTTTTTTGTATCTCTTACCAGAAATTCTACTAAGTATGTTTCCTATAAAGACCTGAAAAAGCTTATGGCAGATTTAAAATCAATCTATGCAACTCCATCAGAGTCCATTGCTCTATCGAATTTAGAAGGGATTGGAGAAAAATAGAATGAAAAATATCCTAAAATATATAAATCCCAGAAAGGACATTAGCCAACTCTATCCACTTATTTTAAGTACCCAGAGGCTGTGAGACGATTCATTTATACCAGAAATACTATCGAAGGATTTTACCGTCAGCTACGAAAAGTAACGAAAGCAAACTCTATTTTTCCTTCGGATGACAGCCTTTTAAAGATATTATACTTAGCGATGATGGACATTACTAAAAAATGGGCAGGGCATCGAAAAGATTGGGGACGAATTTATTCTCAACTGGAATTTTATTTTGAAGAATATCTAGGGAGCATCATTATTAAGATATTTTAGAGGAAAATCGATCGATTTTTCCTCCTAAATAGAATCAGGAGAATTCTAGGGGATATCCTGAATTCTCCTTGATATGCTAAAATCTTACTGTATCATGCAGGTAAGAGTAGAAAGGAAAATCTACTCTTACCATGATTCATATATCTTATGTCAGTTTTGTACTTTACACAAGACATGAGACAGTCTCTTAAAACCTGCAATAATTCCTATTAGAATAACCTATTGAATGCTTGCTTTTCCAATACAAACAGCATGGAAATTATATTAAAATATTATTATTCGACAGATTCTTTCACAAATTTATATATTTTTTCATTATTAAACTTGTCAACAAGTATATCTCATCCTATTTCCTTTTCAATCAGTAAAAATCTCTTATAATAATTAAATCTCTCTTTTAATGGATGAGTACAAGTATCTTTCCATGGTTTATCCCTACTATTTGTATAATGTATTAATTTAGGAAATTTCATTATATATGTTGCTGTTTCTTTATCTATTTCTATTCTATTATAATCCTCTTCAAAAAAAAGCGCTGTCATTACATTCCATTCATAAGGCAATTCCTCCCAATCATCCCACAAAACCGCATTTAACCCATCTTGATCGTGCCATAATATTTTATCTTTATATTCAATTAAATAGTTGACAATTTTACTTGTAATATCCTTATTTCTCCACTTATCAATATTTATTTTTAGTACACCTGCATTAAAATATCTATTCCACTTAGGAATATTCAAATCTTTATATGTTCTTAAGGCATGCGGAGAAGATACAAAATGTGCTCCACTAAACATTTCAGGAACAGCCATTATCGATTTATCTTTCATCGGGATATTCCATAATTCTTGAATATCTCCTTCCACAATGATATCTCCATCTAAATATATTATATGATTTATTGCAGATGGTAATAATTTAGGTATAAACAATCTAAAATAAGACTCTATCGTTATATCTTGATTTGTTTTGAAATTTTTTAAGCATTCATATTGTTGCACTTCAATAAATGTAAAATGTACTTGATTATTAATAAAAGTATGTTGAAATGATTCTTTATCCTCTTTTTCCCAATCAAAACTTAAAATAAATACATCAATCGGAGTAGCCGTATTTATCACAACTGATTTCAACATAACTTTCATGGGAGTAATATAATTTTTATTTCCTGAACATACAATTATAATTTTATTATCCATCTTTATTGCTCCTTCTATAATACTCTTTATAAAGTAAAAATTATTTTAGTTAATACTTAAGTATATCATTTAATATTTCTTATAACTATTCTTTAGTTTTATTTCTCCATCGAATCAGTAACAAAAAAGAACGCCCCATCATCTATAAAAAAATCAATCATTATCCCAAATAGTCCCAATTTTAAACCAATCTACAAAATCCATGCCATTCCAATTCCGATAATCCACATAGAAATCACGGAAATAATTACTAAACAATTTGCATCTTTTATAGCTCGTAACGAATTTCCTATAATTAAATTTATATTCTTCAAAAATATGGTGATACCTTCGATACAAAGTATCATATATGTAGGGTTTAATATATCAGACTATTGAGTAAATTGTTTTAATATAATAAATTCCCATATAAACAATGGAACATCAATAACTAAGACTGCCCAACCTCCTATATATACCATTTTTGGTACTTATAACATATCCTTCTCTCTCAATTACCTCTCAACTAAAATACTAACCGCATTTGCTACAGCATCTGGAATTAATACCATTATTGAAGAAAAATTCATACCATAAACTTTCGCAACCAACACCCCAGACCCTAGCATGATGATATTTATAGTTACTATCATTTGAAAAAATTTATATGAACACAATTCTCCCTATAATGAAATACCCAACTTTATTATTTCAATCATAGCGCTCCTCTGTGGTTTACAAAAAATACAAAATTTATTTTTTCTCATAAGCAGAATAAAAGCAACCAAAACAGCTAATACCTTAGAAATTACAGTCGTTAATACTACATCTTCTACTATGTCCCAAATATGTATCCAATTATGTTTATAATATTGCATCTAATTGCTATAGTAGAAGTATATGAAGCTATTCCATATACTCTATATAATAATAGATAAAAAAGAAAATATAGCTATAAATAATTGTCCCATTCCTATTACAAAAAAATATTCTTCGGCATAATATATAAAAGGATAATCCCAGACTTTTTAATCATCCTCCTCGTGACAATGAAGAATGGAAACTAGAATATGCAAGAACTTCTGTAGAACGCTGTAATAAACGTAAAAAAAGATTATAAATCAAAAGACGGCAGATACCATTCATCTAAGATGTGATACTACCGCCTATTTGCCAGCATGATGTGTCAAAATCTTGATGCATGAGCTTTGTCGAAATCATCCCGTTTAAAAAATCTCTTTGAGCAAACTGCTTAACTTCATAAACAATACCATTATAAACCATGTCGGACGCAAGATCTAGTTCAATACGTCCATTTCGTCTTGTCCATAATCATCTATTCCCAACACTTTACAATCTTGATATGTTTGATTAATTGCAGCATTAATTGCCTTATCAATTATATTACATCGATTATATATTGGCATAATACTACTCACTAAATCATCCACTTATAATCACTCCTCTATCAATTTCACTATTTTAGATGCAGCACCCTCACTTCCAATCAAATTATACGAATCAACTTTATTTTTTAGGTGAAGTAAACTTTTTCTAATTTTTTCATCTTTAATGAGTTGAATACTTTCTTGATATAAAATTGTAGGACTTATCTTTTCTGGCCTAATTAGTTTTCCAATATTCAACTTTACTATCTGTCTTGCATTATATTCCCTCTCATCAAAAGTTGGAATGACAACAGAAGGTACGCTAGATGCTATTGCTTGTAATGAAATGCCGTGTCCACCATGATGTATTACCAAATCAAATTTATCTAAAATATCGTTAATCGGTAACCATTCATAGATCTTAATATTGTTCGGTATGTTCATATCATCAGGTATTTTCTGACCCAAGCCAGTCGTAACATATACTAAAATATCTTTATTTTTAAATGCATTAATAACATTTTCAAGAATAAGTAAACCCGACTTTCCACCAGAATCATAAAAATGACCTGTATAAACAAATATCTTACTTATTTTTTCACTTGAAATACTAACTTGAGTCTCACTGACAACACCTTGCCAACACATCAATCCTGTATATATAATATTATTTGTATCAATTACAGGATCAAAGTCTGGAAAACTCGGTATGATAGTTAAATCTCCTTGTGATAAATCTTCCATTCTATCTATAGTATCTATACCATATTCATTTAAAACAGCATTCACTGTATGAACCGTATCAGGCAAATTACTAGGCATTTCATCCCACCAATTTAGTTGCTTATAAATACTATCAGAACAAAAGCAAGATTGTGTAATTGAAATTACAGGCAAATTCAATATTTTTGCAGCAATTACACATATTGGATCTAATGCAGCAATTACAACTCTTATATTTTTTTATAAAAAAAATTCAGATAATCATTTACCAATTCTTTTACATATGTATAATCTCCATACCCATATTTACCAAAAAAATACCCCAAATTCCACCATTCTCTACATGGTGGAATAGCACTATTCGGCAAATTTCTATCTGGAAACTCCGCCAGTTCGTAACCTTCCATTTCTAACATATCACGAGCATTTCGATGAATATTAGCATATATTTTATATCCATTTTGCTTCAAAATATCTGTTATAGGCAAAACTTGTGCTAACGGTCCAAATCCGCCACTCATTCCAATAAATATATTCTTTTTCATAATTACACTAATACCTCTCACTATATAATATTGCTTTTTCTTCTAAAAATAATTAACTACTCTATAAATATTTAAAATGATATTAAAAAATCATCATCATATTTAAATACAACATCTACCACTAATGGCTTACTAACATCTCTATTTTTAATAATAGCATTAAGTTCTTCATATGTACTTGCTCTATCACCAACACAACCATTAGCTTCCGCCAATTTTTTAAAGTCAACATTTGATAATTTTGTTACCATTTCATTTAAACCACCGCCTCTTCTTTGATAATTATCAATTAATTTATACCAAGAATTGTTTAATACAATTACCAC
Organism: uncultured Blautia sp.; assembly: GCA_964439395.1. GTDB lineage: Bacteria > Bacillota > Clostridia > Lachnospirales > Lachnospiraceae > JAUUSJ01. The sequence goes on along the minus strand of CAYTNV010000027.1, from coordinate 5,760 downwards.
TATTGGCAAATTATACTTCACTAAAGTTGCCAAATCAGAACTTGATGCATGAAATCCACCATCACCGCAAATTAGAAATACACTCTTTTTTCTATTTATTACATTAATTCCTATTGCAGAAGGCAATCCAGTACCAAAAGACGAAAGTCCTGTATCACTAAAGAATGAATCCGTTTCCTTTGGCATACTAAATAGAATTGCATGATGACGATAATAACCAATATCCGTAACTAATATACCATCTCGAAGATTATTATTAATAACTTTCATTACTGCAGCCAGTGTCAATGAACTGTTACTTTGTACTTTTTCAAATATCTCATCGTATCTATTCTTTACAGATACATTTACATGGCAAGATTTTTTCACACATTCCTTATTGTTTAATTTTTCAAAAATCTCAGATATATTTCCTATCACCTCATAAGTTGGCTTAAACTTACTTCTAATTTCTTCAGTTCCAACAGTTGAAATGCTTATTAACTTTTTTTCTATACCTCGTTCCCACATTTTAGGCAACAGATCATCAACATATTGATATCCTATTGTAACAATTAAATCAACCTCACCAAAAATGGCTTCCAAAGCATCATAGTGTAATATACCTTCCATATAACAACTTGCTGAACCATAATTTAATTCGTGTGAAAAAGGAAGTATTCCTTTCGCATTTGCAGTAGAAATAAATGGTATATTATTATTTAAAATATATTTTCTCACAGTATCCGTTGCATTTGTTCTAACTACCTCTTGTCCAATAATAAATAACGGATTTTTTGCTTCACAAATATCAGCACTAACTTGTTTAATAATATCATCTTCCACATTTATTGTAGGGATTTGAACTGTAATTTCTTTTACAGACGGCTTTGCATTATATGTGATATCTTTATCATAAAAATCAACAGGAATTGCTATATGCACAGGTCCCAATGGTTCTGTCATACATATATCAATAGCTCTCTCTAAAATATTTACTATTTCTTCAGCCTTTGCCAATTGGCACGACCATTTAGTAATTGGCTTGAATATGGCAGCTTGATCAACACATTGATGAGTATAATTATATAATATATCATAGCTTTCTAACTGTGACGTAATAAACAAAACTGGAGATTTATTTAATTTTGCTGATGCTATAGCTGTTGTTAAATTTGTGGCTCCTGGTCCCATTGTTGCAAAACAAACTTGTGGCTTTCTAGTCATCATTCCTGCTGTATCTGCTGCGATTCCTGCTGTAAATTCGACTCTGGTAGTAATATAGTTTATGCCTTCTACCTCATCAAAGAAAATTTTTTCACATTCTCTGCCTGGTACACCAAAGAGATTTTTGATACCATAATTTAATAATTCTTGCTGCAAAACTGTTTTAAATTTCATACAATATCTCCTTTATATCTATATCTTCTATCTTTTTCTCCTCAATAATCAATTCATAAAACAATCTATATCCAAGCTTGTCTTTCTGACGTCTAATATTGGTTTTATCTTTGCATCGGACAACTTCTGATAAATATGCTTCCAATCCTGTGCCTTCATGTACGCCTACTTTCTTTCTCCACACAATTTGTTCAGGAAGTTCATCTTTATATGTATATCTAAGTATATACTTTTCAATATTATCATAAAATTTAAAGTCTGGGCTTATTCTAAAAGATGTCTCTATCAATGCATCATCAAAAAATGGATAAAATACATTTATATCAAATTTTTCACCAAGATTTTGTGACGTTTCATTGGACCAATATGTAGATTCAAATTCACTGAGTACTAAATCTGCAATATTATCTAATGTCATACTTCTATTAGCAAAACCAGCGAACAAAATATCTGATCCGTATCCAGAGATTAAATTCGTTACTCTTCCTTTTAACTTTTCGTGTGCCATAACAATAGGAATTAAATATTCAATAAAAGTACTATGAGAATGTTCAATTAATTCTATCGTTTTTACAAAATATAGTAAAAAATCCTCATTACTAACTATTATTTTTTCTAATTTCAATCCCAACTCATCAGCTAATAGTTGTGCATATTCAAATTCGTTATTTTGTTCCGTCCCTATACAAAATAAATCTAACTTTTTACATCTTTTCTTTGCAAGTGTTGCAACGATACTTGAATCAAGCCCTCCTGAAACAAGACATGCCATTTCTATATCTTTAAACTGCTCAAAATAATCATTCATACATCTTTTGATTCTTTTCGAAGCATAATCCATTGAAAAAATATCTACACTTCTTAAAGGCGAATAATAATCTACATATTCAACTACCTCTTTTATAAAATCTATTTTTAAATATGATCCTGATACTATTTTATAAATATCTTTAATGTTTGTAAGCTGCTTTGAAGTTGAATTAATATTTTCTAATAATTCAAATGAATTTATTATTTTTATATCTTTGGGGAATTTCTTTAATTCTGTACTAAAAATAACTTTTTCCAGTGTTTTATCATAATAGCAATATAGTGAAGGGCTAGCAGTTTTACTGCTTGCTGCATATAATGTGCTATCATAACATACAACAGCAATATAATATCCACTTAACATTCTAAAAAAATCAATTCCATATTTCTTGAAATAATAATAAAATGTTTTATTATCACTCACTTGCTCCTTTTCAAAAAAAGCCTTTCCATGGAATATGCAAAACGAATCTTCATCTCTATAAAAATTACATTTTTCACTAACAGCTACTTTTCTACCACATACTTCAAAATCCTCTAAAATATTGGCACTCGAAATAATATCAATTTCATTAGAAACGTACATACCAAAAATAAAATTATAACTATCCATTTAGTCCTCCTATATTCGTAACATTATATTTAACTTATATCCTGCTCTCTGTCTAGTATTGTTAACAATCTACCAATGATATGTACTGCAAGCAATGATGTAATATTATCTTTATCATAAACAGGAGCTACTTCAACTAAATCCACACCTATTATATTTAATTCTGACAATCCTGAAATACAATTAAGAATTTCTCGACTCGTCAATCCGCCAGGTACAGGTGTCCCTGTTCCTGGTGCAAATGCAGGATCAACAGAATCTATGTCTATTGAAATATAATAATCCATATTTCTAGGAAATTTATACCTACTCAAACTCAAATCTTTTTCTATAAACTCAGTCATTGTAACAACATTTATACCTAATTTTCTTGCATTATCATAACTATCGCTTCTGACAAATCCTCTCACTCCAAATTGATAAATGTTCTCCCCTGATACTCCTGCACATTCAACAATATTTTTAAATGTTGCACCGTGATGAAACTGATAATCTCCTACAGATTCAAACGTATCAGAATGAGCATCAAATTGAATTATACAAATAGGTTTTTTGTACAAATCCATATATGCCTTCACAATTGGATATGTAATGGAATGATCACCACCCAAAAAAACAGGTACACAATTATCTTTCCACACTTTTAGAGCTGTATCATATATATTTTTTAATGATTCTTTCTTGCTATATGGATTAATATCAACTATCTCTCCCAACAACTCTGAAACATTCCAACTAATCATGCTATTTAAATCAATAGAATATTCTCTTAGCTCCTTCAAACATCTTACGATGCTCTCAGGTCCCATTTTTGTCCCTTTTCTCCAAAAACATCCTTCCTCGTAAGGCACTTGAATAATTTTAGGTACCATGTATCCTCTTCCTCCATTAAGCTTTCTCATTTTATGAAGTGTAGCTACCATTTATCTTAACATATTCCTCCGTAAGATCACATCCCCATACCGTGGCATATTCATTACCAAGTCCTAAGTCAACATTTATTATACACTCTTCACAATCACCTAAATATTTTCGAATATCTTCGACTTTATTATAAACTTCTCCATGTTTGTATATATCTATATTTCCATATCCAATCGTAACTCTATCAATACTTATATTTTCGTCTGTCACCTTACCTATCGCCATAATCACTCTTCCCCAATTAGGATCCATTCCATACACAGATGTTTTTACCAATGGGGAATTAACAATAGATTTAGCTACAATCTTCGCCTGTTGAAATGTCTGAGCTCCTGTTACGTTAACTTCAATTAACTTACTTGCACCTTCACCATCTTTAGCAATCATCATAGTGAGTTTCTTCAATATGTTATGTATTTCTTGCTTAAAAATAATTTTATCAACATAATATTTATTAGAAGCCATAGCAACTAAAGTATCACTCGTACTAGTATCCGTATCTATACTCATCATATTTAACGTTTTATTTGCACCATCTAATATTGCGTCATGCAAATCATCGCTATTAACTATTGCATCTGTAAATATATACACTAACATAGTAGCCATATTGGGTTCTATCATTCCAGAACCCTTACACACACCCAATATTACTGCATCGCCTACTTTTCGACTAATTATCTTTTTCTTTGTATCGGTGGTCATTATTGCTTCTACAAAATTTTCAACATTGTGACAATTCAATTCCTCCATCGAAATTTCCCTAATAGAATTTTCAATCAAATCAATTGGTAACTGCGGTCCAATAACACCTGTCGAAGATGGAATAATATCATCTGAATTTATACTTAAATGCCCAGATAAAGCATTCAATATACGCTTAGTATTTTGAATGCCCTGACTTCCTGTTGCTACATTTGCTATTCCACTCGTCACCACAACAGCTTGTAAATTTCCATTTTTTACATTTTGTTTTCCTATTGGAATACTTACTCCACATAACGAATTTTTTGTAAATAAAGCCGCAGCACTACAAATATTATCTGAAACTGCAATCGCAAAATCTTTTTTCTTCTCTTTAATACCTATATTTTTTCCAAGAAACTTAAAACCCTTAGGCACATCAAATTTTTTCATTAAAATAACCTCCTAAATCTAAATTTTCTAAATATTTTTATTATAATGCACATCTACTTATAATTCGAAGCACTTTGTTAATAAGTAACTTTGAAAGTTAAATTTTTTTTGCAAAATTAGATTGTTCACATTTTTTCTGGAATCAACTCAGTTATCCATATTGTCTGACTGTACTTTGTCTCCAAAACCTTTTTATACATAATTTAGTTAATTTTCCTCTTAGCAAGCATCACTTCCTTTATTATACTTAAGTCAGTTGAATGACGTGTTATTTTCATCAACTAACACTCCTTTTTTGCATTCTACAATACAATACTCTGGAATTAATAATGGTTTCTATCCTATTATCCTCATAAAAATAATTATTGAAATTTTTCTTTTTATTTTGAATCCTTGCATACACTATGATATAATTTTAAAATTTTTTCTATATTATATTCCCATGTAAAATATTTTTTCATTATAAAATAACCTTTTTCTCCAAAAATTCTTGCTTTCAAAGGATTGCATAGCAAATCTATGATATACTCTTTTAACAAATACTGTTTTTCTACATCATAAAGATATCCCGTTTCATTATGTAACACCATCTCAGACATACCACCTACATCCGAAGCAATAACTGCCGTTTTTACCGACATAGCTTCTAGTCCGACCGTTGCAAATGGTTCTTCTTTACTTGGTATCACAACACAACACGATTCATGAAATAATCTCAATACATCTAAATTTGAAATATTACTATAAAAATGTACATGTTCAGTAATATTGAGAGACTCTACTAAATGAATCATTTGTTCTCTTAGTGAACCTTCCCCTATTAAATTCAAAATAATATTTTCTGTGCCAATCAATCCTTTCACAGTTTCTAAAACTTCTTTAAATGTATTAATAAG
>CAYTNV010000026.1:0-57405 GCA_964439395.1 uncultured Blautia sp. | reverse complement strand
CTGTATTAGAATTAATTGTGACAGAATCCATTCTTTTCTCTTTTGGAATATATAAAACAATCGTATCATCTAATTTATTAGAATCCCCTTCCTTCACTTCTTTAAATAGCTGCCCAATATCAATACCAATATATACGGTACGATTATTCGTATTTTTTTCTTTTAAATGAAATACTCCATTCTTTACTTCATAAGAAATTAGCTTCTCTCCCTTTTCATCCTCGGTCTTCCAGATAGGATAAGAGAGATAAAAATTTTCATCCTCTGAATTCTCAATTCGAATATCTTCAAGATCCACATCCATTTTTACTGACTGAAACTCTGGCAGTTGTTCACGCTCTCTTCTAATAACCTCTTCATTATCTATTCGCTTTGCAGAGCCACTTAAGCGATTCAAATCTGCGTTCATCACATAATTTTTTCCACCTAATACAACTCCAGTTCCCGCCAACAATATACCAACACCACAACATATAATCCCTATTAATAATATAAGTTTACTCTTCTCTGTCATTTTTTACTCCCCCTCTCTTTAAAAACTTTCCTGTCAACCACATAAATGCTTTTGCACTCCACTTACATGCGAGCATTGTAAGCGCTATCGCAATTATTCCAATTCCAATTGCGAAAACTCCCGTTCCGATTACTATAAATGCACCTGGCACTGAAAATGGAATTGCTAAAATTCCACGTAAAAATAATTTTCCACCTGCTAAAACTCCCACAATTACTATACAGACAACACATAAAATAAGAGATGCGACGACACAAATTGCTGTAAATATTAATGCAAGGATTACAATTAATAATGGAATTCCAATTGGTGCCGCGCAAATTGCCAATATCGCAATCAAAACTCCCTTAAGCAGACTCCCTTCTTTTTGCTCATGTACTATTAATTCTTGTTTTCCTACTTCTTTTTCCAAAAGATTTCCAAATATCTCTCTAGCCGCCTCTTTTGGAGTGCCAAGCTCTGCAATCAATTGCTGTTCTCCCTCCACTCCTGCCTCATCAAAACATTCTGTAAAATAATCCATTGCATCTTCATATTCTTCTTTTGGCAAACGTCTTAGATATCTTTTCAATTCTCTTAAATACTGCTCTTTATTCATCGTCGAAGCCTCCCCTCTATAATGCCATCTATCGTATCTTTATAAGATTTCCATTCCTCTCTTAACATAATTAACTGCTCTTTTCCTTCTTCTGTAATGGAATAATATTTTCTCTTTCTTCCCTGGTACTCCTGCGAATATGTCGTCAAATATCCACTCTTTTCCAACTTCTTTAATATCGGATAAAGTGTAGATTCTTTAATCATCGCCACTAGCTTTATCGTCTGGCTAATCTCATATCCATAGGAATCTTGCTTTTCCACAATCGAGAGAATTAAAAATTCTATTAGCAATGCTGATACTGGATAATACATGCATACTCCCCTTTCTCTATTATTATGTAAAATTTTAATATATAAAATTTTTATATATAAATTATATACATATCGTTCTCCCCTGTCAACACCTTTTTTCCATTAAAAATAGGCTCTCCAAATTTTTTTGAAAAGCCTAATAAAATCTATTTTAACTACCCGATATAATAAAATATATCTATCGCAGATTTTTAAAATTTTTTATTAAATACCTCTATATGATGCTTTACATTCTCATAAGTTCCCTGCACCATCGCCTCATTCAAATCAAAATAATTATGTACCCCCTCTGTCTTTATGTACTCTTCCACATGCTTTGTAAGACTATTAAAACTTGCTGTTGCAATATTGACCTTTACAATTCCAAGAGAAATCGCTTTTTGGAAATCAGAATCTGTAATTCCACTTCCACCGTGAAGTACCAGCGGTATATTCGCTTTTTTTCTAATTTCTTCTAATACATCAAAAGCTAACTTAGGCGCCACTGGATAATTTCCGTGAGCATTTCCAATGGCAACGGCTAATGCATCAATTCCTGTCTCCTCACAGAAAATTTTCGCATCATCTGGATTTGTACACTGAATTCCATGGTCACAGCTTCCATCCTCACTTCCACCTACAAGTCCAAGTTCTGCCTCTACTGTTGCCCCGTACTCCTTTGCCAGTTCTACAACTGCCTTTGTACGCATGATATTTTCCTCAAAAGGATACGTAGAGCTATCAAACATTACAGAAGTAAATCCAAGTTCCAAAGCCTTTTTCACAGTCCCCATCGTCAAACCATGGTCCAGATGCACTGCAATATCTACTGTTGCTTCCTTTGCTGCCTGCACCATCATCGATCCCATATATCCGAGTGGAGAATGCTTCGTTCTCACCTCTGCAATCTGTAAAATAATTGGTGTATTCAATTCCTCTGCTGCCTTAACAGCAGCTTTCACCATCTCCATATTTCCGACACTAAATGCACCTACACCGATATTATTATTTTTGGCATGTTCCAATACTTTTTTCATCGTCACTAAAGACATAATTCATTTCTCCCGTCTTTTCTTTTTTGTACCGTTGTTAATTCCATAATAATTTCCTTTTTATTTTATATTCATTTTAATTTTGGTCTACCAAAGATTTCTATATATTTGCTCCACATCTGCCTGCGTCATTTCTTTTCTTGTATTTTGTGGACTTCCGCTTTCCATAGCATCATATGCCATTTTTTCAATGACATGGAAAAATTCTTCCCTATCAATTCCAAACTCTTCTAAAGTTGGAGTCTCCAATTCTTCTGTCAATGCAATAACTGCATTCAAAAATTTTTCACTTGCCACTTGATCGGAATCTGTAGTATCTGCTGCCTCAATTGCTCTTCCCAACTCTGCAAATCTGTCATACGCACCTTCCAAGGCAAATCCCAGACACTCTTTGATTAACATAGCATTGGATAGACCATGAGCTACATGGAATAGGGCTCCAATTGGACGGCTCATGCCGTGAATCAAAGTTACGGAAGCATTATTAAATGCAATTCCCGCTTCTAAAGCTGCTACAGACATCTGCACTCTTGCTTCTTCATTTTTGCCTTCATGAAAGGCGATAGGGAGGAACTCAAAAATACGTTTTACTGCTGATATTGCAAATGTATCAGATAAAGTCTGAGCTTTCTTGGAAGTGTACGCTTCAACTGCATGACAAAGAGCATCCAGACCTGTAGCTGCTGTAATTTTCGGTGGTGCTGTCATCGTAAACTGTGGATCGATAATTGCCAAATCTGGCATCAACACTTTTCCTTTAAGTAACATTTTTACTTCTTTTCTTGTATCTGTAATGATAGTAAACTGTGTCGCCTCAGAACCTGTTCCTGCTGTCGTAGGAATGGCTGCCATTGGCGGCATTTCTACATCGATTACTTTTCCCATAAAATCAGCGATATCTCCACCGTTTACTACTAAAGAACCAATTGCTTTCATAGAGTCAATTGGGCTTCCTCCTCCTAATGCAACTAAAAAGTCACAGTTTTCTTCTCTATATATTTTTAACCCATTATCTATCATAATATCTGTAGGTTCACCAGAAATATCAGAATAAATGGCATACTCAATACCCTGATTTTTTAGAGTTTTCTCTACTTTAGCACAGTTTCCAAGGTCAATCATTACTTTATCTGTCACTATTAACGCCTTTGTTCCCATTGCTTTTAATACTGTCTCGGCCATCTCTAATGCGCCTGAACCTGATATAATTTGTCCTGGTATAATAAATTCTCTTGCCATATTTTTTCTCCTTTTCTTCATTTCATAATCTATATCAAATTTCTACTCTTTTTTCTTTTGTTTCTTAATTCTATTTTTTATAATCAAAATCTATTGATTATTTATTCTTTTATTATATTATCCATCCCCATAACTAAAAAATGGGAGGTTCCACATATTTTTATAATCTATTTCTTCCGCTCTATTTAAAACTATACTTAAAACTGTGCATCATGCAGCCATGTATAGCGTTCATCCTCACAGCGATCTGTCTGTAACCATGGATTCCCTGGTAAATGGCGAATCATCCAGCAAGTATACATTTGAAATCCTGGTGCTACGGCCTGTGGATGTAACTGACCGCCTGGAATTGCTGAAAAACTTCCATCTACACTCTTAAATACCTGATCTCCAATATAACTTGCTCCAAATCCCTCTGGACGGTCAAACTTAAAATAATAAGTCTCCGGCTGTGGATGTCTATGTGGAAGATATCCTGACCAGTTTCCTCTATCATTTAAAACCTCCCCTAATACCATATTGGAGTAAGGTGCAATATCATGGTCAAAAATCGTATTCACACGGCGTTTTGCCACATTTCCAAATTTTCCGACACTGGAATATCCCCAAGGAGCATCCTCTGGACAATATAGGCGAGCTGCAAATTCTGTCTCATTTTTTGTACACTGAACAAGAATTTCTGTCTTATCCATTGCTGTTACGCTCACTTTTGTTTCCGTACAAACATGCACACACCAAGGACCTTCTGTAAAGACATCTTTTCTACTCACCTCTGCCTTTTCCTTCTCCCAAGTAAACTCTGCTTTCCCTGATAAAAGAAGAACCGCCATTTCCTCTCCCCCACGTTTAAACGTCCTCACTTCTCCTGATTCCATTCTATATACACGAATGTCCATCATCATTTCTTTATATTCATTTTCATAAGTCGTTAATATCTTCTCACCGTTTGCATCAAATGCTGGATATCCAAATACTTTACCCATATCTATTCCTCCTATATTTATTTTTAATAATCTCTTGCCTCTCTTCTTCCTTCCATAACACCTTCGCAAGCTTTTCTTACAGAATCCTTTTCAGAAGTAGTTGCGATACCTACATTCCACCATGATTCATATCCATCTGTCATTGTCTTTGGAATTACTTTTAAATCAAAGAGACAAGCAACCTCTTGTGTCTTCGCATCCTCTAGTGCTGCTTCTAACTCTGCAATTGTCTTACATGTATATGTTTTAAGTCCATATCCGCGACCAACCATAGCATAATCTACCGCAATCAAATCTCCACATGGTTTTTTGCCATCCGTATAACGAAACTCTGTTGCAATGCTTCCGATACCGTGATTCATTTCCAGGTTATTAATACATCCAAATCCACAGTTATCAAAAATTAAAATATTTACTTTCTTTTTCTCCTGCATAATTGTCATAATCTCACTGTGAAGCATCTGGAAACTGGAATCTCCGACTACACAATATACCTCATTATCTGGCTCTGCAAATTTTACGCCCAAAGTTGCTGCCACTTCATATCCCATACAGGAATATCCATATTCTGCATGATATCCGCCGCGCTTATCTGTAGTCCACATACGTTGCATACAGCTTGGAAGAGAACCGCCAGCTGTAATAATCGTCGCATCCTCATCGATCACTCTTCGAATTGCCGCTAAAGCTGCTGTCTGTGTAATTTTTCCATTCGTCATCTTCACAAACTCTGGAATTGTTCTTGGATCTCTCGCCTTAATAATTGGTTCAAAATCTTCTCCTGTATATTCAATACAAGCCAAGCGAACCATTTCTTCCTCCCATACTTTCTTTGCCGCAGCAATTTCTGTTGTATATCCAGAGCAATATCCTCTCTCACGAAGCTTTTTTGCTAATGCTTTAACCGTAACTTTTGCATCTCCAACTGCCTTTACAGCGTCCATTTTATATGCATGAAACCTACTATTATTGATCGTGACAAATTTTACATCTTCATTTTTAAATAGACGTTTAGAGCTTGTAGTAAAGTCAGACATTCTGGAACCTATTGCAATTACTACATCTGCATCTTTTGCAATAATATTGGAAGCATAAGTTCCCGTTACACCGATACCACCTAAACAATATGGATGGCTAGATACACAGGCGCTCTTTCCTGCCTGGCTTTCACCAAATGGAATTTTAAATTCTTCACAAAAATCTTCCACTGTCTTTCCAGCTTCTGAATATCTAACTCCACCTCCCACAATCACTAACGGTTTCTTTGCATTGACAATCACCTTCGCAATATCTTCTAATTCTTCCTCCACTGCAACTGGTCTTGTGATTCTATGTACTCTTTTCTTGAAGAAGTACTCTGGAAAATCATAGGATTCTCCCTCCACATCTTGACAAAGACCAATGCAGCATGCTCCTGTCTCTGCTGGATCTGTCAATACACGCATAGCATTAATTAAAGCTGTCATAATCATCTCTGGTCTTGTAATACGATCCCAATATTTACAAACTGGCTTAAATGCATCATTTGTAGTAGTTGCAAGACTATTACTCTGCTCTAGCTGCTGTAAAACTGGATCTGGTTGTCTGGATGCAAAAGTATCTGCTGGAAATACTAATAGCGGAATATTATTTACAGTCGCTGTGGCACATGCTGTCACCATATTTGCTGCTCCAGGTCCTACGGAGGAAGCACATGGAATAATTTTCTTTCTATTGCTTTGCTTCGCAAAGGCAATTGCTGTATGACACATTCCCTGCTCATTTCTTCCCTGAAGAACACGTAACTGTCCTGGATTAGTATCCAATGCCTCTCCTAAACCTACGGCAATACCGTGTCCAAAAATAGTAAAAAATCCCTCTACAAATTTTGTTTCCTCTCCATCCATGGAAACGTACTGATTATCTAAAAACTTTACGATAGCTTGTGCTACAGTCATTCTTATTGTCTTTGTCATCTTTATTCTCCTTTCTTTTCTCTGTCCTATTACTCTTTCCTATATTCGCTTATTCTTTTCGCACTATATGTGTAAAATCCCTTTTTTACACGAAAAGCATTAAACACGAGCAATCATTTCACCGTATAACTCTTTTTCCTCTTTGATAAACGCATGTACTGCATCTGGTCTAGGAAGAGCATCGGAACAATTATTGCTTCTTACCATCATGGATGCCTCAGCAGAACCAAATTCTAGGCAATCGATAATTTCCCATCCCTGATACAATCCATATAAAAAACCTGAACCGTATCCATCACCGCCGCCAAATCCTTTTCTTGCCTGTACAGGAAATGGCTTAATGCTAAATTTTTGTCCGTCACAAGTATATGCAGTAGAACCTTTCATTCCATGCTTAATTACAACAATTTTAGCATTATAACTTTGCCATAATACCGCACTCTCTTCATCTGTCATACCTGGCTTCATTAATTTTTCTGTCAAGTCAAATTCTTCTCTGGAACCCATAATAATATCAGCTTCCTTCGCCACGATGGAATAATAAATAGAAATCTCATCGTCATTTTTCCAGTTATACTCTCTATAATCGATATCAAAAATAACTTTCGTATTATTTTTCTTTGCCAACATTACAGCCTTGATTGCTGCTTCTCTTGATGGACTCTCTGCCAAAGCAGTTCCAGAAATTAAGATTGCTTTTGCTTTCTTTATGTACTCTTCATTAATATCATCTACATGAAGCTGAAGATCCGCAATACAATTACGATACATCAAAATACTACTTTCTTTTGAGGAAAGCATCTCTGTAAAAGTAAGACCTAATTTTTCACCGTTCGTACATTTTGTAATATAAGAAGTGTCAATTCCTTGTTCATTAAAATAATCTACAACATACTCACCAAATTGATCATCTGATACTTTTCCGATAAATCCTGCCTTCATTCCATGACGGGTAACACCGACAGCAATATTGGCTGGAGAACCTCCTACAAATTTTTCAAAATAATGCACCTTTTTTAAAGGTTTAAATTCCTCTTTTACATCATCACTATAGGCTGGGTTAAAATCAATTGCCACCCTTCCTAGAAGTAATAAATCAAATTCTCTTGAGCTGTCAAAATCAATATACTTCATTTTTATATCCTCCATTTTATTTTTTGCGTGCTTTTATTTTTATTTCGTGTGCTTTTAGTGTGTTTTATTTTGTATTTTTATATTAGCACGCATTTTACATTTTTGCAAGTGTTTTTTTTATTTTAATAATTTTCAATACAACTCACAAATTTCTATATTTATTTATGTGAAATAAGCATAATTACCACTTAAGAACGCAAAAAGCACGCAAAAAAAGATCAAATAAGCTAACTATACGATGTAGTTTAGTTTATTTGATCTTTCTTATTAAAACAATCTCTTAAAACTACAGAAAGGCTACTGCAAGAAATTTGCAATAACCTTTCTAAAATTATGACAAAAAACTATTTTGCTGCTTCCAGCACTGTCTTAACAATGGCTGTAACTAACTTCTCCAATTCTTCCATGCTATTAATTTCAATGCTGCCTTTGCTCGCAGGAGTTTCCTCCTCGTCAATTGGACAACTGAGTGCTGCTGTAACGATGGACATACTATAAACTTCCTCTGCCGTACATCCACGACTTAAGTCATTGATAGGTGCATTGAGTCCCTGAAGAACAGGACCTACTGCTGTGTATCCACCAAGACGAGAAGCAATCTTATAGCCGATATTACTAGCGTCAATATTAGGGAAAATAAAAGTATTAGCTTGTCCAGCTACTGGTGAGCCTGGGCACTTTACACCAGCTACTACTTGAGAGACAGCTGCGTCAAACTGAATTTCACCTTCAACTGCTAAATCTGGTGCTTTTTCTTTAACCTTCTTTGCTGCACTTGCTACCTTGCTTACGGATGGTCCCTTACCAGAGCCGAGTGTAGAGTAGGATAACATAGCGACCTTTGGATCAATACCAAAGATACGAGCTGTATTAGCGGACTCGATTGCGATCTCTACTAAGTCATCATCGGAAGGAGCGATATTGATTGCACAGTCACCCATAGCAATCTTCTCGTCACCACGAACAAGAATGAAGCAAGAACTTACAATGTTGTTACCTGGTTTTGTCTTAATAAGCTGCAATGCAGGACGAACTGTGTCAGCTGTTGAATAAGTAGCACCGCCAAGAAGACAATCTGCTCCACCCATCTTAACCAACATTGTTCCAAAGTAATTGCTCTTTTGTAAAGTAGCGCGAACCTGCTCCTCGCTCATTTTGCCTTTACGAAGCTTCACCATCTCGGCTACCATAGCATCCATCTTCTCCTTCTCATAAGTAAGCGGGTCTATGATAGTGCATTTCGAAATGTCATAGCCATTAGCCGCAGCTGCAGCCTTCACTTCTTCCTCATTACCAAGAAGAATGATATCCAAAATTCCCTCTGCCGTTAATTTACTGGCAGAGTCCAAAATTCTTGGATCTGGTCCCTCCGTATAGACAACAGTGCGAGGATACTTCTTTAATGTTTCAATCATTTTGGTTAACATTATGTATAAGCCCTCCAATTCTATTATTCTATTATTAATTATAATTCCTAGCCCCACCAGTTTTCAATGAAACATTGCTATAATTTTTTGGCAGATTTACGAATTATATGATAACTGAGGGATATTTTTTGTTAATTTCCTATACTTTTCTTTCACAAATATGTATTATCAAAATCTATAGGTTTTGAAACAGTGAAAGCAGACGTCAAGAGAGCAAGCAGATATCTGCTTGCTCTCTCGACTGTGTATTGGCGAAATATTATAAAAATGATAGAATGTAGTTTTAAAAATAGGGTATGGTTCCATTTTTTCTCAAAAAATATATTTTCTGTCAAGCTATGGTGATATTTTATAGAATTATAGGATATTATTACGCTAAATAAATTTGTAAAATTTAGAAATAAATAGTAGAAAGAACTAAGTTAACAGGTGATATCTAAAATCTTTTTATGTTCCTATAATAAGATATTCCCTAACGTTTTGCCAGTACACAGCCAGCAGTCAGAAGACGGTTCTTTCCCTGGTCAACGATAGAGGAGTGGAGCTGTTTTTCGCTGCGAAAGCTTTGGGGTTCTGAGCGTGTCTGAGCGAAGCGAGTTTGCGATGAACCTCATAAATAGGCGGAGTAGCGAAAAATGGCGGGAACGCAACGTGTTGGAAAGGGAAAGAACCGTCTTCTGACTGCTGGCGTCTCCTCCCAAAAAAATATTCCACTTTCACTGTTTCAAAACCTATATATTTTTGCAATGTACTTATGTTTCATCCACCTAATAAATTCCATAATACAGAAAAAACTCCGAATAATATTTCACAATATATGCCCTTTAATTTATCTACTTTATGTATGATATCAATAGACGAAATGTATTCTCCACTCCGTCCACATGACTTCTCTCATATCCATGAGAGGCATAAATTCCAGGTCCAACCAAGCCATGTCTACAGTCTGCTCCTGCAGACAACGCCACATCTGCATCTGAGCCATAATGTGGATACACATCTACTGCGTAGTCAAGCTTATTTTCTCTCGCAGCAAGGATCAATTTTTTTACTATCTCATAATGGTATGGACCTCTTGAATCTTTGGAACAGATAGAAACCTGATGTTCTGTGCATTCCAAACCTTCTCCCACACATCCCATATCTATAGATATTATCTCTGTCACATTTTCAGGTATGGAAGCGCTTGCCCCATGTCCAACTTCCTCAAATACTGTGAGATAATGATATAAATCTCGCTCTGGTATAATTTCACATTCTTTTAAATATTTTGCCTGTCCAAGCAAAATCGCAGCGCTTAATTTATCATCTAAAAATCTACTCTTAATATAGCCCTTTTTCGTGATAACCATTCTCGGATCAAAGCAGACATAATCTCCATTCTCGATTCCCAGTTTTTTCGTCTCTTCCTTAGAAAATACTCTCTCATCCAATACAATCTCAATTGTATAAAATGTTCTTTTTATCTCATCATATTTATCATTTACATGTATGGATGCATCCACAAGCTGACAAGTACCTTCATAAACCTCCCCATCGACCGTATAAACTTTACAGTTTTCTCCCTCCACATTATTGGCATTTAATCCACCGACTGGTAAAATACGAAGTCGTCCGTCACTCTTAATCTCGGCAACCATGCCTCCTAACGTATCGATATGTGATGTCAGCATAAGACCATCTTTTGTATCCTTTCCTGGAATATGAACAAGTACACATCCTTTCTTTGTCTTCTTTACCTCATAACCAAGTTTTTGATACTCTTCCACTACATAATCTGCTACTTTCTCTGTAAAACCTGATGGACTATCAATCGCTAATAACGATTTTGCCTGTTCCAATATATAATCGATATATTTTTGCATTTTTATGCCTCCTCTTTTAATTTTTGTATAGATATACAAAAATTTTATGTATATTTTAATATTTTTTCCTTCGTTAAATTTAACCTCTCACGACTAAAGTCGGAGGCTTCCTATTTCGATACCTCTAACAGCAATATGACTTACATATTTCTATTTTTCTCCGCTGCCACATGTACAGCCTCCATGACAGTCGCACGGAATCCATTATCTTCCAATGCCTTTACCGCATCTATTGTTGTTCCACCTGGAGAACAAACCATATCTTTTAAGTCTCCAGGATGTCTCTTTGTATCTAGCACCATCTTCGCAGAGCCAAGTACTGCCTGCGCTGCAAAAGTATACGCCTGATTACGTGGCATTCCCTCCATAACAGCACCATCTGCCAAAGCCTCAATAAACATATAAACATAGGCTGGCGAGGAACCACTCACACCTACAACTGCATCAATCAATTTTTCTGGGATAAGCTCTGCCTCGCCAAAGCTTCTAAAAATTTTTAACACATCCTGTTTTTCTGTCTCTGATACATTTATATTCGTGCAAACTCCAGCCATTCCAGCTCCAACTAGAGCAGGTGTATTTGGCATAACACGCACAATTTTATTATCTTTACTCAACATTTCCTCTAATCTATCTAAAGTAATACCTGCTGCAATAGAGATAATCAACTTCTCCTCTGTAATGTCATTTCTAACTTCTTTTAATACGGATGGCAACACCTGAGGCTTTACAGACAATACAATAGTCTGAGACTCCCCAATCAAGGCTTTTACATCGCTCATTGCTGTCACTCCAAATTTCTCCTTCAATGCATCTACTGCTGGCTGATACACATCATATACCATAACTTCCTCAGGAGCATAAAGCTTTGACTTGATTAAGCCTCCGATAATAGCTCCACCCATATTTCCTCCGCCAATAAATCCGATTGTATGTCTCATAATTTTTCCTCCATTTCATTTATTACATTTTTTATTATATTATTTCCTTTCTAGACGACGATTTCTGTTTTAGAGGCACCATAATAAATGAAAATTCAATCTCTCCGTGCCATAGCCCTCTCACAATCGTCACAGCAATCCTTTCTATAATCTCAAGTAGCTTTTCGCATATAGATTATACTCGAAATTTTAAAATGTGACAACAGGCAGTATACCCGTAATGGTAAAATTCAGCTCTTACATTCTGTGACAGACAAACAAAAATGGATTCATACATATACGTAAGAAAGTTCAAATAAAAATGGTTATTTCTTCATTTTTACTAAATTTTTTCCATCTTTTTGTATAAAATATTTTTTTCGCATATTATTACACTATTGCTTCACAGTGTTAATTAGATAATTTGTCTTTTGTATATCGCGATATTTTGATATTTTTTTACATTTTATCCAATCAATTGTTGACAATTTACATTATAACATATTATAATAGCTTAGGAAGAACTAGGCAATGGTGCAACTCGTCATTCATTGCCTTTTTTAAGTACATCATCACTTTAGTGCGATAGAGTGATAGAAAACAAATTTTCAAAAGGAGTGAAACATATGAAGTACATCGTACAACGAATTGTCATGGCGATTATAACTATTTTTGTCGTGGCTACGTTGACTTTCTTTGTTATGAATTTAGTTCCTGGTGGACCATTTATGTCAGAGAAAGCCATTTCCCCACAGGCCCAAGCTGCCTTGGAGGCAAAATATGGCTTAGATAAGCCATTATTCCAACAATACCTTACTTATATGAAAGGTGCTATCCGTTTAGATTTCGGTGATTCCTTAAAACAGCGCGGACGTACTGTTATGTCCATCATCTCAACTAAATTCCCTGTATCCGCTCGGATTGGTTTGATGGCTGTTGTTGTTGCTGTTTGTATCGGAGTCCCACTCGGCTGTATCGCCGCATTAAAGCGAGGGCAGCTGCTAGACAAAATAATTATTGTTATCGCCACTTGCGGAATTGCGATTCCAGGATTCGTAGTCTGTACTATACTTTTATATCTGTTTAGTGTTAAGGCAGGTTTACTTCCATCCTACGGTCTAACCTCGTGGAAGCATTATATTATGCCTGTCATATCAGTAGCATTTTATCCAACCGCATATATTACTCGTCTGATGCGTTCTTCTATGCTCGACGTACTTGGACAAGACTATATGCGTACCGCAAGAGCAAAGGGGCTTTCCCAGATGTTATCTCTTTTTAAGCATGCTCTTCGTAATGCGATTTTGCCAGTTGTCACATACGTAGGACCTATGATGGCTTATACAATTACTGGTAGTTTTATCGTTGAGAAAATCTTTACCATTCCTGGACTTGGAAGTGAGTTCATCGGCTCTGCAATGAACCGTGACTATACTGTTATCATGGGAACAACAATTTTCTTGGCAGCTATTATGGTATTTGTCAATGTATTGGTTGATATTGTGTACACACTTGTCGACCCTCGTATTAAATTGAAATAGAAAGGAGAAACTATCATGGAAAATAAAAATCCTTTAAGCTTTCAGCTTAATTTGACTCCAGAAGATTTTCTCCCTGCAACAAATGACGAGAAAGAAAGTCTAGTAGTCATGCGTGAGAGCGTTAGCTTCTGGAAAGATGGTTTTCGCAGACTAAAGAAAAATAAAATTGCGATGGTAAGTTTGGTCATAATCATTTTAGTTATGTTCTTTTCCTTTATTGTACCATTCTTCTATCCTTATACTTATGAACAACAAATTAAAGGTGCTAACAACCTAAAGCCTATGCAGTATTCTGAACAGGAGCTTCAACAAAAAGAGGCTGGAGAGAGTATTTTCCCTCATATTTTGGGAACAGATAATCAGGGACGTGATTATGCAATCCGTGTCATGATTGGAAGCAGAATCTCTCTTATCGTAGGTTTGGTAGCTGCTGTTATTATCTTATGTATTGGTTCCTTTATGGGTTCTGTGGCCGCATTCTTCGGAGGTGTCGTCGATATGGTTATCATGCGAATCGTCGATATTATATACACAGTTCCTGATGTATTATTGATTATCTTATTATCCAGTGCAATTAAGGCTCCTCTTACTGAGCTTGCCACAAAACCTGGATTTAATTGGCTTCAAAAATTAGGACCAAATATGATCAGTATCTTTATCGTATTTGCTCTCCTTTACTGGGTTAGTATGGCTCGTATGGTTCGAAGCCAGATTTTAACATTAAAACAAAGTGAGTACGTTACAGCTGCCAGAGCACTCGGTGCATCCAGCGGACGTATTATTAAAAAACACTTATTAACAAACTGTATTGGTACTTTGATTGTAACAACAACACTTCAGATTCCTTCCTCTATTTTTACAGAGAGTTTCTTGTCCTTCTTAGGACTCGGTGTTCAGGTGCCAATGCCTTCTCTTGGATCCTTAGCTGGATCTGCTATTAACGGATTTATGTCAAATCCACATTTATTGTTTATCCCAGCTCTCTTAATCAGCTTGATTATCTTGAGCTTTAACCTACTTGGTGATGGTCTTCGTGACGCATTCGACCCTAAACTAAAGAATTAGAGAAAGGAAGGCAAATTTAATGAGTGATTATTTAGTAGAAATTAAAGACGAGCGCCTCTCTTTCTTTACACCAGCCGGAGAGGTAAAGGCATTAAACGGTGTTAGCTTTCACTTAAATGAAGGCGAAATTCTTGGAATCGTAGGAGAATCTGGTTCTGGTAAGTCTGTAACTTCCTACAGCTTAATGGGACTTACTGCCTATCCTGGAAAATTAGTTGGCGGTGATCTCTACTTTAACGGACACCATATTAACGAGATGTCAGAGAAAGATTTCCAAAAAATGCGAGGCAATGAAGTATCTCTTATCTTCCAAGATCCGATGACCAGCTTAAATCCTGTATATACAATCGGAAATCAGATTATGGAGGTTATCACCCTTCACACAAACAAGACAAAAGCAGAAGCTCATGAGCGTGCGAAGGAGCTTCTAACGCTCGTTGGTATCAACGAGCCAGAAAAACGATTAAAACAATACCCTCACGAGTTATCTGGCGGTATGAGACAGCGTGTAATGATTGCGATTGCACTTGCCTGTGAACCAAAACTTTTGATTGCTGATGAGCCTACCACTGCTCTTGACGTTACAATTCAGGCACAGATTCTTGAGCTTATGATGGAGCTAAAGGAAAAACTTGGCATGGCAATTATTATGATTACTCACGACCTCGGTATTGTAGCTGCTACTTGTGAGAAAATCGCTGTTATGTACGCAGGTCATATCGTAGAGTACGGTACAACAGACGATATTTTCTATCGTCCAAAACATGAATACACAAAGGGATTAATTCGAAGTATTCCTAGAATGGACGCTGAGGACCACGAGAGATTAATTCCTATCGAGGGAACTCCAGTCGATATGCTTAACCCTCCAAAGGGATGTCCATTTGCTTCCCGCTGCGATTCCTGCATGAAGATTTGTCTTAGACAAATGCCTCCTGTCACACATTTTGACGATGTTCACTATACTCAGTGCTGGTTAAACCAAAAAGCCGAGTTTGAAGCACAGAATAAAAAATAAGAAAGGAGGTACTGAAAATGAGTGATTTAGTAAAAGTAGAACACCTGAAACAGTATTTTCCTGCAGGTGGTTTCGGTAAAAATAAAAAATTTGTAAAAGCAGTAGATGACGTATCTTTTACAATCAAAAAAGGAGAGACATTAGGTCTCGTTGGAGAGTCTGGATGTGGTAAGACGACAACTGGTAGAAGTTTAATTCGTCTTTATGAGCCGACTGCTGGGCGTATCACTTATGACGGAGAAGTGATTTATGATACAGGCGATATTCCTGTAATCGGAGATGACGGCAAAGTCGTAAGTCAGGGAACTGGCAAGAAAATCGCTGTTGATATGCTTCCTTACAGAAGAAAAATGCAGATTGTATTCCAAGATCCATACGCAAGTTTGGACCCACGTATGACAGTTGGCGATATCGTCGGAGAGGCAATTGATATTCATAATCTTGCATCTTCTCCTCAGGATCGTTATAATCAGATTATTACATTATTATCTCGAGTTGGACTAAACTCAGAGCATGCAAACCGCTATCCACACGAGTTCTCTGGTGGACAAAGACAGCGTGTCGGTATTGCTAGAGCCTTGGCTGTAAACCCAGAATTTATTGTCTGTGATGAGCCAATCTCTGCTCTCGATGTTTCGATTCAGGCTCAGGTTGTAAATATGTTTGAAGATTTACAAGAATCAATGGGACTTACTTATCTATTTATTGCCCATGACTTATCTGTTGTAAAACATATCTCTGACCGTATCGGTGTTATGTACTTAGGAAAACTTGTTGAGCTTGCTGACAGCTATGAGCTTGCATTCCACAATGTACATCCTTATACGAGAAGCTTGATTTCCGCAATTCCTATCGCGGATCCAATTACAGCTAGAAAAAGCAATCGTATCGTACTTGAGGGTGATGTTCCAAGTCCTCTTAACCCACCATCTGGTTGCCATTTCCGCACACGTTGTCCTTACGCAGACGAGAGATGTGCCGCTGAAGATCCAGAATTTAAAGAGGTTTCTAAGGGACATTTTGCAGCTTGTCACCATCTTGATAAATTAAATTAATAGATTCGTCTATACTATATAGGTATCAATTCCGTTTGTGGATTGTACAATAAATAAGCGTGAAAGCTCGACAACTTTCAGACTTTAGCTATTCTTGCTTTGTCTGAAGTCGATGCTCTCATAGCAAAAATTAAGGAGGATTTCTATGAAAAAGAAAATGTTAGCTTTAGCATTGGCAATGTCACTTACATTCTCACTTGCGCTTACAGGCTGCGGTGGTTCTGACAGCGGAAATAAAGACAATGCTACTGCACAAGGCGGAGCTGCTGAAGGTAAGCAGCTTGCAGTACAGGTTGGTCCTGACCCAGAAACTATCGACCCTGCGCTTAACTCTACCAGCGATGGTAGTACAATGATCATCCATGCATTTGAGGGATTGCTCTCTACAGATGAGAAGGGTGCCGTTGTAGCTGGCCAGGCTGAAACTTGGGAGCAATCTGAGGATGGTCTTACATGGACATTCCATCTTCGTGATGGCTTAAAATGGTCAGATGGTTCTGATTTAACAGCAAAGGATTTTGTTTACAGCTGGAAACGTATCTGTGACCCTAACACAGCAGCACCTTACGCTGAGACAGTACTTAGTATGGTAAAAGGATATGATAAGGCAATTGAGGGTGATATTGACGCTCTTGCAGTATCTGCTCCTGATGACAAGACATTCGTAGTAGAGCTTAGCACACCTTGCTCTTTCTTTGAGTCTTTAGCAGCATTCCCTACCATGTACCCAGTACAGGAAGCTACAGTTAGTGCAAATACTGAAGCTTGGGCGACTGCTCCAGAAACTTATATTTCTAATGGTCCTTTCAAAATGACTGAGTGGGTTCCTGGTTCTCACATCATTTTCTCTAAAAATGAGAACTACTGGAATGCAGACGCTGTTAAACTTGGCAGCATTAAATTTGCATTAATGGAAGACTCTAACGCAGCTTACAGTGCATATAAAAACGGCGAGCTCCTTTTAATCAAGGACGTTCCAACAGAAGAAGTTCCTAGCTTACAGGGTCAGGCAGATTTCCATGTAGAGCCAATTATTGGAACTTATTACCTTTCCCTTAACTTACAAAAAGAGCCTTTCACAAATCAAAAAGTTCGTCAGGCTTTAAATCTTGCAATTGACAGAGATTATGTTGCTAACACATTAATGCAGGGAACATACTCCCCAGCATATAATTTCTTAGGACCTGGCTGGTTAGATACAGACGGATCTACAGAGTTCCAGGCAAATGCAAATGGTGGAAAATCTTATATTAGCGAAGATTATGAGGCAAACTTAGCAGAGGCTAAGAAGCTTCTTGAGGAAGCTGGATATCCTAACGGTAAAGGACTTCCTGTTCTCACATATTCTACAAATGATTCTGGATACCATAAGACAGTAGCTGAGTACTTACAACAGGCTTGGAAAGAACTCGGAATCACATTAAATGTTGATATCGTTGAGTGGTCAAGCTTCACTCCACAGCGTCGTAGCGGTGATTTCGAAATCGCTCGTAACGGTTGGGTTGGTGACTACTCTGATCCATCTAATATGTTAGATTTATTATACTCCACAAACGGAAACAACGATGGTAAATTTAGCAATAAAGACTTCGATAAACAGATGAATATCTCTCGTAAAACAGTAGATGCAAAAGAGCGTTCTGAAGCTTTACACAAAGCTGAGGATATCTTAATGGAGCAGGCTGGATGTATCCCATTAGCTTACTACAATGACTTCTGGCTACAGAGCGAAAAATTGACAGGATCTTGGCATTCTGCTACAGGTTTCTGGTACTTAATGTACGCTGATATCGCTGAATAATTAAAATATACTTTAAATTAAAACTTTAATCTACAAATGATAAAAAGGAAGAAGGGAGCAATTCCCCTCTTCCTTTTTCACTTATTTCAATAATAGCAAAAAAATTCGAAAGGAAAATTTACTATGAAAGCAGTTATCGCTATTGACTCATTAAAGGGAAGCTTATCCTCTATGGAAGCTGGATATGCTATCGCAGAGGGTATTAAACGTGCAGACAGCAATGCCGAAATAAGGGTTCGTCCAATTGCAGACGGAGGAGAGGGAACTGTCGATACACTTATAGAAGGAATGAACGCAACATCTCATATAGTTACAGTTTCTGATCCACTTGGCAGACCAATCTCTACTGTATACGGAATTATTGAAGAATCTATGACTGCAATTATGGAAATGTCCGCCGCCGCAGGAATCACTCTTGTGACAGATGCTGAGAAAAACCCCCTAAATACTACAACTTACGGTGTCGGAGAAATGATTAAGGATGCTATCGAGAAAGGATGTCGTAAATTTATTATTGGAATAGGCGGAAGTGCCACAAATGACGGTGGAATTGGAATGCTTCAGGCACTCGGATTTGGTTTGCTTGACAAAGATGGAAATCAAGTTTCTTACGGAGCAAAAGGCTTAAAAGATATCGCAACAATCACGTCTGAACATATCCTTCCGCAATTAAAGAATTGTATTTTCTATATCGCCTGTGATGTAAATAATCCTCTCTGTGGAGAAAAGGGGGCAAGTGCCGTATACGGTCCTCAAAAGGGTGCCGACGCCACTATGGTTGCTAATATGGATAAATGGTTAGCTTCCTACGCTGCTATCACAAACGACCAGTATAATAAAACCGTCAGCAAGGAAACTCCTGGAACTGGAGCAGCAGGCGGGTTTGGATTCGCATTTTTAGCTTACTTAAATAGCTCCTTAAAGCCAGGTGTAGACCTAATTTTTGAACAAACAAAACTTGAAGACTATATAAAAGATGCAGATATTATTGTCACAGGAGAAGGACGTCTTGATTTTCAGACAGCTATGGGAAAAGCGCCTATTGGAGTGGCAAAGCTCGCTAAGAAATACAACAAACCCGTTCTCGCTTTTGCTGGAAGTGTGACAAAGGACGCTATAGAATGTAATAAAAATGGTATCGATGCCTTCTTTCCTATTTTAAGAGGAATCTGCACATTGGAAGACGCCATGGAGAAAGAAAATGCAAGACAAAATATAATTGACACGGTAGAGCAGGTATTTCGCTTATTAAAAATTGAAATTTAATAATTTTATAGGGCCATCTTCTTTTTCTAGAGTATAAAAATTCCTGTAGTTATTTCAATCATTCTCTCTCCTATTTGGGTTATTCATAATGATTGACATTTCCGCTTTGCTTATGCCAGAAAGCAATGTCAAACTAGAAACCAACTGAATATCCAAAGTTTTGAAAGAATTATTTCAAACGACTACAGGAATTATTTCTTTTATAATTTTTCATAGACTTTAGCAGACTCTACTTCTTAACAGCATGTAAACGATAAAATAGTTTATATCATCCCAGCAATCGCTGTTATTATATTCAATATAGTAAAGATAATCACAGATTTACTTTCAAAAAGACAGCGCCAAACTCCCTCCTGCGTTGGATACCTCTTCAAATAATACTTAATTTTTTTTCGATTTTTATACAAATATCCGATAATAACTATAAGTGCGAATACGTAGATAATATTAGATAAAACGCCCAAAAATCCCCAATTTAGTTTTGAAATTCCATAATTCATCCATATTGTATTTACATTATTAAAAATATGAATTAACATACTCCAATAGATGGAATATTCTGCTGTAATATAGGCAAATAAAATTCCCATTGTAAAGGCAAATATTCCCTGTGGAAGGTTTCCGTGATAAATTCCAAATAAAACTGCAGAAGACATAATGGCAAAAACTCTTCCATACTTTCTAAGTACTTGAAAAATTGCCCCTCGAAAAATTAACTCCTCCGCAACTGGACCTAAAATCAATGTGTAGATTAATTGCAGTGGTGCTTGATTTATTCCCTGCGCTGACTTTATCTCTGATTCAATCGATAAGCCCAAAACTCTCAAAATTTGATCTAACCCTACAGATAAACTTGAAAATAAAAACTGCGCCCCAAATAAAAACAAAATAGACATCCCTAATATTTTCCAATCCATTCTCTTTGAGCCCTTTTGAAAAAGTATCGTCCTACTCAAATCCGTTCTCAGCCATTTAAAAATAACAAGCAATGCTATAATAACTCCCACTATCATACCAATTGCCTGGGAAGATTCTTGCATAAATTTCGCTCCCGTATTATGTATTTTAAGCAAAGCTACTGCTATTCCATTCCCTATCAATGTAAAAGAGCTAGCTAATAACATAAATACTAGATAAAAAAGCAAAAGAGTCACCCCTGTTTTTCTTATATCTGTTTTCATATTTATTCTCCAATCTAAACAAACTTTCGGGTTAAAGTTTAACATAGATTATAATTCTCTGCAAGTTCGTCTAAACAACTAAAAAAAGCTGCATAATATCCAATGTTCTCGATATCATACAACTTTTATTATCTTATCATTCAGCAAAGTATATCTATCCAAAAAAACTAAAACATAGTATGCTCAAATAAATCTTATCATTGACAAATATATATTTATTTCGTCTCAGGAGATTCCTTCATCTTTAATGCTATCGTCCAAAGCAATTCTTTGTCTCTCTCACTCAGAGACCTATAAATTTCAAGAAAATCATAATGAGCAGACATTGTCTTTGATTCTCTCTCCCATCCCTCTACATTTCTTTTCACTTCTGATATTCCTAAAATATAGTCTGTTGATACATTATAATATTCGGCTAATTTTACTAGCATGTCCACTGGTATTGTACAGACATCATTCTCGTATCGACTCATATTCTGTTGTGTAATTCCAATTTCTTGTCCAACAATCTTTTGAGAAATTCTCCTCAAATTTCTCAATTCTTTGAGCTTACCTTCCTGCCCCATATACAATACTCCTTTACCATTTTCTATGTCCTATTTATTATATAGAAAGCCATGATAATATTCTAACCTTTTTCCAAAGTTACTTGACAAATAATATAAGTATTGCATTATTTAATTTAATTGTTCTTAGTATAATACCCAAAAAAACTGATTTTATCCCTTTTAATCATCTAATTCTTGCATTTTTACAGCTATTGTCCAAAGTAATTCCTTATTTTTCCTACTCAATGTTTTATAAATATTTAAAAACTCTTGATTCCTGCTTCTGCTGCTCTGATTTCTAAAACTATTTTTCACTTGCGAGACTCCCAAAAGATAATCTGTCGTTACATTATAATATTTTGCCAATCTTATTAGAGCATCTACTGGCACAGTATTAATATTTTTCTCATATCTACTTAATGTCTGCTGCGCAATTCCCACATCATCTCCCACTTTCTTTTGTGGAAGATTTCTCTCTTTTCGTAATTCTCTTAATCTTTCCATATTGCTATTGCTCCTTATTGCTTTCACTTCTTTCTTTACCACTCTCGCTCCTTTATTTTTATTCTCTTTTTATACTGTAGCATTTTTATTCCTTGACTTCACAGGTATTGTTTGTAATATATTATCTAAATTTATTGTATTTTACTCTTTTTTATTTTAAAATACTTATTTTACTCACTAAAATAAAAAAAATCTCTATAGAATAATCTATTCTAAATTTTCTATAGAGATTATTGTATACTTCCATATATATACAGCACTTTATTTTTCCTTTACTTTTCTATCGTCTTCCTACCTCATGAGAATATAATTCTCCATTATCTTTCACAATAACAGTTCCAACTCCAAAAACACTGTATAGCTCTAAAAGTAAAGCATGCTTTAATCTAGCATTAATTAAATGAACCCTCTTTACATCGCCATCCAAAGCTTTTATTCCATTCTCAAGTATTTTTCTCATAGATGAAGTAAACTCTTGCTCCTTCATACATTCTATTAATTCACTTTCTTTTATAGATAAAATCTTCTCACCTGTCTTCTCTGAAATAATACCCTCTTCTTTTCCGATATAAATAAGCTTCTCTGCATTTAATAAAATAGCAATTCTTCTCGCAGTATCTTCTGGAGTTAAATCTACCTGCTCCGTATCAATATCATTTGGTGTAATAACCGGAATATAATTATTATTCACAGTCATATGTAATGTTTGCTCATCAATTCCACAAATACCAATTGCCTTTACACCGTTTAACTCGACAAGTTTTGCAATTCTTTTATTTTCACGGAATTTATCCGCTCCCATTCTAGAGTCATGAACGATAACTGGCTTCATGCCGACACTTTTTAAGAGAGTTACATCCTTCATAATTTCTTGTTCTTCCTCTCCACTCAATATATTACTGCCAAGATAACCGATCACAACTATCTTCTGATTAAAATCTCTAAAATACGGAATCGCATCTACTAAAACATTTGCTTTCTCTTTTATTATTTTTAATTGATCTTCCATTTTTTCGCTCCTTAGTATTGTACTTCACAATCTGGCTTCGTCTTGGAATATTCATTCAATCGCATATTTATGCAGAATAACGCCAGTCCATTCATTATAATCCTTTTCCTATAAATATTCCACCCCTTTTTTCGACTTTTTCAAAAAAACTAATAATTTTTTTAAGTTTCCTCTTATTTTTCTTAAAAAAGGTCTTATAAAAATATCTTCTTTTCTTCAATATTTCTATAAGACCCTCTATATTTAAAATTTCTTCTTAAACCTAAAAATAGCTTCCTCTGCAATAAAGTATAAATGATGAAACACCGCAATTTTTAGTTTCTTAATAATCACAGCAAGTTTAATAAATTCATCGCTCGATACACACCATTATTCTTAATCGAATCTGTAACCATGTCCGAGCAAGATTTAACATACTCCAGTGCATTTCCCATCGCAACTCCTGTATTTGCAAATGTCAACATATCAAGGTCATTTGGACCATCTCCAAAGGCAATGGAATCTTTTTTTTGGATATTAAGATAACGAAGCATCTCCTGCATTCCCGTCGCTTTTGTAATGCCATTTTGCGTAAATTCTCCGCTTCCTTCGTCTTTTCTGCCACCATAGCTTGAATCTGTAATATGTATCTCTGGTTTTAAAAATTTTTTTACTTCTTCTGTTGAAACTGTAGATTGTATAAACATCCCTGTCTCAATATCATTATAATTTCTAATATTTTGTAATACATCACTTTCAAGCTCCGAAATATCAAATCTTCTTGCAGCTTCCTCCCAGCTTATGCCTAAGTCTTCTCCAAATCGCTTGCATATTTTCAGTCGATTCTCTTGCGTTGCCAAGAGCCTTGTCGTACCCATTAGAATATATATAATATTATTTTCTTCAAAATAAGAAACCATTTTCTCTAAAGCGTGAATAGAAATACACTGCTGGTTAATCATTTTGCCTTTCCATTCTACATAGGCACCTGCAGAGCAAATAATGCCATCAAATCCAAAATTTAATAAATATTCTGAAATTTGTTTCTTACATCTTCCTGTACAGAGAAAAATTTTATGACCATTATTCTGCGCTCTTTTTAAAGCATTCGTTGTACTGTCTGACATTGTATCCATACCAAAATCAATTAAGGTTCCATCGATATCAAAAAAAATCGCTTTTGTATTCATTATATCGCCAATTCTCCTACTGCATCATTATTCCAACAATCTGATTTACAAGCTTGCCATCTGCTTTTCCCTTTACCTTTGGCATTAAAAGCTTCATAATTTTTCCCTTATCTTTATTCGTAGGAGTCTCAATTCCAAGCTCAGCCAAGACAGAGCTAATTACCTCCTTAATCTCTGCCTCATCCATCATCTTAGGTGCAAATTCTTCATAAACTGCAATTCTATTTTTACATTCCTCGATAATATCTGTTCTATTCGCTGGAGTAGAATCAAGCGTCTCTTTTGTCTGTTTAATCTCTTTTAATACAACCTCATTTTCCTCTGCCTCTGTTAAATCTTCTCTCTTATCAATTGCTTTATTTTTGAGAGCAGATAAAAGCATAGACAGAGAATCCTTTCTCTCTTTATTTTTATCTTTCATCGCCTGAACCATAGCTTTTCTTACTTCATCTATTTTACTCATATTAATTCCTCCTCATATTTTGCTATATTTATTTGTTGATAGATTTTATTATAGCAGACTTTTTTATTTCATTCTACTTCAAAATTATAACATAATAATTGTTTTGTCTTCATCTGTATGATATAATTTTTACATATTATTATGCAAAATACGCCTATTCGAGATTCTTTCCAAGCTTTGGATATTCCGTTGGCTTTTGACTTTACTCGGCTTTTTGACAGAAGCAAACCAGAAAAAGTAACTATTATAAATTATCCAAGCCAAAGCTTATCCTATCATATGGGAGAAATCTATTTAAACGGGAGGGGGATTAAAATGAATTGTAAAATATTCTAATACGCACTAACTAAAGAACATCATTTTAGATATAGAAAATATCACTCTGTATTATAAATTAGCAAAATCCAAAAATAGCAAACGCATCTTTTCCTCACTATCGATAAATTCATTTCCATGATCCGTTCCAGTATATAAAAGCTTTCCTCTCTGATATGCCTGCAATGTATTCATCGGTATATTCTCCCACTTGTCTTTATCTAGCGGTCTCGTTGAGATAACTACTCCTTCTCCCTTTCGACAGCAAAACAAGCTATCCCTATAATTTGTATGAATATATAATAGTTCTCCGTCATATATAAGAAGATTTACTTTATTTTCTGGAGATATTTCACTGACAATTTGATCCACCAGACGAAATCTCTCTTCCTGCAACAATGCTCTTTTTAGTTTTTCCTGCGCCTCATTCATTCTGCTAATAATATAGCAGAGAATCCTCTCGCTATCCGTCTGTCCCTGCTGCTCATGTACAAACGGATTCAATGCATCACATTCAAAAATAGTTCCATTATGCGCCAATGTCCATGTACGGTCATAATTATCTCTCATTACAAAAGGATGCGTATTTTCATAATCCATATTTCCCTTCGTTGCGAGTCGGATATGTGCAATTAATTTATCAGCTTCTATTTTTACTCTCAAACGTTGTTTTAAATAATCGCTTTTACAAGAATTCTCTGGCTGTTTTTCTAAAGATACTGCATTTCCATAGAAAAAAGCAATTCCCCATCCATGTGGATGTTCCACACCGTGAGAAAAAAATTCCCGTAACATACTATTTAATTGTATTTTTTTAGCAGAACTTAATCCAAATAATTCACACATTTATCTATCTTGTCTCTCCTTTGCAAGTTTTAATGCTTTTCTTACATATCCTTTTTGAAACTGCTCTCTAATTTTCCATGCATAACGATTTTGTGCATCCGTAAATTTCTCATATTCAAATTCCAAAACATCTTGCACGGGAAGTTCCAAATTTTTATAAAATTCTTTCATCATATCTATTACTTCTATGGCAGCTTTAGCAACAGAATAATTTTCTCCGTCTGGGACTAAGATTTTGACTGTCTTTAAATCATAGCGAGCTGCATTTTTAAAATTCTGTACTGCCTGTATCTGATCTCTCTTTGTAAAAGGCTGATCAGAAGTAGCTGCAAGCCAGACCATTAAAAGCTGTGCAAAGAAAATATCTTTTTCCTCCACACCAGATTCTGCAAGAGGATTCAGATCAAACATGCGAAGCTCAATATGATCTACTCCTCTCTCTCTTAGAGCATTCAAATTATTCTCTCCTCTTGGTTTTAAGCGTATTGGATAATATAATTCCGATGGAGCTTTTAATAACTCATTATCTACATATCTCTGAATACTATCCACATATGCATTCATATTTTCATAATCAAATATGGGAGCAAATTCATTCCAGTATCCCATTTCACTGCATCTGACAGATCCCATTCCAGTAAAAATATCCCGATCATAAATTCCCTTTTCCACAAAAGAGCTATCCATAAGCGGACTCGCAGCCGTCACTGCGACAAGAATCCACCCATACGCAGCCATTCGTTTTGCCAAATTAAGATATAATTTGTTTTTATAATTTTGATAATCTCCATCTACGAATTCTTCCATATTCTGACCCATCCTTGCTAATCTTTTCTTTTCCTCATAATCGACTCTCAATAATTTCTCAGAAAAAGAAAAGTTCACATGGATTCCAGAAAAAGTCATTTTATAGCGTCCATATTTATCTGACAAATAATCTCTGTAAGCAGTTTTAGATACATAATTCCCATCAAAAATAGCGACTGGTATATCCTTTTCATTTTCAATATAAGGTGGATTCGAAAAGGGCCATAAATACTCCTTTTGTGGGAGATTTCTCAATTTTGCGTAAATACGTTGACTATGGAACTCCAATTCTTTCACTGCTTCTTTTATACTAGTATGAACGGATGTATTAATTTCTGTCTGATTTTCACAAAAATCCTTGACGATATGGTCATCCTCTGGAAAAGGATGAGGAGTATGAGAAAACATTCCATTCTCAAGAACTCTCAGACTCTCTTTTTCCAAACCAAAATATCCATCCAAAATATGTTTTTTTATATATTCATTTTCAATATAAAACATTATAATCTCCCATATTCATTAATATAATCATTTAATGTCTTTCCTCTCGCAAGTCCCTCTATCATCTCTCTTGCTGGACTAAGCAACTCCTCAGCTCTTACATACAGTGGTTTTAAAAACATCTCTTCTTGAAAACCACGTTTATTTAGTCCCTTTTCTGCAATATCTAAAATTTGACCTATTAATTTAGAAACTTCCTCCCAGTCAAATATATCTGGAAGCTCCTTTTTTACAAACATACGTCTAAGCTCCGAAGCATTATATCCTTTATGATAAATAATATGATCCTGCTCCAAAACTTCTGTCAATTGATGAAGATTTTCCATCAATCCAGCATGAAATGCACCCGACGCCATTATCTCTTTTACAGGTTGCTCACAGATACTGCGAAATTCCACTGTTCCTCGAAAGGTTAGGTCCTCAAATTTAAAAGAACGTAAATATTGTAAGTCAGAAATTTTAGGATGTACTATTATCTCCTGATATCTCTCTCCATCAAAATACTCTCCTTTTACTTTATCCGCTGCAAAATACTGCACTAACGGTATAGGATGAAAATTAATATATTTTCCCTCTCTCTCCACACAATACATACTCATACTTTTTATATACGACATAATTTCATCGATAGATTCAAATTCCAATCCATACATATCCACATTATGTCGGTTTAAACCATGAAGACTATTTCTCCAAAAATTATCTCGGCTACAAAGAATATCTTGTTTTTGTCCCCACGGTGAGTTTGCAAAAATTAATGCCTTTAGCGGCTCCAATTTCGTAAATGTATTCAATGTCTCCACCAAATCTTTTTCCTCTACATCCATCTGTATTTGACTTGCACAGGAAAATAATCCAAAATTCGGATGATGATGAAATAGAATCTTTTCATTATAATTCTCGTAGGAGGAAAGGTGATGAAGCAACATACGATATCTCTCACTAACTACTGGCACGTTTTTATTAATAGCATGATGTGGATTAATCCCCATTCCAGTTAAAGTATGGTCATATTTTTCCAATAATTCTTGTACATACGCATAATACTTTACAAAACGCGCATATAATATGTTCATATCGAACTCCGTTCCAAAAGAAAATTCTAATGTATTATAACTACAGTCAAAAGATAATCCATCCCCTGTTTTCTTATCTATCGCCGAGTAAATAAAGCCGTCATCATCCCTGCTTATTTTATCAAAAGAAAATTTCTGAATGAACATATCAGTTACCTTATGCACGATTTTAAAATCGACTGGTTCTTCTTTTCGGTTCACAATCGGAAGTTCAAATTCCAAACCTACAAGTTTTGTTCTCTCACGTTTTGTCGGTATAATATATCTCTTATAAATTGCCTCGTCAATTAATCTACTTTTCATCACTCAAACCTCTTATATCATATGCAATACTATTATATTATGGACGGTTCCTCTTTCTTAAATTTATAACCATCTAAACAGAAATACCTGCTTCACAGGTACCATCATAAATCAAGATACAAAAGCAAATAAAAATATGAATATCTTGCTTTTCCTTTTTATGGAATATATCATATCTCTTTTTTCATACTATGTCAATATGTTTAGTATGATTTATTGAGCTATTTTTTAATAATTGACTACTACCCACTTATTTCTTAAAAAATATACAGGAAAAATTATAAAATTAATAAACACTATTCTCACTTCAGCTAGATATCTAATGCCTAATAGGAAAACGGACAAAAAAAGACAAATATATCTCTCTGCCACTATGGACAAAACTCAATACATTTGTCTTACTCTCCTTTACTTTATATATGAGATTTGAAAATTTTAAGTTTGCTCTCTCAAATTGAAAAACATAAACAACTATTTTATAATTAATAACTTATTCTCGCCCTTTTGAAATTCGTAATCTGTGTCCACTATTTCAACATTACGAGTCTTTTTAAAATATTGTATTACATCTTTCACTAAATTTGTTTTATTAGCATCTAAATCTACAATTGGAAATATTCTTATCTCTTTGCATACTCTCAACATTTCCATTATTGACCGAATATGAAAATCATATCCTAAAGCTGTATACATCAAAAGAAAATGGGAACTCAAGCCTATATCAAAACTTCCTGATTCATATGGGAGCCTATTTGGAAGTTCATGAAAAACATATCTGCCCTCGGCTTTTCCTAGTTCATAATCAGACAAAAACTTCCTCATAGCGGACATACGAATATTTTCAAGCTCCTCTAGATTTTTAATAGTATTCCAGATATAATTAGCCATATTTTCTCTCATTTGCTGCATAACTATAATTCGTACAGCTTCAATTCGTTCTTGTATCTCCTCCTTTGAAAATTGATATATCGGGTCAAAGGATATAATATGCCCTCCCTTTCCCGTTGCTTCACAATTAAAACAGGCTGGTCCATCTCCAAACCCTGCAATTTTCTTTTCCATATCATCTTTGTCTAATCGAAACATTAATCTATATTCTTCCATATTTCTGCCCCAAGGCACAATATTATCTAACTGAAAAGCCATTATATTTTCTCCCTAAATCTTATAATTCATATCTTGCACTATTTTTTAATACTATCTTTTATCGATAATTCTATCGATGACTCCATACTCAAGAGCTTCCTGTGCCGACATATAATAATCACGTTCTGTGTCTATCCAAATTTCTTCGATAGATCTTCCTGTATTTTCTGCCAAAATACGATTTAATCGTTCTTTGCTTTTTTGCATATGGTCTGAGATAATTTTTATATCTGTTGCCTGCCCCTGCACACCGTTACCGTGAATTGCTGGCTGATGAATCATAATTTCCGCATTTGGAAGCGCTATACGCTTTCCCTTTTTTCCTCCCGCCAATAAAAATGCACCAAAGCTTGCTGCAAGCCCAATACATATCGTTGACACATCAGATGTAATATATTGCATTGTATCGTAGATAGCAAATCCTGCTGTGACAGAACCACCTGGACTATTAATATATAATTGAATATCTTTTCTGGGATCTTGCGCTTCTAAAAATAACATCTGTGCGATAATAAGGCTTGCCGATGTATCGCTTACTTCCTCTCCTAAAAATATAATTCTATCGGATAAAAGTCTTGAAAAAATATCATAGCTTCTCTCACCGCGACTTGTCTGTTCAATAACATAAGGAATCATATTCATGCTGCCATTTTACCTCCCCATCTATAATTTATCTCCCAAAAGCCATACCAAGAACTTCCCATATCCATTCTCTCCATCTTTCTTTGTTTTGGATAAAAATGCGCATTTTTTCTGTATGTCTGCGGAGTACATAAGTACAACTGATTAAATGCCAGCGTAAATGCCTGTTGTGAATTATATTTTGCCTCATAGGCGATCTCTATAATTGGCTTTTTTGTCTCCACTAATTTTAGAGCTGCCAATGTTAATCTGCGTCCCTGTATATATTTATAAATTGTAGTTCCTGTTTTTTTCGAAAATATTCTTGCTATATAGAATTTTGAATAATTCAAGTCATCTGCAATTTTATCTAATGTTAAATCTTCGTTCAAATTCTTTTCTATATAATCTATAAGGCTTTCTACAATATTATTAGCACCCATCTAAATCCACTCCCTTTTTTAATTTCTGATTATTATATCATAAATTTTTGAAATGGTCTTAATAGAAATTGCCTAATTCGTATACTTTTTGAAACAGTGAGAGCAAGCAAATATATTCACTAATGTTTCGCCAGTACACAACCATCCTTCAAAAAACATTCCACTTTATCTGTTTCAAAAGTATACTTTATAAATATATCTCGTGAGACAACAAAACTATTTCCATTCCGCTCTGACTTCAAACAATCATCAAAACTTTTCCTTTATTGTCTTATGAAACTTTTTATCAGAACGCTCACAAAAAATATTTAAATTTATAAACTAGATTTCATTATAATAATCACATCCACAGTAGACTCGGATCGCTCTAAAAACAAATTCTGCAGTGCCTTCTCCTCCAACTTCATCTATATTTTTTGAAAAATCTCCACTACTCACATACATCTGAACTAGTCCATATAATACGTCCTTGGAACAAGTATAATAATGCTCTGTGATAAAATCGCTAAGTTGTTTTACTTTTTCCTGAACTACTGATGTATTAGGTGCATTATTTTTCATTTTCCCAAAGTCTGTGAAAATAGACATCATCTGGACGTTTAATTTTTTCTGCACTTCTATGCTCCGCCCCTTTGCCTTATCCTCAAATTCACAGTACTCTGATGTACTTCCCCATAATTTCTTCGCCTGTTTTGTATACTTCATCCATCCTCCAACTATATGTTCTAAAACAGCATAACACGAAATTGCAATTATACTGGATAGATGATATAATAGCACCGCCAAATAAGTCAATTAATTAGAATTCAGAAGGAGAAATTTATATGAATAAAATAATAGCTGATATTCATATGCATACAGTTGTAAGTGGTCACGCATATGGAACAATAAGAGAAATGGTACAAGCTGCAAAAGAACGAGGACTACAGTTGATTGGAATAAGCGAACATGCTCCAGGAATACCTGGGACAGTTAATCCATTTTATTATTTAAATTTACAAGTTATACCTCATTTTATTCACAGTATAGAAGTCATACATGGATGTGAAATTAATGTTCTAAACGGCGGAAAACTTTCTCTTGAACAAAAATACATAGATCATTTGGATTACGCAATTATTGGTATTCACCAACAATGTTATAAAGATGAAGGAAAAGCAAAAAATACCCAAAATATAATTGAGTGTATGAAAAATGAAAAAGTCCATTTTGTCTCCCATCCCGACGATGATCACACTCCTCTAGATTATGAAATATTGGTTAAAGCCGCAAAACAATATCATATCGCCTTAGAAGTAAATAATAGCTCTTTAGTCAAAAAGGAAAAACGATTAAATTGCTATGAAAATTATAAGACAATGTTATCATTATGCGAGCAATATCAAGTACCCATAATTGTTAGTTCCGATGCACATGATCCAAGTTGGGTCGGAGAATTTGAATTAACATATCAATTATTAGAACAATTAGATTTCGATGAAAATTTAATCTTAAATAATAATATAGAAAAACTAAAACAATTTATTAAATGAACTAAAGTTCACTCTTCTTATTTTCGTAATATTTAACTATCCAATAGAATTCATAGCATATCCAAAAAGCCTTGTTATCAACGATAAAAAATGGTATGATAAAAACCAGAAAGGAAAATACAAGAAGATATACGCTCATATGACATATTTTAAAGGAGGATCACATATGACAAATTTAATTGAATCAAAGCACCCATTAATTCAACATAAAATCTCCCTTCTCAGAGATAAAAATACTGGGACAAATGAATTTCGCAAGCTAGTGGAGGAAATTGGTATGCTGATGGGATACGAAGCACTCAGCGATCTCCCTATGCAGGATATTGAAATTGAGACACCTATCGAGACTTGCATGACTCCAGTTATAGCGGGAAGAAAACTCGCAATTGTTCCAATCCTCAGAGCAGGACTCGGTATGGTAAACGGAATCCAAACATTAGTTCCCTCCGCAAAGGTAGGGCATATCGGATTATATCGAGATGAAAAGACACATGAACCACATGAATACTTTTGCAAACTTCCACCAGCCATCTCCGAGAGACTTATTATCGTACCAGATCCGATGTTGGCGACAGGTGGTTCTGCCATCGCTGCCGTCGATTTTATTAAAAAACACGGTGGAAAAAATATTAAATTTATGGCAATCATTGCCGCACCAGAAGGTATCCAAAAGTTACACGAGGCTCATCCCGATATTCAAATCTATATCGGACATATTGACAGAGAGCTAAATGAAGAGGCTTATATTTGCCCAGGTCTTGGAGATGCTGGTGACAGAATTTTTGGAACAAAATAATAAACAATCTTATAAAGAAAAAATTCATTTCTGCTGATAAGATTTTACATTCATTTTAGTATATTAATCAATCAAATATAAAAGAGGATGTTATAAAATATACAATTTCCTGAAGATACACCGTCTAACTATTTTAGTGATATCATATCTTATAGAAGGAATTTATTTTGTAACATCCTCTTAAAATAATTCATATAAATTTTTCCTTTACTTAATCTCAGCTTCTACAATCGCAGAAAGAGCCCTTATACTTTGCGCTTCTCTCTATGTCCCCCTAAATCTCAATTGTACCAGCATTTACCATATACTTCTTTGTGTATAAAATGACTGTATCCCCCTCCAACAACAATAAGTCACCGTATGGAATCAAAACAGTATCTCCACGCTTTACTAAAACAATAATAGTCAGCCTCGATATGTCGAGGTCACGAATATACTGATTCGTCCACGGATTTTGTTTCTTCAAGACAATCTCTTTCAAATTAATATGTTCATTATCATGAAATGACTCTGCTCCCAATACGAGTATATCATTATTGCGAAGGGTAACATCTCCTCTCGGAATAATGATTTTACCATTTCTACGGATTGCTGCCACGATTACCCCAGAGGGCAATCCTAAATCCTTAATCATTCGATCCATCCATTGATCGCGCTCTGTAATATGTATTTTTATAAAATGAATATCTTCCTCATTTCCATAATCACTCATTCTCTTTACTCTAGTATACTGATCTACAAATCCCGCAGAAATAATACCAGTTGGAATTGCTACCATACCTACTCCCAAAAATGTAATAATAATACTAAAGGCTTTTCCCATAGTCGTAATCGGATAAATATCACCATATCCTACCGTTAGTAGCGTAGATACAGACCACCAAATTCCTGAAAATGCATTCGTAAAAATCTCTGGCTGAGCATTATGCTCCAAACTATACATACATAAACTGGAAGCCAGCATAAGAACTAAAATAATAAAAACAGACGACATCAGCTGCTGACTCTTGCCCACAATAACTTCTGTGATGACATTTAAGGAATCATAGTAGGCATTAATTCGAAACAAACGGAAAATGCGAATTACTCGAAACATCCGAAAAGCCACGGCTCCTGACGGAAAAAATACTGGAAGATAATAAGGCAAAAAAGATAAAATATCGACTATTCCCGTAAAAGAAAGAGCATATTTCAAAATTGCCCGAGCCTCTCCTAAACTCGAAAAGGCATATTTTGCAGTCCATATACGCAGAAAATAATCCACCGCAAAGGACAGCACTGTAATTCGCTCAATGACAAGAAGAAACTCCCCGTACTGACTCCTAATACTCTCAAATGTATACAGTACACTCACTGCCAGATTAATAATGATAAACAATGTATTTAAAAAATCATACCAACGGCTAACAAAATCAATATCATTGCCTATTTCTACAATCTCGCATACCCGTTTGCGCCGTTGCTCCCACGTTTTTTTCATATGCTTTCTCCCATTTTTCTCTTCTTTTGTTTATTATACGTTTGTTTTAGATTAACAGATATTAATATTATTTATATTACCATGGTTCATTA
Organism: uncultured Blautia sp.; assembly: GCA_964439395.1. Taxonomy (GTDB): domain Bacteria; phylum Bacillota; class Clostridia; order Lachnospirales; family Lachnospiraceae; genus JAUUSJ01. The sequence continues at coordinate 22,847 of CAYTNV010000026.1, read as the reverse complement.
CAATTTTCCACTATTTAAATCTATAATATGGAATATTATTCCAATATGTATCTCTTTTTACATTTCTTTTAAATCGTAAAAATGTAATCTTTTACCAGCCTTATGCTATATCTATTCTGATTTTTTCATCCACTCCTTTAATTCCCCTGTGCACAATTCGCAGCATCTATTGCAATTACCAAAAGCAATCCCATTAATTCATCATCAGGATTTTTAATATCAATCACATAAGTATCTCCCCAATGCAGCCATTCCTTCGTGATATGTAAGATAGAGCTACGACCAGAATAGACATCATACTCCCATCCAAGGAAATCCCCCTCTACTCTCCATCCATTGAAGTCTACCTCATACTTTGGCTTAAATAAAGAAAATTCCTGCTCAATCTTACCTTCTATTACACCTCTTACTTCTATATCAAACACAGGAAGCATCGTCCAAAACCGTTCTCTTATTACTCCCACTTCATTTTGTCTAGCATTATATATATGTAATCTATGACCGAGTGTCAAAAACTCTGCTTTTACAAAGTATCTTGTATCCCCATTTTCATCATATACATCATAAGTATCACTCCAAGAGAATACTCGCTGCTTAATCAATAGCTTCATAATCTCACCCTCTCTTTCTCCTCAAAAGAAAATTCTAAATGTATCCACAACTTCTATGGCTTTCTCTCTCCATATCACCACGAGTATATCTTGCATTAAATTCCATATTAATCTCACGAATTTCTTTTTTTCCCTCGATATACTCCTGATACATCTCTGCCAATCCTGACATACATCCATCACAATTAGCAGATATATTTCCGAGAGACTCCTCTACTATTTTTTGTCTCTCTTCACGTGTTGTGTCTTTAATTAAATGTCCTGTCATTTTTTAGCACTTCCTTTCCTTCTTCCTCATTTTTCATGACTTATTTTTAAATTTAGCTCTTTTTAAGCTGTAATTTCAATGAATTTTTTAATTTTTAAATAATAGATACTTTTCTTATTATCTTGAATATTATCGTTTCTCATAAATTATATTACCACGAATTGTCATAATTTACCACTATATTCCCCGACAAAATGAAATTCCACTAAAAAAGGACTAGGCTTCCTTTCATACCTAGTCCCTCCAAAATTTATCCTTATTATACCTTTTTACATCTCGCCACGTGCTTCTCTTTCCATCAACTCTTCCATAATAGCAGGATACTGCTCATCGAGCTTATAAAACACCAATGTAATTGCAACTACTATCCATACAATTATCGGTCCGTATTTGTAAATATTTATAATCATTGCAATTGCATTATCTGGCTGTACAACTCCGCCTGCGACTGAACTAACATATCCAGAAGCAGATAATAAACTAGTAATAATTGCAGATGTAACTCCTGCTCCTAGTTTCATTCCAACGGAACTTCCTGCAAAAATTAAACTTTCTTGTCTCAAATGAGTTTTCCACTGTCCATATTCTACAACATCTCCAAGGAATCCAAATACTACCGAATTCAATGGAGCAAGTCCAATGGCTCGAATAATACAGCTTAAAACCATCCATATAAAATTTTTGGGATTTAAGAAAAATAATATTTGTCCAAAAAGTGCGAGAATAACACCTGCGAGTGACATATTTCTCTTACCAAATTTTTTCAAAAGCATAGGACAACAAAATGTAGCTACTATAATCAATAAGGTTTCTGTCAAATACAAGGCACTGTACATCCATGTATCATTATGAAACACATACTTACAATAATACGGAAGTATCGTTCCTGTAATACAATATATTCCATTTTGCATTGTCCAAAGTATTACAACTGACCAAAAATATTTATTCGTCACAAGAGCTTTTAACGCTTTCTTTACTGGCACCTTTTCTTGGTTTTCTCTTGCCTTAATCTCTACTTTTTCCTCACATTTTATAAAACAGATAATTAAAAGTACCATTGCAATTGCGGCCCATATTCCCATTGTTTTCGCCCATGCTATCTGATCATCACCAAATAATTTTACTACTGGCATAGTACAAGTTACGGCTAAAATTCTTCCAAATGGTGACAATCCCATTCGCACAATGCTGAGCATATCACGCTCTTTGGATGACCTTGTCATCATTGCTGACAAACTACTATACGGCAAATTAATTGCAGTATAACATACAGTTGTAACGAAATTATAGGTTACAAACATATATAAAAATTGCAAGGTTTCTGTTGTCTGCGGCACTGTAAAGAGAAGGACTGCACAGACCGCATATGGAATACTCATCCACAAAATCCACGGTCTTGCTTTTCCCCATTTAGATTGAGTCTTTTCTACGATGATTCCCATCACTGCGTCGGATACTCCATCGAACATTCTCGATAAAAGCATTACCAGACCTACTGTTGCAGCACTAATTCCCACATAATCTGTATAGAACAACGTGAGCAGAGTACTAATCATCCCAAATACAATATTACAGGCAGTATCGCCACAACCGTATGCGAATCTAGTTCCCCATTTAATTTTTTCTTCCTTTATCTGATTCGCCTCTTGTCTTCCCTTTTCCATAAGCCTCCCATCCGCTTTTTTATAAAAGCTCTTTCTCGATCCTCTCTCTGGCTTCCGGAGCCTGCTTATTCATCTTTTCTGGAAAGCCAAACATGGATACACATGCGATATTATCGCCTCCTACCTTTGGTGCATCTTCCCTAAGCTGTCTATTAGCGAAATTCATCTCTCTAAGTGTTTCAAAAATACCGTCAAAATCTACATCTCCCTCACCCATTGCCAAATGCTGGTGGATCGTCACATCTGATTTGCCTCTTGCATTTAACCATGGAGGATTTGCGATATAGCGACAATCTAATGTCTGATTAAATGTATCTGCAAATAATACATGGGTGAGTTCATCCCCTGCATACTTTAACATGGAACGTACATCACCTTTTCCCTCATCATAGAAGAAACCATGTGGAGATGAATATACATATCCTAAGTTTTTAGAACGGAAGGATTTTACCATATCACAAGTCTCATTATTTAATTCACAAAAATCGTACGGATGGGATTGAATCTCCACACGAATTCCTTCTCTCTCAATCATAGGAAGAAGTTCTTCCATAGATTTAAACCACATTCCATTGCAAATTTCTTGCTGATTTGGGTCACCAGAAAGCTCTGTATTGATTACTTTTACTCCCATATCTCCTGCAATCTGAATCATACGCTTCCAGTTAGCCATCGCAAATTTTCTTTGCTCCTCCGTAGGGCCAGACCATCGATACACAACAATAAAGGAAGAAATCTCAACGCCCGTCTCTCTCAGAGCTTTTCTATATTCCATCTCACACTCTTTTGAAAAAAGTGGATGTTTATAAAAAGGATTAATACGTGGATGTGGAGACTGCTCGATGTATTTATATCCCCAATCCGCAACCTGATGTACCATACGATTAATATCCATCTGTTTTGCCAATACATCAACATCAAATGCTATTTTCATGTTCTAACACCTCCCAAAATAAAATATAAGCGCCTGCTTTTCAGTCTCTTATCTTTACTATCTAGGGAGTCATGATAATTCATAACTCCCTCTCCATTAAAACTATTTATTTTTCAATGCCACCGCATATACAATCTTCATTGGCTATATCATTATCTATTAAAATTATCTTTTTCCCGATAATCTATAAATCATATTTATTTACTAATTGTCTGCTGTAAAGCATCAATGGATGTATTTACTCCTGCTTCCACAGACATTGTTAAATCTTCCATCTCAAGGGAGACATCTCCGTCATATCCCATCATACTAAGTACGGAGAAGAATTCTTTCCACCACTGGAGACCCTTGCCACAACCTACTGCGACATAATTCCATACTCTATCTGCAGACTCTGTTACTGGCTTAGGCTCTAAAATACCGTTTACATCGGCAAGACCTCTCTCAATTCTTGCATCCTTTCCATGTACATGGAAGATGCATCCTTTTAATGCTCTTGCTGCTGCAATTGGATCTGCACCAAGAATCATCATATGAGATGGATCTAGATTAATTCCAATCATTGGATCTGTCGCATTTCTTAATTTCAACATTGTTTCTGCTGACCATACCATAGTTCCAGGGAACTCCTCAATCGCAATCTGCTCTACACCACATTTTTTACAATGTTCAACAAACTCTTTCCAAAACTCAATTGTTACTTTCCACTGATACTCATATGCTGGAGCCATAAAATCTGGCCATGAAATAGTAGAAGTAATCCAGTTTGGTGTTGTATCTGTCTCATTTCCTGCTGGAAGACCTGCCATAGCAACAATCTTCTTTACTCCCAATTTTCCAGCAAGCTCGGCACATGCATACATAGACTTCTTATATGCTTTTCCTGTCTCTGATGGCCATAGAGGATTACATGATGTATTAAGTGCAGAAATTCTCATTCCTCTCTTATCTAGCTCTTCTTTAAACTGTGCAAGCTTTGCGTCATCTGCCAAAAGCTCTGCTGTATTACAGTGCTTACGTGCGCCCCATCCTCCTGCTGTCATTTCAACAGCGTCAATTCCAAGTGATTTTACCTTATCTAGCATTTCTGTATATGATAAATCTGCAAATACGTCTGTACAAATTGCAAGTTTCATTTTATTTTCCTCCTATATTCTTCTACTAAAATTCTACCCATACTCCGCCTTTGTCTGCTGACTCAGCACAAGCGTTAATCCAACGAATTCCATCAATACCGTGATCAAGATCTGGATATACTAAATTTGATAATGTCTCCTCATCTCCACGATTCTTAGCATCAATTGCACGTGCAAATTTAAGATAAATATTTGCCCAAGATTCACTGAGACCTTCCACATGTGTTGCTCCAAGACTCTCATCTGCATTACACTCATCGCAAAGATAATCATTTCCTCTTATCATAATCTGTGCTGGCTGTCCCTGTACCTGATAGTAAAGCTGATTTGGATTTGCATCATGCCACTCTAAGGATGCCTTTGAGCCAACGATACGAATTGTCTGAGTCTCAGGTGTTCCTGCATCTACACAAGACACCCACATACGTCCAACTGCACCGTTCTCATAGCGGATTAATACATATGCATTATCCTCCAATGGATAGCGGGAACCTACAAATGCCTGACGGTCACAGAGTAATTCTTTTACCTTCATATCGTTTGTTGCAAGCTGTGACTCATAAAATGTATGTGTAGATAAGTCGCCAAGAACAAATGCTTTACCAACCTTAGAAGGATCTACACGCCATTTTTGACCTTCGGATTGTATATCACCTGTTGGATCACATCCATAACCATGTGTGTATTTTAAATCAACCATATTAATCTTACCAAGCATTCCCTCTTTCACCATATGACGCATCTGTAAAAGTAATTGAGAACCAGAGAAACCATATGTAACACAAACTACTTTTCCCTTCTCTTCTGCTAATTTCTTAATCTCAATTCCTTCTTCCACCTCAAAGAATAATGGTTTCTCACAGATTACGTGAAGTCCTGCCTCTAAAGCTGCCTTTGTTACCTCATAATGTTGGAAGTTTGGTGTTGCAATATCTACAACTTCGATTCCATCTTCGCGTTTTGCTTCTTCTTCAAACATTGTCTTATAATCAGGATAGCAACGGCTTGGATCTACACCAAGGTTTTTACCAAAATCAACACAACGCTCCGGATCCAAATCAAATGCTCCACAAACCATCTGAAATGCTGTATTATCTCTTAAAGCACCAAGACGATGTTTATATCCTACATTACTTGTGCGGCCTCCGCCAACCATACCCCAACGAAGTGGTCTCTCGATAATTCTTTCTCCAATATGCATAATTCATTCTCCTTTTCTTTTCTTCAAAATTCATTATTATTGTTATTTTTTATACTTTTCTTGTCAAATCTTTAGTTTTTTTGTTTCTGCGCGCATTTGTGGAATTTGAACAATTTTCTTCTTTATTTTTCATTTATTTTGCTCTCTTTCCCTTTCTGTACCTGTATTATATAATAGAAACACAAACTCGTAAATATTTTATCTTGTCTAAAAATTCATCATTTTTGCTTTTTGCACTTTCATTGCACGCGTAACACGCAAAATATTACAAGAGAAAGGAGTTTATCTATGAAAAGTGTAGATTCGGGAATCTTATCCCATTCTGTCTGTTTTTCCTTCACTCCATCAGAACTGGCAAAACATCTCTACTTTTATCCAACATGGTGTGGTCATTATTACTGCACAGATAACTATTATATAAAACGAGAATCCTATGAGCCACTTCTTATTGTATTTGTGAGGGAAGGAAAATTTCATATAGAATATCGTGATTATAATTTTGACGCAGAAAAAGGAGATATTGTTTTATTAGATTGCCGTGAACCTCATTATTATCATGCATATAATGGGTTAGAATTTCTATATATGCATTTTGACGGTTCTAATGCACATGAAATCTGCCAACATATTTTAGATGAGAACGGTCCCCTCATTCGCCAAGAAAGCAATGTACTAATCGGAAATCTTCTCTACAATATGGTAAATTTTTATGAAAACAATGGAATCGAAACTATGTTTCAAAGTTCCATGAGAATCTATCATATTTTTGAGTATCTGCTCTCACCACCTGAAAAGGATGTACAAAATGATACACCACTAGAAAATGTATTACATTATATTCATTCAAATATGGAAAAAAACTTGAGTTTAGAAGAACTGTCCGAGGTTGCAAACTTAAGCCCTTATTATTTTGCTCACCGTTTCAAACAACAGACCGGATTTTCACCTATGGAATATGTTATTAACACCCGATTAAATCATGCAAAAGTCCTTCTAGTACGCACGAACAAATCCATTGCTGAAATTTCCTATGAAGTAGGTTACTCTTCGAGTGGAAGTCTAATCAATATTTTTGTAAAACGAATTGGAATGTCGCCAAGTCAATATAGAAAACTTTATAAATCTGGAAGCTGAGATTCATGAAAAATGATTGATTAGGTTAAAAATTTTTTAAAATATAACGAGAACATTCATGACTAAAATCACGAATGTTCTCGTCTAATTTATAAATTATATTTTGTTTTAATATTAATTTCTGTAAACAAATATTCCTCTTCTGGAGTTATGTTTTTGAGTAACATATTGGTGAGAATATACAGCGGGCGGTATCCCTGAAAAAATCCATTTTGATCGATGAGAAAATCTACCGTTCCTTCTTTCATTGCTTTCTCGTTCTTCGGTGTCTGGTCGTAAATTATCACATATGGTCGTCTGTCTAATGCCAATTTCTCAAACGCAGTCTTTACACCTGCCTGACCACCAGATACTACAAAAATCCCATTAATTCCAGGGATATTCATCATAGAATTTTTAATAATCCTCTCCACCTCTTCCGTCTCGTCAAAACTGCCCTGTACTCCTGCAATCTCAAGTTCTGGATATGATTTCTTAACCTCCTCTACAAAACCATCTACACGGGCATTATTTACTACATTACTAAAATATCCTGTAATAATCAAAACCTTTCCAATTCCTCTTGTCATAAGCCCCATTAATCCTGCTGCTGTCTGACCACTTCTGCGGTTATCCATTCCAACAAAGCAAGAGCGTCTTGTTCCAACAATATCCGAGTTAAAAGTTACAACAGGTATCTTCTTTTCTCCAGTTAACCAATTAATCTTCTTACGAATGAGGTCGCAATCCACTGGCATTAATGCTAATCCATGAATCCCCTCTTCCTCTAACTCTTCGATTGCACGTGCCTGTTCTTTTTCATCCACAGAAAATCCCTCCCTCAGAACAATCTCAATCCCCCAATTTTTTAATTCCTCGCTTGCCTGTTGAATCCCTCTATTAATTTCTAACATAAAAGAAGACTTTGCAAGCTGAGTAATCACACCGATTTTTATAGGATTTCTCTTCGTATGAGCCGTATTATTCTTTTTTTTCCGTGGTATATATCCCATTTCATCGGCTATTTGCCGAATTTTTTCCGCAACCTCGGGATTAATTCGCCCACGGTTATTTAACGCCCTGTCTACTGTACCTCTAGATACATTCGCTCTGTCTGCAATTTGCTGTATTGTTACTCCCATATTTCTTCTGCTCCTTTTTTAATATGTCTCATTTTTCTTTATTATAGCATATTTTAAAAAAGCACGCAATATATGCGTGCTAAAACATTGAATTCAAATAAATTAATTTCCTTACATACTTCTTCGCCTCGTCAATTCTAGTGTTTTACTAAACAGTCTCAACCACAAAACTCTATAACTCGACTAAAAAAATCCTTCGCCTCTTCATAGGCACCATGTCCAAGTTTTTTGTACATTACCAATTTACTATTATAAATCTGTTTTTTCATATCTATTGAGGCTTTTCCCGTAACAATCTGGTCTTTTTCTCCTCCGATAATTAGCGTAGGGCACTGGATATTTTTTAATTCTGCATGGGTATCGTGAGTCAGACAGGCATTTGCCTGCACAATGAAACGTGAAAAACTTTGAGGTCTTCCGATTCCACTAAGTAAATAATACATCCAGCGTGTTTTTTTCCAGTATTTTTCTGAGTAGGTCTTTTTCGCTGTATCAATCATAATTCCTCTGTAGTCTCCCACCTTTGCCATATTAATCCAATTATTGACCACGTTTTGTATCGTCTCATTCTGTCTTGAGAGTGTAACTGCAAGAATAAGTTTTTTTACTTTCTCGGGATGACAAATCGCAAGATACTGTGCAATCATTCCTCCCTGAGATATTCCCAAAATATACGCTGACTGTATTCCAAGCTGTTCCATAGCTTTATTCAAATCTCCAGCCATATCTTCTGTCGAAAAACCTTCTGGAAGTATATTTCGACGGCTGAAGACAAAGACTCTATATTTACAGGCGAGCTTCCTATACATTAAGGCAAAAGATAATGCCATACCTTTTACCGTTTTTAATCCATCACCCAATCCTGGAATCATAATCAAATTTTCCTCACCAGTTCCGAAACATATATAATCCATTTTAGTATTTGAGATTTTCAAGCACCCATTTTGAGCATTATAAATCATATCCCCTACCCCTTGCTTAGACTCTAATTTATCCAATATTAATATTGACACTATCCATATACAAAAAATAACTAAATTATTTCTCCTATTATCTCTGCCTGATATTTTTCAATATCATATATACATTGCTCTAAAGTATAGTTGGAATCTAATAATTTTTCATAAAAATGAATAACAGTTTGATACAGCTTTTCATTCGTATCTATTTCGCAAATATTATTTAAAACTTCAACCGGATTATCTGTATCAAAAAAAGATAAAGCTAAAGCAATGGCAAAAGATAAATATACTGGCGTAATTCCCTGCTTTTCACAGGCTCTGGCAGCACCAACCAATCGATCTTTTGGCTGCAATTTTCTCATTGGCTCTCTGGCTACTCTTTCTATCGTATCTTTTAAAAGCGGATTTTGAAAACGCTGTATTAGATTTTCTATATGTAAATGAAGCTCACTATAGTTCACCTTATACTTTTTGGAAAGCATAGCTGCACTCTCTGTCATGCAACCAACAATCAATCTCTGCACTGCCACATTTTTTGCGGACTCGTCAATATAGGTAAATCCAGTTCGTTTTCCTAAATACGCCGTTGTCACATGAGCCATATTATGAATATATAACTTTCTTTCTAAATAATAATGAAAAGGCTCAAATGGGACAACCTTCTCATATTCAGGAATTTTTCCCTTGAAGGCTGCCTTATCAACTGGTAAAAAATCATATTTTTCCACACGCACTGCCAATGGATGTTCCTCAGCAGTAATACTAGATGGATCTGCTGGCGGCACCATTCTTCCGATGGAAGTTTCCACTATTCCAAGCTTTTCTTCCATCATAGCAAGATATCGCTTAGGCATTACTTTTTTTAATTCTTCTTTTAATAATTCGTCTGCATCCATCAAGTTTTCACAGATTAATATATCCAACGTATGATTGGGATCCGCTTCCCATCTCTTAACCAATCCAAAGGCAATCAAGGGAGCAATTTTCATTAAAACAGAAGCTCCCACAGCAGTCGCCATAATGTCTGCTGCAGCTATTTCCCGAATGACTGCTTCTTCATCTTTTCCATCCACTGCGCGAATATTAGTAATCCAGTTTGTTTCTATCGGTTCGTCCATAATAATTTGCGGATACTTTTTTTCCGTATTAATGCTTTGAACAACCTTATCATTCACATCAATAAATACTACCTCGTATCCAATTTTAGAAAATAATGCTCCAATAAACCCTCTGCCGATACTTCCAGCTCCATACATCACTGCCGTCTTCATAATTTAACTTCTCCTTAAATCTTTTTATATTTTATATTAGAATTATCCCTTATCTAAATTATTTTCATTAATAATACCAATGTATTCATCCTTAAAAGAATCATATAAAAGTCTTTTTCTTCGTCATACCTTATATTCTTACTTTATAATAATTCTTGTATACCATTTTCCCTCACCATAAATATTTATCATACTACTAAATTACCCTATATACTAGTATAATGTCAATTTAAAATAATATCATCTTTTTTAAATCTGTTCTCTTTGTTATCCATTTATTTTCACATCAAATTTTATCTTTCCCATCAGGAGCAGAACCTGCCAAACTCACCTAGCCAAGTAAATCAAAATAAATTTTTTAACCTCTCCAGCCTAGAAAGTGCTTCATCCAATGTATTCTTTTCTCTCGCAAAATGAAGACGAATCAGATGATTTACCTCTTCTTTAAAAAAGCTGGAACCTGGCACCGCAGCTACTCCAATTTCTCGAATCATCCACTCACAAAACTCTAAATCCGTATATCCTTCAAACTGCGGCAAATCTAAAAACTTCTGAATATCCAACAAGACAAAATACGTTCCCTGTGGAATATTATGTTCTAAACCAATTCGGTCTAATCCTGCCAAGAAATAGTCCCTTTTCCCAGTATAGAGCGCTCTCAAATCCTCATAATATGTCTCTGGAAAATTAAGTCCTATAACTGCCGCTTCCTGAAGCGGTGCAGCAGCTCCCACTGTCAGAAAATCATGTACCTTTTTTGCTCCCTCTATGACAAATTCAGGTGCGATTAAGTATCCAAGTCGCCATCCTGTGATGGAAAATGTCTTCGACAAAGAATTACAAGTAATCGTATGCTCAAACATCCCTGGAAGAGACGATAAATAAGTATGCTCATACGGTTCATATACTAGATGCTCATATACCTCGTCTGTTATCGCATAGGCGTCGTATTTCAATACCAGTTGTCCAATTTCTTCTAATTCTTCTCTTGTAAAAACCTTCCCACATGGATTAGAAGGATTACAGATAATAATTGCCTTCGCACCGTTTTGGAATCCTTTTTCAATCAAACTTAGGTCAAAATGATAATCTGGTGGCACTAGCGGAATATAAATCGGATCGGCACCTGATAAAATTGCATCTGCCCCGTAGTTTTCATAAAATGGAGAAAAAACCATAACCTTATCTCCTGGATTACAAATGGTCATCATCGCACACATCATTGCTTCCGTTCCACCGCAGGTTATCACGATTTCTTTATCTGGATCTATCAATCGCTCAATTCGCTTTCCCTGCTTCCTTGCTAACGCCTCCCGAAGATTTTGTGCCCCAAAAGTAATGGAATACTGATGTGGTCCTTCATAAGCCACCTCTGAAAGTCTATCCAGCATTTCCTTGGGCGGAGCAAAATCCGGAAAGCCCTGGGAGAGATTGATTGCTCCGTATTCATCACTAATTCTCGTCATACGTCGGATAACAGAATCCGTAAATGTTTTTACTCGATTACTTAATTGTGGCATAATGGCATTCCCTCTCTTTCTAAAGTTTTCATAAATTCCGTGATTGCCTGCAACCCATCCTTTAAAACATCAGAATCACTCGCATATCCGATACGCATACTATGTTCTTCCTCAAAACATTCTCCTGGTGTCACAAAAGCACCAGTCTCATGATACATTCGCTCACAGAATTCATAAGAAGGCATGTCAAAATCATAATAGACTAACGCTGTAGTTCCCGCCTGTGGCTTTGTATAATATACATGCTTTTCCTTTGAAATCCACTCATCTAAAATAGCTAAATTTTTGCGGACAATTTTACGGCTCCGATCTAGAAGTTTTTCTTTATGATTTAGAGCAATGCCAGCAATTTCCTCATCAAACATTCCACAGCTAATTAGATTATAGTCTCTGTGAGACAGACAGGAACGCACTACATCCATATCATGAGTCGCAATCCATCCCAATCGAAGTCCTGCCATAGAAAATACTTTTGACATACTGCTGATTGAAATTCCCTTCTCGTAAATATCTACAATCGATTCACACCAGATATCCTCCTGTGTCAAATGGCGATACACTTCGTCACATAATACATATGCATCCACTTCTTTGGCAATCTTTGTGATTTCTCTTAACATTTCATTGGATATTAATGCACCTGTCGGATTATTCGGATTATTTATACAAATCATTTTTGTTCCTGGAATCGCAAGGCGTCTTAGTTCATCCAAATCAGGAAGATATGAATTGCTCTGCTTAAGATGCATAATCTGCACATCCGCCTTATACGATTCAGGAATGGAGTATAGCTGTTGATAAGTAGGCATAATACTAATAATGCGGTCTCCTGGATTAATAAGAGAATAAAAGATATGGTGATTAGCACCAGCAGCTCCGTGAGTTGGAATAATATTTTCCAATTGAATCGTCTTATACAGACTACTCACTCCTTCTCGGAATTTTGGATTACCTTCAATATCACCATACGCTAGTCTCTTTTTACTGAATTCTTTCCAAAATTGTTCTCCATCGATTCCTGTCATCTGCCATAGTTCCTCTAATGTAATAGAATCCACACAGGTTTCCGCAATATTATATTTTGCACCCACCTCATATTTGTTCATCCATTCTTCTACTTTAAAAGGTTTAATTATCATTTCTTTTTCCTCCTTGTCAAAAATAAAAGGTACTCAGAACTATTCCTTATAACATGAATTCCATGCCGTACCTACGGAAAAGTTCTGAATACCTTTTGACACTCCACCCGGTGGTAGAGCAGGTTATATATTAATTTCATTCATTTTATATCAAATAATGTGCTCTGTCAATCATAATTTTTTCTTGAATCTTCTTGACATAAAAGATATTGTAAAGTAAAATATGAATGAATAATTCACTCATCAAGAGAGGAGGATAACGATTATATGAATGACCGTATTAAATCAATCGCAAACGCTGCAACCCTTCTATTTTTACAACAAGGCTATTCCAAAACACAGATAAGTCATATTGCAAAAGCTGTTGGCGTTTCTGTCGGTACGATTTACCTTGACTTTACAGGTAAAAAAGAAATCTTGCATTTTGTCCTAAAATGTACGATTGACCCAGATTTTATTGATAAAGATTTTGACAGACCAATTACAGATGATTTATTTGTGGGATTGGAAAATGATATTGTTGCAGTATTTGAAAAAACTGGAGACGAATTCAAAAAACATCTTGTAAATAATGCTGTTAATTATAGCCTTGAAGCTCTCGTCTCAGATGCTTTTGATATGCTCGCTCAGTATGCGGTAGGTTGCCTATTTATTGAAAAAAATCAGTTTGATTTTAAGTTTTTGGCAGAACATTATAAACGATACCGAAAAGAATTTCTTGCAACTATGACCCAGTACATGAAGATATTTATTGAAAACGGTATAGTTCGCCCCCTTGAACATCTTGAACTATCCACCACTCTGATCATCGAAATTCTTTCATGGTGGGCCATGGATATACGGTACACATCCTTTGAAACACAAGACATTCCTTTGAATCTATCAAAAGAACTCTGTATGGATAATATTATATCCGCATATAAGCGAGAAAATTAGCGGGCAATATTAAGCCCTCTAATTTTTATCTAGATTATGAATGAATTATTCATTTAGCAAATATTGAAAGCGAGGAAATTTTATGAAAATCAAAAAACAAATCGTATGCTGTATCATAACTCTATTTTTTTTAACGTCTTTGACTAGCTGCTCTCATTCAAAAAATCCAAAAATGGCAAATGAACTTCATTTCTCTTTAAATAAAATTTCAGATTTGACAATTTCTTACGACGAAGAACCGATTACATTTTTTGAAGCAAAAAACGACGAGTTAATCATTAGAGAATACATGACGGAGAATAAAAATAAATACTACGCCAACATAAAACAAAGTAATAATAGTATTCATATTATGGAAGGCAGTAAACCGTTTTTCAAAGACGGATTTTATCGCTATGTAGAAGTGTATTTACCAGCTTCTTATCTGCAAGCCCTTACTATCACTACGACAGATGGAAATATTGATTTATCTAACTTGGATTTACAATTATCTACGTTTCGTATTGACAGCACATCTGGAACTGTAAAAATAAATAATATTTCTGCTTCCGATATTCATTTATCCTCTACAAGCGGAACATTAGAATTAGGCAAAATTGACGCAGATACTATAAATCTACAAACGACAAGCAGTAACATTATTTGTGATGAACTGAGTGGACACATAACATATACTTCTACAAGCGGCAACGCAGATATAAAAGCAGCTATGGGAGCTGGCAGCTACAAAGCAACTAATTCTGGTAATCTCAATATTGTATATACCAAAGTAACTGGAGATTTATATTTCTTTAATAAAAATGATGGAATCAATCTTACGATCCCTAGTGATTTGAATTTTGAATTTGAGGGCACAACGAAAAATGGTTCTATTACTACCACATTTTCAGAATATATTACGACGGAAGGACGAACAACACACGGCATTATCGGCAACAATCCAAGTATTACGATTAAAGCGGAAACAAATAACGGGAATATAGAGGTGACGCGATGACAAAAAAATTTCTTTCTATGCTAATGTCTGCAATCATATTTTTAGCCTGCATTGCCTTATTTTGGAGCGGCAACTATATTATCTATATTGTTGCATATGTATTTTCATTTATTTTTCTGCTTTGTTATACTGTCTTTTCAGCATCTAACATATTTGAAAAAGTCATACAAACTCTTGTATATGCCTTAATTATGGTCGTTCAAATTCTCTTTGACACCTTAGTTATTCGGACATTATTAGAGGAAGACACGGCAATTTTCAGTATAGGCAAGTTATTAGGAATATTACTTATTTTCCTTCCACTTTTAGTAAAGCAACTTTTTTTCTTTAAACAAAATAATGATTTTCCTTCTATAGTGCCAGATGAACATTCCCCACTGCCTTACTCTCAATTACCCCATAACAAAGATAAGGTCATTTGCAGTACTGATTTATTATCTAGCGGAGAGCAAATATATGAAAAGAAAACAGACAGAAGAAAAACTTAAGAATAAAATTAATAATTTTTACCTCAATCATTCAAACTGTAAATATCGTGCTATAACTAATTGTGAATGTTTAGATTTTGTTGTGGCATCCCAGAGGCAAAAAATATATCCATTCATATACTGTCATATGGAGATTACAGGACATATTGATATTAGTCGCTTGAAGACGGCAATACAACTTACAACTTATTCTGTGCCAGAAATACTTTATACTTACCATTTTAAGCGGGGACAATTCATAGATATAGGGTTAACTGTCGATGATACTATCCTTTTGGGCAATAATCTTTTTTGGTGGGATTTATCAAAAAAACCGCAGCTTCAAATAAATATATGCAGACAAGAACGGCAAGATATCATCGTTATTGGCATAAGTCATATTCTGACTGACGGCGAGGGATTTTTACAATACCTCTATTTATTATCCCACCTATACAATAAACAACACTCTAATTTGACATTATATAATCATAGAAAGCTTGACCTAGTTTTAAAAAATATACATATCCAAAAGCAAACTGAACAAACTAGATGCGGAAAAGGGAAAACAGTTCCAGTTTTAAGAAATTTTAGCAAAGATGCTTATTATTTCTGCCTGACTAGCAAGATTTCAAATACCGATTTCACATTACTTCATGCAAAAGCACAAAAAAATAATGTAACACTGAATGATGTTTTTATAACTGCCTATGCCCGTGTCATTGCCAAACTGAAAAATATGAATACGGTTATCATCCCCTGCCCAGCTGATTTACGAAGATTTAGCAGTATAACAGGAAAATTAACGATAGCAAATATGACAGGAATTTACAGAAGAATAACGATAGAGATCAGACCGCAGCATTCTTTTAGTGAAACGCTATCACAAGTACATATTGAAATGGAATTACAAAAATTGCGGTATCGTTGCTTTGCGGGCATACCGCTACTAAATGATATATTTCACAAAATTCCACGCCCGCTATTAGAACAAGCCATAAAAGCAACTTACGGATTATTACCTGTTTCTTATACAAATATCGGACGAATAGACCATCAAAAATTAATATTTCATGATTGTCGAGTGACGGACTGTTATATAACAGGAACTTATCGACTGCCGCCTGATTTTCAACTATCTATCAGTACATTTCAAAATATATGCACATTAAACTGCAGCTTAATAGGACAACCAAAAGACCATGAGACAGGACAGTATATTTTAGATCGAGTAAGAAATGAGCTTTTAGAGTGGATTACAAATGATTAAGTTGGCTAAAATAAAAACCCTTTATCTCTCTTCGTCTCTATCAGCTCATACTTTCTCACTCTTTTCTGGAACAATAAAAATAAAGATAAGAGAACTGACTAATAATAATCCTGGATAAAACAAATTTGGAATGACATCAAATGCCGAAAGTTCATGTCCTAGTTCATTCACTGCCGATAACGCCACGAGCATCTGAGCACCGTAAGGAATCACTCCCTGAAATATACAGGAAAATGTATCTAGTATAGATGCCGATTTTCTTTGCGTAATTCCATACTCTTTTGCCATCTCCACCGCAATCGGATTAGCCATCACAATGGCAACTGTATTATTCGCTGTGGCTATATCCATAATACCAACTAAAAGTCCCATCCCAAGCTGTCCGCCTTTTTTCCCCTTAAATGTTTTGCGAATTACAAAAAGCAATGACTCAAAACCGCCGTACTCTCGAATTAAGGCACACATTGCAGATACCAAAATTGCCACCATGCTCGTCTCAAACATTCCAGCTGCGCCAGAACCCATATTACTAATTAAATCCACAGGGGTAATCTGTCCCATTGCAAGCATAATAATTGCACCAGATGCTATACCAATTAAGAGTACTACAAATACATTGATTCCAATAATGCCTCCAATTAAAACTAAAATATATGGAATAATCTGGATTAAATTATAATCTTGTGTTACTGCTCCACTTAAGTCTGTGCGAAGCGATAACATCAAAATCAAGATTAATGTCACCAATGCTGCCGGCAAAGTAATTTTAAAATTCTCGCGGAATTTATCTTTCATAGCACATCCCTGTCCATTGCACGCCGCAATTGTTGTGTCCGAGATAAACGATAAATTATCTCCAAACATAGCACCACCCATAACAGAGCCAACACATAAAGGCAGATTAAATCCAGATGCCGTGGAAACTGCCACTGCAATCGGCGTAATCAATGTGATCGTTCCCACAGAAGTTCCCATGGCCGTAGATACAAAACAGGACACTACAAACAATACTGCAACTGCAAACTTTGCTGGAATTAAAGATAACATAAAATATGCCACACTCTCTGCACTATCTCTTCCGACCACACCGACAAATGTTCCCGCAGTCAAAAATATCAAAATCATAGTAATAATATTTTTATCTGCTAACCCTTTTGCCATAATGTCTAATTTATTATCAAACTTTAAATCTCTATTCTGAAGACATGCCGCCAATATTGCCGCCAGAAATGCTATAACAATCGGGATATTATAAAACCCCATCGGAATCTTCATCACATATTCAAACACAATTCCTAACCCCAAATACAAAACTAAAAATACTATAATTGGCAATAATGCCTTTGGATTATTCTTTTTCATAAGTATTCCCTTTCGTCTTAAAATTTCATTTTTATTTTTTACATCTGTTTACAACTCTATCCATTTTCTGAAGCCGCCATCCTCCTATTTTAATTCTACTACAACTTTTCCCTTCCATTTGCCACGCAAATAATGCGTCCAAGTAATCGTAATACCAAACAAGAATCCAAATAATGCATTCCACCAAATAATACGATAACCAAATATCGGTAAATGACAAAGTGTGTAAGTAGTAATCACTCTGACTGAGAGAGCTACTGTAGCAACAACAGTTGCGGCAAACCCATCTCCTGCCCCCTGAAAAAGCCCAAGAATCGGAAAATAGGCCGCAAGAATCAACATCAAAAATGCCATGCAACGGATATGCTGAATACAGTACACGGTTGCCTGTTCTCCAAGTCCAAACAGAGCAACAATATTTCCAGCAGTCAAAAAGACAATAATGGAAATACATACGGTCAAAACTTCAGACAAAATAACTGTCTGTCTCGCCCCTTTTTTAATTCTGTCTAAGTTTCCAGCTCCCATATTTTGTCCCACATAAGTCGCCATCGTAACTTGGAAAGCACTTAATGGCATATTCAAATACATCTCTATTCGCTGTCCGACCGTAAAGGAAGCAGTCATAGTCTGTCCATATCCATTTACAGCGCGCTGGATAAAAATAAAGCCAAAAGATACTACTGCCTGCTGTAGAGCCATTGGAAATCCAACCTTTAATACTTGAGCCGCAATTTTACCCTCAAACTTCAACTCTGCACGGTTCCACCGAAAAACGGGATATTTTTTCCACATATACCAGACCGCTGCCGCACAAGAAGCAGCCTGGGCAATATCAGTCGCAATAGCGGCTCCCGCAGCTCCCCAGTGAAATCCTGCGACAAATACAATATCTAAAATAATATTAATGACAGAGGCAATAAGCAAAAAATAAAGACTCGCCTTGCTATCACCCACTGCCCGCAAAATCGCAGCCACAATATTATATCCAAACTGAAAAACCACGCCCACTGCATAAATTCTAAAATAAATAACCGCCATTCCGAGTAAAGAATCAGGAACAGCCAAGATAAATCGAAAAACAGAAGCACATAGAATAATGCCAATAATAGATGCCACTACACCCATTCCAAGCAAAAGCAAAACAGAAGTAACTGCATTCCTCTTTAGCTCTTTTATCTTCTCTGCCCCGTAAAGCTGTGCTATAATTACGCCTGCTCCCGCTGAGAAACCATTTGCTATCGCCAAAAAAAGCATCGTCAGGCATCCTGTCGTTCCCACCGCAGACAATGCCGCTTCACTTGCAAAATTTCCAACGATAATTGTATCTACTGTATTATATAACTGCTGCAAAAGAAGCCCGAACAAAACTGGCATGGCAAAAGCCAGAATCAATTTCCACGGGGTTCCCTCTGTAAGTGTTTTTCCCTGCATAATGTCCTCCTTCCAAATTGACGCTCAAATTACTCTATCTCATTTTGTGTCAAACTGTTTTTTTCTTATGTTCATAAATTTCACTATTTCTTTCTTATTGACAAGCAAACTATACTTATCACAAATAAAACTACTCCAATTAATGCAACTATCAATTTTACGCATAAGTTTCATCTTTTTCCTCTGATTCTATCACATTACTATCTATTTTTCCATAAATTTCGAACCGCCTACTATATCATTCAATTAAAAACAAAAACATATACCATATCTATCCCAAAAGACAAAAATAAAATCTTAGAAAATAGAGATTTCCATCCTCCTATAACTATGATAAAATAAAACAAAACTAAGCAATAAAGCGGAATTTGAAGGAGGAAGTATTATGACAGACTATATCGAAATTTTCCAAGATGATAGCGAAATCAGCGTAACCTTTATTATTGAATATGACGAAATTCTAGCTATCGGCAATAAGATGAAGGAAATCAACGAGAATGCGTATATGAACGGTTATAATTGGGAGGCATTCTTTTATTCCTATTTAGAGCAAAACGCACCTGAACTTTTGGAAGACTACGATACAGACTCAGAGGCTGGAACATTTGTCGCATTTTATCCAGCAACTACCGAAGGTGAGAGGCAGGCAAAAAAGCTTGCAAAGCTGATTGAATCATTAGTTGAAAATGAAGAAATGATTTATCAATTTATTCGTGATTACGGCGATGATATTGAATGGGATTAAAATTCCAGTACCAATTCATACGCATAAAAAATTCCCCACATAAAGACATATTTCAAGGTTCTTTCTGTACTTTGGTTATCTGCATATTTTCATGATTTACAATAAGCCATTGGATTGGCTCAGTGCAATAAAATGAGAATATCAGAATTACCCAACCATCAGAAAGAACCTATTTCAATGGCTATCTATGGGAATTTTCAATCATATAAATGCATTTCAAGAACTATTTTACACTTTAACGATTCAAGCATGTTAGATTCTTAATTACATAAACTTCCAAATACACTCAAAAGCATATAAGACTAATTCGCTTGATCAAAACTTTCACTACTAAAGATAGCATTACATCTATTAACGGTAAATATGAATAACTGTGAATTTTCTAACATTTTTTACTTGTAAAAAATACCTTCAATAAGGACATAATATGTTATTTTATATTGACAAATATACCTCTTCACCATATACTTACTATAGATAATTACTCTTAGTAAGTATTTTTATATTCATATTATATAAAACACTAATTATATAATCAATTAAACTTCGGAGGTGAATCGTTTGAACCAAAAAACTTTAAAAAAGCTATTAGATACCTGCTTTACTGCTAAACATATTGTTGAAACATTACCTGAACTTCCAAACGGTATGAAGCCACGACATATACACGTTTTAGATGCCATTGAGGAAATTTACAACCAACAGAGTATATGTCGTGTCAGCGATGTAAGTGCCAAGTTGAATATTACAATGCCTAGTGTTACCAAGCTAATCAATGAGCTAGAAAACTATGGTCTTCTTGAAAAAATTACCGATAGATCTGATAAGCGGGTGACTTTGCTTTCTCTGACAGATGCTGGAACTGCATGTGTTCAGCACCATGTACACGAGCTTCACTCTGCCTGGGCAAATGCGCTTGATGATATAAGCGATAAACAAGCAGAAGAGGCAATTAATATTATTGAAAAATTATGGCATACTATGCCAGGAATTAAGGAGGAAAAAAGATAAAATGAAAACACAACAAGAGCTCTCGTTTGTGGAGGGACCAGTATTTGGATCTCTTATAAAATTTGCACTGCCTGTCTTGGGATCTTTAATTCTACAGGCTGCCTATGGTGCCGTAGACCTTTTAGTTGTAGGACAATTCGGTGATGCTTCCAGTATTTCCGCTGTTGGTACTGGAAGTACATTTATGCAGATGCTAACTTTCGTGATTACTAGCCTTGCCATGGGATCAACTGTTATAATTGGACAACATATTGGTGAGGAAAAGCCCAAAAAAGCAGGCGATGCTATCGGGACAACTATCATCCTATTTATTGTATTTGGAATTGTTCTGACAGTTTTACTTGAAGTATTTGCAGGCAATCTTATGACAATTTTACAAGTTCCACAGGCATCCTACGTAAAGGCTGTAAATTATATCCGAATCTGCTCAGCAGGCATTCTCATAATTATCGCGTACAATGTAATCAGCGGTATTTTACGAGGCGTTGGAAACGCTAATCTTCCTTTTATTTTTGTCAGTATCGCCTGTGTAGTAAACATCATTGGTGATTTACTTTTTGTCGCCGTTCTCCATATGGATGCTTCCGGCGCTGCTTTAGCCACTGTTCTTGCCCAGCTTGTATCTGTAATCATATCATTGATTGTACTTCAAAAGCAGACACTTCCCGTCTCTTTTTCTCTTAAGCAATGCAAGATTTATCCAATGGAACTAAAAAAAATTCTTAGTATAGGTATTCCTATCGCATTACAGGAAACTACGGTACAAATATCTTTCCTTGTTGTTAATACCATCGTCAATACTATGGGCTTAATGCCTTCGGCTGGATATGGCGTGGCACAAAAAATTGTATCATTTATTATGTTAATTCCATCCTCTACTATGCAGACAGTTTCTGCCTTTGTAGCACAAAATATCGGTGCCGGAAAACTAGAGCGTGCAAAAAAAGGCTTTTTTACAGCTATGTTTACTGGAGCCAGTATTGGAGTTATCATTTTCCTTATAGGTTTCTTTGGAGGCGGACTAATCTCATCTCTATTTACTAGTGATGCTGAAGTTATCAAACAGAGCGCCCTTTATTTAAAAGGCTTTGCCCCAGAATGTATCCTTACTTGTATTTTATTTAGCAGCATTGGTTACTTCAACGGTTCCAGCAACAGTCTTCCAGTCATGATTCAAGGAATCAGCTCCGCATTTTGTATCCGTATTCCTGTATCTATCCTGATGTCCAAACTTCCTAATACCTCATTAATGCTCGTAGGACTCGCAACACCTATCACGACAGTATACGGAATTATATTTTTCTTCATTTGCTTTACATTATTGCGCCGCAAAGTAAAATCATAGATAGACCACTAATAAACGAAATGTCCATTTTTATTAGACAAAATAAAGTCTAACAAAAATGGACACTTCAACAGTTCTTTATAAAAAGACATACTATGCATACTGTGAACAAATCTACTATAACCTAAACTCTGCTAACTACACTGCAAGATCAACCAAACATTCTCAAAATTTCTCTCATGCAAATCCTGCTTGCGAATCCAAAAATAAATATGTCCACAATCCCCAAACATCATCTCGTATTCACCGCCCTCAATCGTTCCCATCTGAAAAAGTAATATCCAATCCTCACTTTTTTCCAAAATATCTGCCCTTT
>CAYTNV010000025.1:0-57481 GCA_964439395.1 uncultured Blautia sp. | reverse complement strand
CGGCAGACACCGCTCTACTAAGATGTGGTACTGCCGCCTCTATCACATCATGATGCTCCAACATCTTGATGCATGGGATTTGCCATCTGAATCTGCCCTGAGAAAGTTGATTTTGGATGCAGCATAATCCTATGAGAATTATACTATACATTTTCAATTTGGCATAGCAACAGTTATGTCTTTTTTCCGTGTTTATTTTTATTTGTTTCGGATAATATTCACTTTTCAAAGTACAATACCAGCGTTAGCCGGTTATAATCACTCAGGATTCCGAGAGATCATTTCTTTTTATATCCACACGTTTTACAAGTTTTTTTAAATGCAGGATATTTATGCTTTTTATGGCTATGCCAAGCACCGTATGTTTTTACAGTTGCTTTACAGTTTTTACAACGATTTAAAGTTACTGAACGATATTTAAAACAACAAGAAGATGTACCAACATTTCTTGTTTCTTTTAATAAATCACTAATAGGAACCAAATATTTTACAGGATGAGAGCATTTACTAGCTTGAGCTGTTTTGATATTTGAAGATAATTCTATTGTAACAAAGGAGCCGTCTTCATTTACACGTATAACTTGTTCAAATACGCCATCTTCATTTTTGAATATTTCATTTACATGAACAGAATCTTCAAGTTCATAATTCTTTGCAAAAACATTAGTTCCAAATAAGCTACAAATTAAAACAGCGATTACCAATATACTATATATTTTTTCATAGTTCTCCTCTTACTTTAAATTCATAATTAATAACATAATGCAAATAGTATTATTCATATATCCAATACTATAAAATATCATGGCTTCCAAACAATCAGATATATGAACTTTTTATTTTCCAATTTTTACGAACTATCAATTTTCATGCACTTCCTCCCTTCTGAATATTCTTTAACATATTTCCTAAAATCAAACTAAGTAAATATGTTATTTTAAATATCCGATTTAGTATGATATTGGTATTATACCAAAGCAATAATATATAGTCAATACATAATTTATTTTTTATACATTTATATATTTTTATTTGATTTATACATTGTATTTTTATATTTTTTATTGTATTATAAATATGATTTATTGTGAAAGGAGGCATTACCATATGATTTTATCTCTCACAGCTATTTTCAGCTGCACTCTTTCTATGACTGTTTTTACCCTAATTCTTTTTTGGATTGTAAAGGAAAATTCACGATTAAAAAAACTCGGTATTGTAAACACTTATATCTTTGCTCTTTTTATTCTTGTCCGCAGTTATCTACCTTTTGACTTTTATAAAATTCATTTGACAAAGACATATTTTTCAACAAAAATAATACCTACCATTCAAGATATCTATGCAATACCTGTTATTACAGATGGAAAAAAATCCATTTCCATAATAAATCTTATTTTATTTATATGGATAGCGATTGCCTGCTATCTTGGCATCAAAAAGATAAGAGGCTATCTCTCATATTGGAAAACATTGAAAAACGTATCCAGCTTTACTTGTTCTCAAGTGGAAGAAATTTATAGGAAAGCGTCATATGCTATATTTCCTAAGAAAGAGAAAAACTGTAAAATCATAATCCTACATGATTTGCCAACCCCAGTCGTATTTGGCCAGATACATCCTATCATTTTGCTTCCTAATATTTCTTATAGCAAAGAAGAACTATACTATATTTTTCTTCACGAGCTTTTACATGTGAAACATCAGGATTTTATCTTAAAGATTTTCTACGATATCATATCTATCATATATTGGTGGAATCCATTTATTTCCCGTCTTTTTCCATCGTTAATGAAGCAACTTCAGGAATTATATGTTGACTACGATATTAGCAAATCTTTAAATAATCAAGAGAAACTTCCCTATCTCAATGCTATTAGACGTACAGTGATGCATTCTATAGATTTAAATAGCCAGAAACCTGATTTTCTATATTCTTTTTGCAGTATTAATCCAAATGTAAATATAATGCAGAGATTATTTTTTATCACACAGCCTCACCTAAAAAGATTGTCTAAAAAGGCTATACTTCTCTGCTTTGTATTGCTTTTATTTTCTCTCTCCTTCGTATTTGAGGGTTGGTCTATCTTACCTGAAGATGAGGCAGGTACTTTTACTATAGAAGAAGACGGGAATAATTTTCTCATTCAAAATGATGACGGAACTTATGAATGTTATATAGACGGTATATCTATAGGTGATATTATAACTTTTAAAAAAGATGATCTAATAGGAACTTTCCCTATTTACCAAAATATCGAGGAGGCGTATAAATGAAAAAAATAATAGCAATTTTGACATTTATACTTAGTATCAATCTTATCCCTTGTCCTACTTTTGCAAAAACAACTCCAAATACTAATACAGAAACAAGACTAATCATCCACAATACAGGAACTACTCCTCAATCTCGAAACAATGCCATAAGATGGAGATACAAAAAGAAAAAACGAAAGCTATATAAGAGATTGTATAATTATACTGCAAAAAAATGGATTGGAAAATGGGTACCAATGTAATGTTGGAAGATATAGATAAATGCTATGTATAAAAATAAGAGTACAACTTTCATTTATCAGCTTATCACCTCAAAGTATCTTTCCTATTATAAAAATGAAAATCTTATTTTCAATGGATACTTTTGTACCTTGCTACTACATTCATACCGTCATATAAATCATGTATTTTGGTCATATTTATATATACTTAATATTTTTTCATTTTCCACATTGTAAACTTATTATATCTATTATAAGATAACAACATAATATGAAAAGGAGATGATATTTATGGAGATGCTCCATCCTAAAGAAGAAGAAATTATGTACACTATCTGGGATATTGGACATCCATGTGTTATATCTGAAATTTTAAAAGCAAATCCAGAGCTAAAACGCAATACATTAGCCAAGGGAGTTATTACATTAGAAGAAAAAGGATATTTGACTGTGGATTCCATTGTCAAGACAGCAACCCGGACAGGTCGAGCCTATGCACCTATTATTAAGAAAAAGGATTACGATGCCCAAAAAGAACTACTGACAAGTGTCGTTAACAGCCCCAATGTTCAAACTGGTTTATTAAATTATTGCTCTGCTCTTATAGACAGCAAAGAAGTGGACGAGAACTTCATAAAGGATATGGAAAAATTATTATCTAGTTTTCAATCAAAGTGAAGATAAAAATAACAAAGACTAGCGCCGAATGGTGCTTTTCTTTTTATAGACAAAAAATATATTTTCTATTTTGAATATATTTATAAATTTTGCTTGCTTTTTCTATAGATATCATTTATAATAAGACAAGTTCAACAATTTAATGCTTTAAAGTAAAAATCAAATAGTGTTTATATTTCTAAAAAATAAATAGTATTTGTTTTTACGCTTTAAAAAAGTAGGTTAAAACCCTTATATTATAAAATTCGTTGATATATCTATATAATAAGGATAATAAAGACTAAAAGCAGAAAAGGAAGTAAGACAGATGAAAGAAGTATCAAAATTAATGGGATTTCGCCCAGACATTAAAGTAGTAGACGCAACTCTTCGTGACGGAGGTCTTGTAAACGATTTTTATTTCACAGATGAGTTTGTGAGAGAATTATATAAAGCAAATGTAAAAGCTGGCGTAGATTATATGGAACTTGGATATAAAGCGGACACAAATATTTTTGATGAGACAAAATTTGGAAAATGGAAATTCTGTAAAGATACAGATATCCGCGAAGTATTAGGTGACAATGTATCTGATTTAAAATTTGCAGTTATGGCAGATGTCGGAAGATGTGATTATAAAAATGATATTCTTCCAAAAGAAGAAAGTCCTATCGATTTAGTTCGTGTTGCAACATATTTAAATACAATTCCAACAGCGGCACATATGATAGAACATATCAAAGATAAAGGATACGAAGTAAGTTGTAATATTATGGCCATCTCCACATCTCAAGAGAGTGATCTTAAAGTTGCCCTTGATATACTTGGACAAACTCCAACCGATGTTATTTATATTGTAGACAGCTATGGCTCTCTCTATCCAGAACAAATTGCTCGTATCACAGATACTTATATGGAATTTGCGACAAAGTATGATAAGAAATTAGGAATTCATACTCATAATAACCAACAAATGGCATTTGCAAATACCATTGAGGCAGTTGGAGATGGAGTTGACTGGCTTGATGCAACCTATGCTGGAATTGGTCGTGGCGCTGGTAACTGCTCAATGGAACAACTTCTCGGATTTTTGCGTAATCCAAAATATAATATATACCCAGTCCTTCAATTCGTCGAAAAACATATTAGAAAACTTCGCGAAGAGGGCGTTGTATGGGGATATGATTTACAGTACTTATTAACAGGAATCTTGAATCAGCATCCTAGAACAGCAATTCAGTTTACAAAAGATAAGAGAACAGATTACTCGAAATTTTATAGTGAAATCGGAATTCAAGATTAAAAAGTCACCTAATTTCAACTAGATAATTTCCTAATTGTATAAAAAACAAAAGAAGGGGAAGTACTTTATTATAGGTATTTCTCTTTTTTTTATTTTTTTAAATTTACTATTGAAAAAAATTATTGAATAGTGTATAATAATATCAATAATAATAATCATTACTATTATTGAATAATATTTGAAAGGAGAATATATTATGGCAAACAAATACGCAGGAACACAGACAGAGAAAAACTTAATGGCGGCTTTCTCAGGAGAGTCTGAGGCACGTAACAAATATACTTATTTCGCATCTGTAGCAAAGAAAGAGGGATATGAGCAAATTTCTGGATTATTCTTAAAAACAGCAGATAACGAAAAAGAACATGCTAAAATGTGGTTTAAGGAATTACAAGGAATTGGAGACACAGCAGAAAACCTTGCATCTGCAGCAGCTGGAGAAAATTATGAATGGACAGATATGTACGATGGATTCGCTAAGACAGCAGAAGAAGAGGGATTCCCAGAGTTAGCTGCGAAGTTTCGCTTAGTAGCAGCTGTTGAGAAGCATCACGAAGAGAGATATCGCGCATTACTCAAAAATGTTGAGACAGCAGCTGTATTTGAAAAGAGCGAAGTTAAGGTTTGGGAATGTAGAAACTGTGGTCACATCGTTGTCGGAACAAAAGCTCCAAAAGTATGTCCAACTTGCGCACATCCACAGAGCTACTTTGAAGTTCATGCAGAGAACTACTAAAATTGAGTGAGTTTTTACTCTACTTCCTAAGACTAGTATTTAGAAACAGTAGATTATAAATAAGCTAAAGAGACTATCGTAAAATGACTTTTCTATCAGGATAATACTATTTTATAATAATTGGGTATTTTAAAATTCAACATCTTACGATAGTCTTTTTTTAATCTTTCTTTCATTCATGTATTATATTTTATAAAAATTTTTCTAAAATCTGTCTGCTACAGCAAAACTCCCTGCTTATAGCTTTTAGATTCTACTTTTTCACTTTCTTTCCCACGAATTAGCCTCCGAATGGTATAACTTTTTAACTCCTCATCTATCTTTTTTTGAATATTTGCAAATCCGATATGAATATGACAAATATCGTTGCAAATCTCCTTTCTATTACATATATAACCTGGGATTAAACATTCACTTATTATTTTATCTGACTTCATTCCCTCCATCAGTTCATATAAATTCACTGTTTCTAAATCTACAACTAGACAACATCCCCCTTTAGCCCCATGAAAAATAGAAACCCATCCCATTTTTTCTAGCTTCTTAACAATTCGATACATAAATTGCTTTGGTGCGGCTTCTTTTTTACAGATTTCTTGAATGGACCTCTTCTCCCCATCTTCCAATGCCCTAAGGACTCGAAGGGCATAATCCGTTTCTCTTGTTATGAACATACTCTTCTCACTCCTCTTTTTTGTATCTTATCCATCACAAAATTTATTATACCGAAATCTCTCCTAAAATCAACCTATCTCTCCAAAAACTCTAATAAATAGATATATTTTTCATTTAATAATACTGTATTTTCCAATTAGTTTTGTTAGTTTCATGATACAATTATATATATATTACGAAAGGGTGGGGTAACTATGAAACGAATTGGAATCTATCATTATCAATATTATAGGGGTGCATGTAAACTATGCTATAGGCATTTTATCCAAGAAATGATTGAATCCTATGAAAAATGCCACGAGACAGCGAAAAAAATCTATGGTGACAACTGTGAATTTTTCCATTATACTGATTTTGGACAATATCAAAGTGAAAATGTAGACCGTCCAAGCTTTGGCAGATTCAAGAAGGCTATTGAAAATAATGAGCTGGACGTTATTATGTGTTATGGACTGAATAATATCACAATCAACGAAGATATATTAATCGATTTTTATAAAGATGTTCGAGCTCGCGGGCTTGATTTTCTCACAGCCAGTCATGGGATAGACGCAATGAAATATATGGATATTTATATTGCTAGGCAGAAAAAATAATCTCTTTCTATCATTTTATATATGTCAAAAAACAAATACCCGAAGTCATGAAAGACCAAGCTTCCACTGACTTCGGGTTATATAGTGAATCACCAATACATAGACTGAGACCAAACAAATATATCTGCTCATTCTATAGATGTCTATCCCCACTGACTATCTAAGCCCTCTACGTATTAACCCTTATCACATCTTTATGCTTCTTTTTTCATTGATTCCAAAATAGCATCTACTAAATCATCCATCTGTGATATATTATTTTCATTCATGGAAGATGCCAGAGAAACTTTTGGCTCCAATACTTCCATATTCTTTAAACCATCTAAATGTTTTTCTATCAAAGTACCAGACTTACAAGCCCAAGAACCATTCTCAATAATTCCAAATGTTCTCTTTTGGAGATTCAATGCCTTCATATCCATCAAATAATTATGCATCAATGGATAAATACCAAGATTATATGTAACAGATGCCAATACGATATGGCTTAAGCGGAATGTCTCAGAAATCAACTGAGATACATGCGTATTAGATACATCATATACTACAACATTTGTCATTCCTTTTTCTACTAATTTAGCTGCCATAGCCTGCGCTGCAGACTCTGTATTGCCGTACATAGAAGCGTACACAATCATAACTCCCTGCTCCTCTGGAGTATAGCTGCTCCATTTATCGTATTTATCTAAGAAATATGCAAAATCATTTCTCCAAACTGGTCCGTGAAGTGGACAAATCATCTTAATATCGATTGTTCCCGCTTTTTTGAGTAATGCCTGTACATGAGGTCCATATTTTCCTACGATATTTGTGTAATATCTACGAGCATCATCAATCCAATCACGATCAAAATTTACTTCATCGTTAAATAATTTGCCGTCCAAAGCTCCAAAGGAACCAAAAGCGTCCGCTGCAAATAATACGCCGTTTGTAGTGTCAAATGTAACCATAGCCTCTGGCCAGTGAACCATAGGTGCAGCTACAAAAGTAACAATATGACTTCCGAAAGATTTTGTATCTCCCTCTACCACAATTTCTAACTTATCATCCACATCAAAACCAAACTGTCTCATAAACATCGCTGCTTTTTCTGTTGTGATAATCTTAACTCCTGGATAACGAATCATCACCTGCTCTAAGGATGCTCCATGATCTGGCTCCATATGGTTAATTACCATATAGTCTAGTGGACGTCCATCTAAAACATACTCTATATTCTCTAAAAACTGACGTGCAATTGACCAATCCACAGTGTCAAACAATACCGTTTTTTCATCCAATAAAAGATAGGAATTATAGGAAACTCCGCGTGGAATTGGATGAATGTTTTCAAAAAGTGCTAATCTATGGTCATTTCCTCCGATCCAATACAGATCTTCTGTTACTTTTCTAACGCAATGCATAAATAAATCCTCCTTCTATTAAGCTTCTATGAAATTACTCTTTTCCTCTCCACAATCTGGACAAATCCATTCTTCTGGCAATTTTTCAAAGAGTGTTCCTGGATAAACCTCATTATCTACATCTCCCACTGCCGGATCATACTCATATCCACATCCACTACATACATATCTTGGATAAGAAGGTGCCTTCTCTTTTGGAACGCTTCTCTTCATTTTCTTCATCGGTGGAGCTGGCTTCTTCTCCTCACCATTATCCAAGGCAGCTGTGAGAAGTGGTAAAATCTCATTGACATCTCCGACAATTCCGTAATCTGCATTCTTGAAAATAGGTGCATTTGGATTTGTATTGATTGCCACAATAGTTGTCGCATCCTTAATTCCTTTTAGATGCTGTCCTGCACCTGAAATACCGCAAGCAATATATAAATTTCCATTAAACTTTTGTCCTGACATACCAACATAGCGATTCATTGGAACATATTTTAATGTCTCAGCCACTGGTCTGGAGGATCCAACTGCCGCTCCTGCCTGTTTCGCTAAGTCATAGATAAGCTGCATATTTTCCTTTGGTCCAATTCCCTTTCCTGCGCTGACTACTCTATCTGCCTTAGAAATTGGGGTGTCCACATCAATTCCAACGGTAAAATCATATCCATCTTTCTTTAGAGATTCTACTACTTTATCTACTCTCTCCTGTGCGCTTCCGTCCTTTAGAATCATTTTCTTTCTTGCACCTGTAATTCCGCCAGCCTTCTTTGGTGCTCCAGGAGCCTTTTGAGCTTTTGGCATCTTACCGATAATATTAGCTGCAATAACGACTCTTTGAATTTCATTCGTTCCCTCATAGATTGTACAAATCTTTGCGTCACGATATGCGCGCTCTACATCCATTCCTTTTAAGAAGCCGCATCCACCGTGAATTTGCAATGCATCATTTACAATCTCCAAACAGACATCAGATGCGTACTGTTTCGCCATAGCAGCTTCCATAGCATAAGGTTCATGAGCCTCTTTTAGCTCTGCTGCACTATAAACTAAAAATCTAGCTGCTCTCAATTTTGTAGCCATATCTGCAAGTTTAAAGGATATAATCTGCTGCTGACAAATAGGTTTTCCAAACTGCTCTCTCTCTTTAGAGTAAGCAAGAGCTGCCTCGTAAGCTCCCTGTGCAATACCAAGTGCCTGAGAAGCGATACCGATACGTCCACCGTCCAAAGTACTCATCGCAATTTTAAATCCCTGTCCTTCTTTTCCCAGTAAATTCTCTTTTGGAACCTTCACATCATTAAATAGAAGCTGTGCTGTAGAGGAAGAACGAATACCCATTTTGTCATAATGATCACCAAATGTAAAGCCTTCCCATCCTTTTTCTACAATAAATGCACTGATTCCTCTCGTTCCAATTCCTGGAGTTGTAACTGCAAATACAACATAAGTATCAGCCTTATCTGCATTTGTGATAAAGATTTTCTCTCCATTTAAAATATAAAATTCTCCGCTTGGATCCAATTCTGCTGTCGTCTCTGTTCCACCTGCATCACTACCTGCGTTTGGCTCTGTCAAACCGAATGCTCCAATCTTCTCTCCCTTCGCCAATGGAACTAAATATTTTTGTTTTTGTTCTTCCGTACCATATGCCATAATCGGATAACTTCCGAGAGATACATGTGCAGATAAGATAACGCCTGCTCCACCATCTACTCTTGACAATTCTTCTACTGCAATTGCATAACTGAGTACATCCATTCCTGCTCCGCCGTACTCTTTTGGATATGGGATTCCCATAAGTCCCATCTCACCTAATTTTTTTACTGCATCATCAGGAAATCCATTTTCCTGGTCAAGCATAATGGCAATCGGCTTAATCTCGTTCTCTGCAAACTCTCTGATTGTCGCTCTCAATGATTCATGTTCCTGTGTTGTTTTGTAAAGCATCTAATTATACCTCCTTCTATTTTATAATCTTAAAACACTTCTATTTTCTTTTTAAAGTTAATAAAGTTGACTAACTTTGTAAAGATTATATATAGTATATAATTTTGTGCATATTTTGTAAATATATTTTGATAATCTTTTTTATTTTCAGCATTTTATACAATTATTTCCACGATTTTTCAGAACAATAACTATATCCTTCTCTACTTTTTTTCTTATTAAATCTCTTTACGACATCTTAAAAAAAGAAAGAAATATCTTTTTCAAAAACATCCTATGTTTTCAAAAAAGATATTTCTTCCTTTTTATCTATCTAATAACCTATATTCAATGGGCTTATCAATTTCCTTACTTCTCTAAAACCTGAATTTTAGTTTTATTAATCGATTTCATAAATATACATGCAATAATAAAAGAAAAAACCTCGGCAATAATAAACGTATACCATACTAAAGAAGTTCCCGCTGCCCCATTTTTTATCATTCTTGCAAAAAACCATGCCACTGGAAGAACAAATAAAAACTGTCTGCAGACAGAAATAATAAGCGATTGCAATCCACTGTCTAGTGCCTGGAAAATACCTTGAAATGCAACATTCGCACCTGCAAAAATAAAACTAAGTGTAACGATATGCATTGCGCTAATACATAATGCCTGCGTTTCTCCTGAGAGTCCAAATATCGCTGAAAATGGCTGTGCAAAAATTTCTAGCACTAAAATTCCAACTACCATAATAATTGTCGTATAAAGCATACCATACTTCATTCCATCCTTTATACGTTTCTTATCTTGCAATCCATGATTAAAAGATACAATCGGTGTAATCGCATCTCGAAGCCCAAAAGCTGCAAATAAAATAAATTGCTGAATTTTATAGTATAGACCGTAGGCTGTAACTAAGTTTTCTCCGATACCTCCTAAAATAATATTCATTCCGTAAGTCATAATAGACATAAGTGCCTGCGCAATAATTGCTGGGAGTCCAATCGCATAAATTTCTCCAAAAATCTTTCCAGAAGGTCTCATATACTGTAAACCATTCTTAATTTCTTTATTAAATTTAAGATGGAAAAATAATCCCACAAATGCGGATACTAGCTGACCGATAACTGTCGCATAGGCAGCACCCTGTACTCCAAGCTCTGGAAGTCCAAACATTCCATAAATCAAAATCGGGTCTAAAATAATATTCGTCACTGCACCTGCTATCTGGGCAGTCGTAGAATAGACAGATCTTCCAGTTGCCTGAAGTAATTTCTCAAAAATTGCAAAAAATACAATACCCATAGATACAACGGAGCAGATTCTAAGATAATCAATTGCCATTCCTTTAATCATCTCATTTGATGTCTGAGAAGAAATATATATGTTCACTCCAAAAATTCCAAAAATCAAAAATACAATATAGATAACACAGCCTAAGAAAAGTGCATTTCCCGCCACTTTATTTACTTTCTCTTTATCTCCCTGACCTAGGCTCTTTGCAAGCAATGCGTTTGTTCCAACGCCAGTTCCAATTCCAATCGCCACCATAAGCATCTGCACTGGAAAAGCCAATGTAAGTGCATTTAAGGCTGCCTCTCCGTTATTTGGCATATTCGATACAAAGGCACTATCCACGATATTATAGACCGCCTGTAACATCATAGATAAAATCATCGGTATTCCCATTGTAAGCATAAGCTTACTAATTGGAGCAGTTCCCATTTTGTTCATAGTTTCTTTTTTTGCCATTTATTCCTTACCTC
This sequence comes from uncultured Blautia sp., assembly GCA_964439395.1. GTDB lineage: Bacteria > Bacillota > Clostridia > Lachnospirales > Lachnospiraceae > JAUUSJ01. The sequence continues at coordinate 45,930 of CAYTNV010000025.1, read as the reverse complement.
CTAAAATCAAACTTAATAAAAAACAATACCTCTCACATACTCGTAATTTTTATTTTCCTCTTGCGAAATACAGTTTTTTATGCCGAGCGTTTTATAAAGCAAGTTTTTATAATAGAAAAAGGCGAAAATCACATCTGGATTTACGCCCTTGTCTTTACACAATAAAAAAGCGTAAACCCAATATCTGGACTTACGCTCTCGCTACTCGACGATAAAATCTTATCAAAAATTTTCATTCTATGTCAAGTATTTTTTCAAAAAAATATATTATAATTTTTATGCTGGGTTCCATTATACTCTTGAATCCAATAAACTAAAATTTGGCTGCGTCTAGTATAATAGAAATATTTTATATCAAGATTTTTTCTTAAAAATTGACTTAATCCCTCTTTTTAATACATCAAAAAATCCAAGCGAGCGAACCATCCTCTCTGAAGGGACATAGACACGTATCGCTCTAAGCACATCCTTTGTTTTTTTAGACGAGAAAGAATAAATCCCATTTTCCTTTGTCTCAATCGCATATCTAGGAATATATTTTTTTAATACAACAGATGCAATAACATAATTCACTTCCTCCCAAGGAATCTGAATATTATCCTCTGGATTGCGGTCATTATAATATTCAAATGCTTTATCTCCAATCATAATTTTCCCATAGCTATTAAATCCCTGATAAGAAGTCGCATTTACTACCATATCTACTTTTGTATTTTTTGATTGAGCCATATTCTCTCTCCTTTTTCATTCATTTAATCTTTGCGGTTAATATACTCACATAAAAATATTTATCTTTTTCTCTCTAAAGTATTCTTATGCCAATATACTACTTAGAACACTTCGCAACTGCTTTTTATACACTGGAAGCGAAAACAGCTTTGCCGCTTTATAAAATACATTTTAACAGCAAGAGCATACAAATTCAATACTTGTATGCTCTTTACTACTGCTATTATTTTTTAATTATAACCTTCTAGATTCTATAATAATCCTACTAAATGTCCTAAGATACCAACTATGAATAATGCAATAATGATAACGATAGGAGAAACATTTTTCTTTAATAAATACATACATAAGAATGTAAGTAATAATGGAACAAGTCCAGGAATCAAAGAATCAAAGTTATTTTGTAATGTTGTGATAGTTGTTGGGTTTAAGGACATACCAGATGCCTGCTGCTCAAGAGCCATCTTAATTCCCTCTGCTCCTGATGGAAGGTTCGTCCAATCAATAAAAGCACCGTCACTTAACTGTGTCTCTGAAACTTTCAGTACAAAGTTAATCGATACCCATCTCTCTACTAAGGCACCCAATACAAACATACCTAAAATAGAAGCAACTTTTGTAACCTTCTGAAGTAATCCACCAGAAAGGTCCTCAGAAATCTTGCTACCTGCTTTGTATCCAAACTCCTGTGTATACCATAAAAATGCCATACGGCAAAGATTCCATAGTACAAAGAATAAAATAGGTCCTAAAATATTACCGCTTAAAGCTAAGGATGCTCCTAAAGCTCCAAGAATAGGACGAAGTGTAAACCAGAATACAGGGTCACCAACACCAGCTAAAGGTCCCATCATACCAACCTTTACACCCTGGATTGCTGCATCTTCGATTGGAGCACCGTTTGCTCTCTCCTCTTCCAAAGCTAATGTAACACCAATGATAGGAGCTGCCACATATGGATGTGTATTGAAGAACTCTAAGTGACGTTTTAAAGCCGCTGCCTGATCTTCTTTTGTAGTATATAATTTCTTAATAGCTGGAATCATTGCATAGCACCAGCCACCATTTTGCATACGCTCATAGTTCCAAGAACCTTGAAGGAAGGTTGAACGTAACATAACGGACATTCTTTCAGATTTTGATAATGTAATTCTATCTGCCATTTTTCATACCTCCTTCTATTTTAATAATCATTTAAAATATCGTCAAGTGGATCGCCAACGTTTCCACCGCCACCGCCTGCATTACCATTTCCGCCACTCTCAGAAAGTCTTAAATAGATTAATGCAAGTGCAAGTGCCAACGCACCTAAAGCAATCAATGTCAAATCGGAGACAGCTGCTAAACAGAAACCAATTGCGAAGAATGGCCATACTTCTGGAGTTGCCATCATATTAATAACCATTGCATAACCAACAGCTACTACCATACCACCACCGATTGTCATACCTTCTGTCAACCATGCTGGCATGGACTGTAGGAAGTTTTGAACAACCTGTGTAGGGATAAAGCAAAGAGCTGCTGCTGGGATTGCGATACGAAGTCCCTGCATAGCAATAGCAATAATATGCCATAACTCAACACCTCTAAAATTAGCATTCTCAGCTGCTGCATCCATCTGATGAGCACATGCTACAGAGAGTGTACGAACAATCATTGTTAAGAATAAACCAGCTACTGCCAAAGGAACAGCAACTGCGATAGCTGTACCTACACCAGCTTTTCCCTGTCCACCTAAAACAAGGATAATAACGGATGCTACAGATGCTAAAGCTGCGTCTGGAGCAACGGCTGCACCGATGTTAGCCCAACCCATAGCGATCATCTGAAGTGTACCACCTAAGATAACGCCTGCCTCTAAATTACCTGTCACAAGACCAATTAATGTACATGCGACAAGTGGTTGATGAAATTCAAATTCATCTAAAACACCTTCCATACCTGCGAGAAAGGCAATAAGAACAACTAATACAATTTGAATAGGATTCATTCTATTTCCTCCTTTATTATACTATACGCCTAATTCCGTTCTAGCTTTATTTAAGATATCTTCCATATTTTCTGCTGAGTCGCTTGGTACTTTACGAACGTCAAATTCCACACCAAATTTCTTTAACTCTTCAAATGTCTGAATATCTTTCTCATCCAAAGATAATACTTTATTTACTGCCACTTTACCTTTGGAATGTGCCATAGAACCAACATTAAGTTTCTTTATCTCTACGCCACCTTGAATTGCTGCCAAAGCATCCTGTGGAGTCTCAAACAAAAGCATCGCTTTTGTGTTGCCAAACCGAGGGTCTTTTGCAACCTCAATAATCTTCTTGATTGGAACAACATTGGCCTTTACTCCTGGAGGCGCCGCCTCTGTAATCATACTCTTACGAAGGTTATCGTGTGCAACTCCGTCTGAGCAAACAATGATTCTGTTTGGCTGTGTTGTCTTTGTCCAAGCTGTTGCAACCTGTCCATGTAGAAGTCTCGTATCAATACGTGCTAATACATATTTAATCTTTCCATCTCCTACAACTGTTCCAGGTGGCAATGCACCCTGTGGTTGTCCATCGTTTGCCCCAGCTTTTTCAGCCTTCTCCTCTTTAGGCTGCAGGGACTCTGGATAAATTTTCACACCATCTTTTGCACTCTGTAAAAGAGCTACAGCAATTTCCTGTGCAGATTCTACTTCCATCATTCTTTGACCATAAGCTTCAATCAACATTGGCAAATTAAGACCTGCGACAATTGCCCACTTGTCCTCATGTCCAGCAATAAAACCGTTCGCTTGATTGAATGGAGTTCCGCCCCAAAGGTCAACCATAATTAAGACCTCATCTGGATTGTCAAAGCCAGCCACTGCTTCTTCCATCTTACGTCTAACATCAGCTGGTCCCTCACTTGGTTGCAAAGTCACGGTTGCAACGTTCGGTTGTTCACCAAAAATCATGGATGCAGACTGTGCGATGCCTGGTGCAAAATTACCATGCGTAGCAAGAATAATTCCTACCATATCAATTTCCTCCTCTTTTTCTTATTTCATAGACTATCTAGATTTTTCATTAACTATCAGTACCATAGCTAATTTTAATCCCCATATTCAAATCTAAACCAGTCCTATATTTAAATATAATACCACAATCTATACAATTTGTACAGTTTTTTTTGAAATTTCAATTTTATATTGATATATTTTCACTAAAAATATAATTTTTAATGTTAAACATTTAATTTTTAATAAAATACATTTAATTTGAGCCTCAAAATATATTTGCTATAAATAAATTAAAAAAAAACGTAGATTTTTTAGTCTACGTTTTTTTTAAAATAACGATGATGAATATTACAGAAACAATTATAATATAATCTTTGTATTAATTCATCTCTCCATCTATAGAAAAGATATGTGAATTTTCAACATATTTCATTAAAAATTCGTTCCCCCCATACCCCAGTGTTCTATCTCTTTATAGTTTACATAAATACGCTCTGGTTTGATAGATAAATCAGAAGATATAATTTGTGTAATTTTAGCTGTCATCTGTGCGTAAACTTCGTCGGTTGTACTTCCAAAAATTTCAACCGTGACAATTGCACATGGCTCTAATATATCTCCTGCAAAGTATAATGACAAACTATCCTCAAAACCTACCATCAAGTACTGTTCTGTCTTTCCAGGGATAATAGAAATAGCCTCACCTAATTCTTTTTTTACGTTTTCTTTTTGCTTTCTTGATAAAGAAATATTTGTTTTTGTATTGATAAATGGCATACGTTACTCTCCTTTCGCCTCTAGAGTCACTTCTTTTGGACTCTCTCGTCTTCTATAAATTTTATTATACTATGTCCTCGAATCAAGTCAATATTTTAAAATACCCAGAAACTGTATATTCTTGACCTATTCTCAGAAAAAATCGAGCTTTCTTTAAGCCAGGCCTATACTCATTACCTAATGCCACGCATATATAGACTGCACTCACTCCTTATACTCTACCGTAGGAGCATCCCTCATCTAATTATATATCTGCCTTAATAGCCCAGCGCATTTTTGTGGAGCGCGCCCTTCCATTTTTCCGACATTCCTCGGCAGATGGACGAATAACATCCTTGGCAATCTCATCAAAAATTCCTTCCTTCTTAAAACGTTTAAACGCTTTCTTCACAAGTCGGTCTTCTCCAGAGTGGAAAGTTAAAATCGCAACTCTTCCATTTGGCGCCAGCACATCTGGCAATTTTTCCAAAAATGCCTCAAGTACCTCAAACTCGCTATTCACATCAATGCGAAGTGCCTGAAATACTCTCTGACAAGTTTTTTTGACAATATCCTTCTTTTCTCTATTCTCTGGCAAAAATTCCAATGCTTTTTCTATCGTCTCTTTTAACTGAGTTGTTGTCTCGATTTTTTGACCTCTCTTTCGCTCTCTTATAATCTCATTTGCAATTTCCTCAGCATAAGGTTCATCAGAATTTTCGACTAACATTCCCTCAAGCTCATCTTTTGTAACCTCGCAAAGTCGCTCTGCCGCCGATATTCCTTTTTCTGGATTAAGTCTTAAATCAAGTGGACCTTCTACCTTATAAGAGAATCCCCTCTTTGGATCATCAATCTGCATTGAGGACACTCCGAGATCTGCCATTATAAAATCAAATGGTCCATACTCCTCTCCAATCTTATCAATATTTACAAAATTTTCCTGAATGATTGTTAAAATCTCCTCGCCATATCCAGCTTTTTCTAGACGTTCTCTCGTCTTCACAATCTCAATTGGATCTACATCTAATCCGTAAATATGTCCCTGACCTTTTAAACATTCTAACATTTTTCTTGTATGTCCACCATAACCCAGGGTGGCATCTAACCCCTTTTGTCCAGGTTGAATTTGCAAAAAATCAAGAATCTCTTTTACACAAATAGAAAGATGCATTCCTGCTGGTGTACTTCCCTTACTAATCACCTTTGCAACTGTATCCGCATATTTTTCCGGCTGATGCTCCTTGTATTTTTCTTCAAATTTTCTTGGATGTGTACCCTTATATCTCACTCGTCGCTTATGTGGCTGTTGATTTTCCATCTCTTTCTCCTTATCCTCTACATATCATTTATTCAAAATTGACACTCCCATCTCTAAAATCAGGGAATTCTTACTTCTATCTTCACTGCATCTCTCCTAAAGAATATCATGTCTTACATAAAGTCCAAGAGCTAAATAAATAATATAAAAACAATCATTTTTCATGTTTATGATACTATTCAAAAACTAGTTTGACCTTTGTATCATTATATCACTCTAACAATCGTTTATAAACCTATTTCTTTGCACATAAAATTTTATTTTGCATAAAATATTTCCCCTAATCTTGATATTATTTTAGGATTAAGCTATACTCAATAATAGAAAACTAATATATAGAAATATTAGTATAATACTACCCTTAATTTCCTAAGAGAAAGGAGCTCTAAAATGAATATTAATATTATCAATCCTCAGGATTGGAAAAAAGATATTCCTACTTTCAGAGAAAAAACAGCTGAATTTTACAGTGGGGAAATGAAAAAAAATGACTACAAGGGATTTTCTGGACGCTACGGAAGCTATGCTCAGAGAAATTCTTTTAATATGTTGCGTCTTCGTATGACAGCAGGTCGTATTACAAAGGAAAAACTTGCTTTTATCGTAGATTCCATCAAAAAACATGATATAAAGATGTTACACTTTACGACATGCCAGGCAGTGCAGCTTCACAACCTAAATCAAGAGATGGTATGTGATATTATGGAAGCAGCCCTCGATGTAGATATTGTAACAATGGGTGGAGGCGGAGATTTTCCACGAAATATTATGTGCTCCCCATTGTCTGGCGTAGAAATAGGAGAAAACTTTGATGTTTTACCTTACGCAGAGATAACAGGAAAATATATGATGAATTTCATTAATGCGCCAAAAATGCCTAGAAAATTAAAAATCGGTTTTTCAAACTCTCCAAAAAACATGACACATGCGACATTTCGTGACCTTGGCTTCGTGTCAAGACCAGACGGTAAATTTGATGTATACAGTGCAGGCGGACTTGGAAATAATCCTAAATTTGGTGTAAAAGTTGCCGAGGCTATCGAGCCAGAAAAAATTTTATACTATGTAAAGGCTATGTGGCTTACATTTACAACATACGGAGACTATAATAATAGAGGAAAAGCTCGTACTCGCTATATGCAAGATATTTTAGGCGGAGCTGAGAATTATAAGAACGCTTATCTTGAAAAATTGGATGAAGTTTTTGCTTCGGGAGAAGATTTAGATATCGACGTGAAGTCGATGGAAAGCAAAAAAACTGGGGATGGAACAATCGAAGACAAACGTATCATCCCACAAAAACAAGATGGTCTCTACACAGTTATATGGCATCCAATCGGCGGACAGCCTTCTATTGAAACATTATCTAACTTAAAGGATGCATTGGCAAATATTAAGGATGCTGAGATTCGTATTGCACCTGATGAGACAGCTTATATTATTAATCTGACAGCAAAGGAAGCTGCCAGAATTCTGGATATCACAAATGACGGAGCAAGAACTTTATTCGAGACATCGGTAAGCTGTATCGGCGCAAGCATCTGTCAAGTTGGTCTTCGTGACTCTCAGGCACTTCTCACCGAATGTGTACAGGCAGTTAGAGAAGCTGATATCCCAGATGGCGCATTGCCACAGATTCATATCTCTGGATGTCCATCTTCTTGTGGAACTCATCAGACAGGTTCTATCGGATTTCGAGGTGCATCCGCCCGTGTGGATGGAAAACCTTGTCCTGCATTTTTACTCTATATGAATGGAAATGACTACCAGGGAAAAGAAGCGATGGGACATGAAGTCGGTGCGATTGTAACAGAGAGAATTCCAGAGTTTTTAGTCGAGCTTGGACAGACAGTGGCTAAGGCTGGTATGGATTATACTGCCTGGATTTTAGAGAATCCAGATGGTGTTGATTGTATTGCAAAGAAATATATTGGATAATTTTTTCATTCTAAAGATATACTATAGTATTAAGATATAGATATAAGTGAATAGACAGACGCTCAAAAGAGCCCAGAGTATCCTCTTTAAAAACGCCTCAGGCTCTTTTGAGCTTTGCTATGAAGCCTATTAGATGAATGAATCATATTGAGACAAGTATATCAATTTCGTAACTAATGCATCACATACTCAAATCTTTGAGAAATCTATATACAAATCCTCATAAATTCCAACTTTGATTCTATCAGAAAAAGCATATTCTAATGTATCTTGAGCATCGAAATTATAAACAAAAATTCTATCTTTTAACGGATCTACGATCCAATATTCTCTCACTCCCGCATTTTGATATTTAAACAATTTTGTATGATAATCCATGTTAACACTACCAGGAGAAACAACTTCAATAATCCAATCAGGAACACCTTTACATCCTTTATCATCTATCTTATTCACATCACAAATCACACTAATATCTGGCTCTACATAAGTATCTGATTTTTCGTTCAAATAGACCGCAAATGGAGCAAAAAATATTTTGCAAAAGCCATTATTTTTTTTTATATAATCTGAAATCTGATACGATAACTCTGATATTAATTCCTGGTGTCTTGTACTTGGCGGAGCCATATAATAAATTTTTCCATTTATTAACTCAGCTCTCTTTCCTTCAGGAAGTGCATAAATATCTTCAATAGTATACATCTTTTCTTTTGGTAATGCCATGATAACACATCCTTTCTACAGATTTAGAAAAGTCCTCTATGTATTTATCCTATCAGACCTTTTACTAAAATACCATATTTTATTTTAAAAAGTCACGCCTTTTCATGAACCGTCGTAATTAACGCATCACATACTCCCTCGATTTGATATGATCCACTTCCAGCTGGAAGGAAGAAGCTCTCTCCTTTTTTGAATTGCAATGTCTCACCTTGATTTGAGATTGTTCCCTCTCCGTCTAAAAATAAAATGCTGGCGAAAGAAGCCTCTGAGATAGTTCCCTCAAGTTTGCTCATAACTGCGCCATCTAAATTCAATTTATCCACTGTGAAATAATCACAGTCTGCAATATGAGGATACTGCTTTGCATCTCTCACAACAGGAACTCTATTTGTAACAGCAATTGCCTTTTCTACATGAAGCTCACGTTTTTTGCCGTCTTTTCCCACTCTTCCATAATCATATACACGATAAGTTACATTTGAATTTTGCTGAATTTCTGCGATTAAGATATCTTTTCCAATGGCATGAATTGTTCCAGCTTCAATAAACAATGCATCTCCCTTTTTCACAGGAACTGCATTTAATACTTCCAAGAGAGTATCATTTTCAATTCTTCTTGCAAATTCTTCTTCACTTACCTCTTCTTTAAACCCATAGTAAAGGAAAGCATTTTCTCCTGCATCCATCACATACCACATCTCTGTCTTTCCGTATTGTCCCTCATTTTTCAAAGCATATTCATTATCTGGATGAACCTGAATGGATAAGCTATCTTTTGCATCGATAAATTTAATTAAAATAGGAAAATTTTCAAATCGCTCACAGTTCTTTCCCAATATAGCTTTTCCCTCTTCTTCTAAATACTGTATAAATGTCTTTCCAGCATATTTTCCATTCTCAACAATACTTGGTCCATCTGGATGCGTCGATAACTCCCATGTTTCCGCTAAGATTTCTCCGTCATATTCCTTTCCATATTCTTCTACAAGCCTATGACCTCCCCATAAATAATCTTTGCAGCTTGGTTTTAATTTTAGCATAATTCTCCTCCTATCATTCATTATTTTTCTCATTATAGCAAACATTCTATTGGGATTCAAGAATACGGATTATACTTTCATTACCGTCCTAAATTTATCGCATTTTGTTTCAGGCTTTCTAGTTTCTCCTCCGCATTTTCTAAGCTATCTCCTTTTACCCCAAAATAAAATTTTATCTTTGGCTCAGTTCCAGAAGGACGAACACAACACCACGCATCATCGGAGAGTTCATAATAAAGTACATTAGAGACAGCAAGATTTGTCGGCACTTCCTCACCAGTTAACATATCTGTTCTGATTTCCTTCTTATAATCTCGAAGGGCAAGCACTTTAAACTCTCCAATCTGACTAGGAGGATTCTTTCTTTGTTTTTCCATAATTTCTTGAATCTCCTTTGCACCGTCCATTCCCTTTAAAGTCAAAGTAAAAAGTCCCTCTCTGTAATAACCATACCTCTCATACATCGAAAGCATAGCATCCCATAATGTCTTTCCTTTCTTCTTATAATAAGCTGCTACCTCACAGAGCATCATAACCGCCACGCAGGCATCCTTATCTCTCGCGTAAGTTCCAGCAAGACAACCATAGCTTTCCTCCAACCCAAAAAGATACTGATAAGTTTTATCTCTCTCAAAAAATTTAATCTGCTCTCCAATATACTTAAATCCTGTCAATACTTCGATTAAAGCAGTATTATAATATTTAGCCACTGCCTTTGCCATATCCGTCGTCACAATTGTCTCAACAATTACTGGATTTTCTGGCATTTTTCCTAGTTTTATATTTTCTCTCAAAATATACTCGGCGATTAACATTCCAGACATATTTCCAGTAAAGCTAATATACTCTCCTGTCTTTGAATCTTTTGAGTATACTCCCAATCGATCAGCATCTGGGTCTGTCGCCAAAATAATATCTGCATCTACTTTCTTTGCCAATTGAAGCGCAAGCGTCCACGCATTTTCATCCTCTGGATTTGGATAAGATACAGTTGGGAATTTTCCGTCTGGCTTCTTTTGCTCCTCAACAATATAAACCTTCTCAAATCCAAGCTCCTTTAACACTCTTCTCACTGGAATATTTCCCGTTCCATGAAGTGGAGTGTAGACAATCTTCATATCCTTCGCCATCTCCTTGATGATTTCAGGATGAATGCTCTGCTTTTTCAATTCACTTAAATATAAATCATCAAAATCTGTACCTATAATATGGAATAAATTTTCTACTCTTGCGTCATCTTCTTCCATTGTCTTTATCTGAGAAAAATCAGTAATTTTTCTTACCTCTAAAAGAATATTTTTGTCATGAGGTGGTGTAATCTGTGCACCGTCCTCCCAGTAAACCTTATATCCGTTGTACTCCCTCGGATTATGACTCGCTGTAATAACAATTCCTGCAATACAAGATAATTTTCTAACTGCAAAAGAAAGTTCTGGGGTTGGCCTAAGACTCTGAAATAGCCAAGTCTTAATTCCATTTGCGTTTAAGCAAAGAGCCGTCTCCTTAGCAAATTCTGGTGACATAATTCTAGAGTCATAGGCGATTGCCACGCCTCTTTCTTGTCCATTTTGAGAAATAATATAATTTGCCAATCCCTGTGTCGCCTGTCGAACCGTATAAATATTCATTCGGTTTGTTCCAGCTCCGATTACCCCTCTAAGTCCACCTGTTCCAAATTCTAACTGTCGATAAAATCTATCCTCTATCTCCTTTTCATCATCCGCAATAGCCATCAACTCAGCCTTTATAGCCTCATCAAAATACGGATCTGTACACCATTTTTTATAAACTTCCCTCGCATTCATTTTTGTTCTTCCTTCTTTCTCATTTATCTAATAACTCTAGATTCTTTCTAATTAACTCACATCTTTGCTTCACGCAGTCTGCGGAGCGAAGTGGATCCTTCGGCGTGCTAAACAAATAATCCTCTAATTTATCAATTGTCGTCGTCGCCACATGCATTCTCGTATCACAGGAGGCATAATAAATATATACCTCTCCGTTTTCTCTCGCAATTGCTCCGTTTGTAAACACTACATTGGAGACATCTCCGACTCTCTCCTCGCCAAGCGGAACTAAAAATACACCAGATGGCTCTGCGATTATCTTAGAAGGATCCTCTAAATCTGTTCCAAATGCGTACAATACGTAGCGAAGACCCGCCGCAGTATTTCTGACTCCATGTGCAATATGAATCCAGCATTTCTTTCCTCTCATTGGAACAGCACCTGCTCCATTTTTAGCCTCCGTAAGTGTGTGATAAATTCTCCTGCTAATAATCTTTTCCTCATCAATAACAGCATGCTCAATATCCTCACAAAGACCAAAGCCAATTCCACCACCGCTTCCTGTCTCAATAAAGCCGTCCATCGGTCTTGTATAAAAGGCGTATTTTCCATCGACAAACTCTGGATGCAATGCCACATTTCTCTGCTGTGGTGATTGCAGCGTCGTCAAATTGTCCAGTCTGTCCCAAGTTTTTAAATCTTTTGTGCGAACAATTCCTGCTGCTGCAACTGCGGCAGATAAATCTTTATTTTCCTTATCCTTACTCTCAGAACAAAAAACACCGTAAATCCATCCATCTTCATGCTTTGTGAGACGCATATCGTATACATTTGTCTCCTCAGGACATGTATCTGGAAGTGTCACTGGGTAATCCCAAAAATGAAATCCGTCAATTCCATTATCACTCTCTGCCACGGCAAAGAAGGATTTCCTGTCATTTCCCTCCACGCGTACAACTAAATAATATTTTCCATTTAGATAAATTGCTCCTGAATTCATAACTGCATTAATTCCAAGTCTCTCCATAAAATATGGATTCGTCTTAGCATTCAAATCATATCTCCAATGTACTGGAGCGAACTCTCTTGTGAGAACAGGATACTTATATCGATCAATCACTCCATTATAAAAATCGGATTTTGCATTCTTTCTCGCAACTAATTTATCCACTTTTGCTTTTTCAACATAATACTTTGTATGTAACATCTTTTTATCTCCTTTACAGCAGCACCTGCAAATCAGGCATCTCGTGTTAATTTTTCTCAATTATGATGGCTATAGAAACTTCTGCCCCATAAAGAGACGAAGCAGAAGTTTCTATAGCTCCAAAACAAAAAGAAGGATTTTTATATCAAATTTTAATTAATCTTCTAATCTCTTTAGTGCTTCCATGCACATTCTCCCGTTATGGTACGGACATTTCCAAGGGTCGACTATCGGCTTATCCTCATATGGATTCCCATCTTTGTCTGTAAGCCAACACCACTCACCACCTAGTTTATCCTGTATCACGTACGCCTTAATATATTTCCAAATATTAATTGCAGCCTCATAATACTCTTGTTTTCCTTCTTTTTGCCAACCATTTAAAAATCCAACGATACTCTCCGCCTGAACCCACCACACGCGGTCTGTATCGACAACTTTCTTTTCACATTCATTACTGACAGAATGTCCGTCAAAGGCTACCTCGTATATTTTTCTAGTAAGGCTCTGAATGATTGGTCGCATTTTCTCCTCGTACTGCTCACTCTCAATCACTTCAATCCCTCGGTCAATTAACCACGCTGTCTCTATATCATGTCCATAGGAATGTAGGTCAATCAATGACTCATAATTCTTGTCAAAAAATACTTCCTGTCTCTCCAATGCTGGATTATAAATTTTCTCTGCTATACTATCTAACATCCACTCAAGCTTCTTCTTTACTTCTTCTCTTTTTGTCACTTTATAAAACTCTGTATATGCCTCAAATACATGGAGAAGTGTATTCATTGTTCTCTCTGCCATCACACCATTTTCTGATAATTTTTCATTACTCTCTGGATTAAACTCTCTTGTAAAGGCTTCAAGATATCCTTCTTCATCTCTACAGCGACTCTCAATTATCTCATATAATTTCTGCGCCATTTCAATACTCTCCTCGTCCTTGGATGCCTGATAATAACTCGAAAGCGCATAGATTGCAAAAGCCTGATTATATGTATGCTTTGTATTATCCTCTGGGGCACCATTATATTTTAGTGACCAGTACACTCCCCCAAACTCCTCGTCATAGCAATAATTTTTTAAAAACTCAAAACCATGTCTCGCCTGATCTAAGAGCATCTCATCTTTTAATGTCAAATATGCCTGAGAGAAAAACCAAGTAATTCTGCTATTTAAAATACATCCCTTTACTGCTTTTTTATCCATCTGTCCCGACATATCCATATATCCATAGTATCCGCCGTTTTCCTCATCTCTAAGCGCAGACCAAAAGGGAATTAATTGTTCTACTAAATGCTTTCTTATCTCTTCTTTCATTCTTCTTTCCTCATTTTTCTCTATCTTTTTCCTATCTCTGATTCTGCCTCTCCGACTTCGCTATTTGCCTTAATATACTCTATAATTTCATCTGCCTTTGTAAATGCTAAACCTACATAGGTGTCTGCTGCGCCATAATAAATTGCAATCCTTCCTGTCTCGGCATCATGAATTGTCGCACATGGGAAAGTAACATTCGGCACGAAGCCTCTCTCCTCATACCACTCCTCTGGAGTTAATAAGAAGTTTTTACAGCGATATTTCACGATAGAAGGATTATCAATATCTAAGATGGCTCCACCGATACTATATACATATCCATTGCATGTTCCAGTTACACCGTGGTAGAACAAAAGCCATCCCTCTGTCGTCTCAATCGGTGCAGCTCCACCACCGATTTTTACTACTTCCCACCAATTTTTACCTTTTCCCATCACATGACGATGTTTTCCCCAATATACAAGATCAGGGCTCTCTGATAAGAAAATATCTCCAAATGGGGTATGTCCGCTATCACTTGGACGGGAGAGCAACATAAACTTATCATTAATCTTTCTAGGGAATAAAACTGCATTTCTGTTAAATGGCAAAAATGGATTTTCCACTCTCACAAATGTTTTAAAATCAGTTGTCTTTGCCATACCGATGGAAGCTCCGTAAAAGTCCTGACACCAGATAATATAATAAGTATCCTCTACCTTTACTAATCTTGGGTCATAAGCATATTTTGGCATAAAGGGATTTCCCTGCTCATCCACAAAAGGAATTTTATTTTCATCAAAATCCCAGTGAATCGCATCTTTACTTCTTCCAAGATAAATATAAGGGATGCCATCAACTTGCTCTCCTCGAAAAACACCGATAAAGTCATCTTTATATGGCATTACTGCACTATTAAAGATTCGAGCCACTCCCTTCACAGGATTTCTCCCGATAATCGGATTCTCGTTATAACGCCAAACTGGAGCATTTTCTAATTTTTCTGGTCTCTCCTGCCATGGAATATTTGGTACTGCTGCTCCTAAAATTTTAATCTCACTCATAATTATTCTCCTTTTCCATCTTAGATTTTTTCTGTTTTATTACATTAATTATATAAACCACTTACAAAATTTCTCTGTTTTATTAAGCTAATTATAAATCTTCTCCATTTTTTTGAATCATATCTCGATACCAAAATGCAGAATCCTTCATAATTCTTTCCTGCGTTTGATAATCCACAAAGACTAAACCAAAACGCTCTGAGTATCCTTTCGCCCACTCAAAATTGTCCATAAGAGACCAGTGGAAATATCCTCTTAAATCAATTTCACTTGCCGCCCTCTTTAATTCGTGCAAATATCTCGCCATAAAATCAATTCGATTTGGGTCATGTACTTTTCCATCTAGTGACATTACATCATGACAAGATAAACCATTTTCTGTAATATAAATTGGCTTTTGGTATCGCTCATACAAAAATTTTGGTCCCCAGTACAGCGCCTCTGGTGTTACTGGCCAATCAATGGCAGTCTTTGGAAATCCTTCGTATCTTTTTACCTCTTCTGGTTTTCCGTCTGCTCCCATTCGGATGCATCTTCCGTTATAAATATTTTGACCATAAATATCAATCGGCTCTGAGATAAGCTTCATATCCTCCTGTGTAATTTTGGGAAGATATTTTTCATATCGTTTTAATCCTTCCTCTGGATAATGTCCAAGCAATACTGGGTCAGACCACCACGCTACATTCCAAGTCCAATTAGAGTCATCCTCCTGCATACCAAAAAGCATCTGTCTTGCCGCTTCAATATCTTCCGGCTTCTCCGTCTGTGGATAACACATTCCACTAGTAGGAGCATACCCTATCGTAAGCGGCTGTTTTCCGTACTGTCTGAGCATCTGTACCGCCCTTCCGTGAGCCTTCAAGGTATTATGTGACATCTCGAAAGTATCTCTAATTGGCAATTTCAATCCTGGTGCATGCTCACCAGTTAAAAATCCGAGTCCCACAAAGCACTGTGGTTCATTCAACGTAAAATAATGAGTAACTCTATCACTAAAGCGTTCTGCCACAAGCTTCGCATACTCCCCAAACCACTCCACAATCTGAGGATTCATCCAGCCACCTCGTTTATAAATTTCATAAGGAAGCTCCCAGTGATATAATGTGATATACGGCTCAATTCCATTTGATAAAAGCTCATCAATCAATGCATTATAAAATGCGATTCCCTTCTCATTTACACACCCAAATCCTTCTGGAAGTACTCTAGACCAGTCAATCGAAAAACGATAAGCCTTAAGCCCGATTTCCTTCATAATTTTTATATCATCACGATATCTATAATAATGCTCACACGCTATTTCTCCCGTATGATTCTCAAAGATATGTCCTGGCTCACTCGTATAGATATCCCAAATATGCTGTCCTTTTCCTTCTCCCTTCACTGCACCTTCTATTTGATAAGAGCTAGTTGCGGCTCCCCAAACAAAATCCTTTCTAAATGCCATAATATTTCCTCCTCTCTATGCGACAATCAATGCCATTAAATAAAATGGGGTTGCCATTTCCTTCTCATCCGACATAATTTCTATCTCTATTGTGTGAATTTTTGATTCACCGTGATGCAAAACTGACTGTAAATATAGGCAATCTCCCCAATCTTCATCAAAGTTTCCATCAAGTAAGATACTATTTTCTTTCTTTCCATCCAAAATTAATTTTGCCCTTAACGCTGGTCTTTTTATTGTTTTTCGATATTGCACTGCAATGCAGGATGCCTCTACTTCAAAGATAATTCTATCTCCCTGTTTTTTTCCTATCCATCCATTTTTAAAATGATCAAGATGTCCTATTTTCTCTCTTGCATCTGCTCGAAAACCTAGAAGCTTTGGTGATATCTCCCTTATCGTTAATCTCCTTGCCTTTTCATATGCATTTTCTGTCATAGGTTCTGGCAAGTATTCTTGCTTTTCTTCCTCCGTTTTTGTTTCCTCTATTTGACATTTTACATTTTCTAAAAACTGAATGATTTCTTCTGCCAAAAGTTCATGTCCTTTATCATTTGGATGAAGACCATCTGGAGTCAATTGCTCTGCCTTATATTTTCCTTGTCTCATTTCCTGATACAAAGTATCCTTTATACTCACATGTGGCAGACAATACCAATCTCCCACCGCATTATGATATTCCTGTGCATTTTTGCCTGTATCATAATAAACATTATTCAAAAGCAAGACCGCTGGCTTAGAATCCCACTGTAAAAGCCTTCTCACAACTCCCTCATACGTTTCCTGAAAAAATATATCTGAATTGTCATTTACACTGAAATCTACCACTACAAAATCTGGCTGATACATAAGCACATCGCTCACTGCTCTGGCAACTCCATAGTGAGAAGAAGTTCCTCCAATTCCCCCATTCACATAGTGAAACTCTGTCTCAGGGAATGTTTTTTGCCACCAAGAAAATACTCGGTAGGCATATGTATTCTCCTCTGTTGTTGCAAGACTTCCCTGAGTGATAGAACCTCCCAAAAAAGCAATTGTCATCTCCCCGCCATTTTGCGCTTTACGCATACACGCTTTTACTTTTGTCAAATTACTCTGTCTCATATATTATTCCCATCCTTTTACATGAAGTCCTTCTATATATGCTGCTAATTCTTCAGCCATCTCCTCTGCCTCTGAAATTCTTAAATGTCCTGGCGTTCCTCTCCCATTATGCTTAAATACATACTGCGTAATTTTTTTATCATTCATCTCATGAACAACCTGTTTTATGGAAAGGTCCCACGCCTCATCATGCTCTAATAAGGTCGTACAACAGATTATATATGCATCTGGGTAAAGACCCCTTATTTTTTCGAGAAATTTTTTATAACTTTTTCTCCAAATAATCGCCTGTTCTCCGTCATATTCCTCGCTCATATAATCGCTTGGATGGCTGTCATTTTGCCCGATTGCAATAATGACAACCTGTGGAATATAATTTGAAAAATCCCACTCCATCGGTTCACCAAATTCTGGATTATAATGTATTTTGTCAAAAACACTCTCCATACCTACCGCATTTGGCTCATAAAACCAACCAGTTTTATCCATAAGTGCAATTCCACCTTGAGCCACATCATGAATCTGCGCCTTACATTTTCTCGCTGTCATCCACGCGTAAGAGTACCAGCTATTAGAATACTCTCCATTATGCTCGGGATCTTCCTTTCCTGTATACTCCACAGCCTCTGACACCTCTCCAGCTGATACAGAGTCTCCATAAACCTCTATCTTACGCTCTGGCTTTTTGGGCAGCTCTATGAGCTTTTCGCCCTCTCCTATCTCCAAATCTAATATCGTCAGTTCGTGACAGGAATCCTGTCTCTTAAAAAACAGTACATCATGAATTTTTCTATCCAAATTTGAATTTACATCCTCTACTGGAATAGTTAAAACGACATCTCCATTTTGTGGAAGCACTAGACTCATCTGCTTTTCATCAATAATACAGCCGAGAAAATTTTCCCAGTACGCATTTTTATTTCTCACATGAATTTTTAATATACTTCCTGTAAATCTCATCCTAAGAGAAGTACATGGATACACAAACACAGGCTCTTTTGGATTACTCCAATCGATTCTTCCACTGTATTGTAACTTCTCATGATTGGCCTCAATTCTCATACTTCTATCTCCTCCTTATCTCTTGACATGAAATCTTGAAAAATTTTATCAAAAAAGATACAATTTATTTTGGCTATAAATGTAAATCCGATAAAACAGTAAATTGGCAACAATATCATCGTTGGAAAAGGTCCTGCTATAATACAAATAATTGGAATACTATTTAACCCAACAATCAAAATCGTATATGGAAAATATCTCACTGCTAAAAACAAAGCATTTTTTAATGTATTTTTAATAGAATTTTGGAATCTCGCCTGCAATGGAAATGCATAACTAAAAACAAAGCTCCAAATAAGTATCACCCCTCCAATTGCAATAGCAAATATCTCTCCAAGATACTTTATATAGAGGATGTCGAATAGAAGGAGAGTACCAGTCAACAAAAACATAATCCACATGATACTACTTTGCTTCCACTCTTCTTTCCACACTTTAAAATATTCTTTCACTATATAGGTGCATTCTCCTCTTTTCTCTCTCAAAATAATCCGATACATGGCCGTAATTGACATCCCTATCGTGATTATAGGAAGTGATGTAAGTACAAATAAAATATTTAAAACACCCCAGTCTCCAATAATATCCATAAATTCAAAAAAAGGATTGTCATTTGATAATTTCTTCATAGTTTATCCCTCCAATTTTTTTCTCATACACCTCACAAAAGTATCTCAGAAATTTTTTACTATTTTCCTCATGCTTTCCCGTTTTTGGAAAAGCCAAGAGCAACCTCTCTGTTTCATTTCCTGAAACTATCTTTGTAAAATTATCCTTTCCCAATACAACTGCTGTACATATTCCATCGTCCATATAGGTTTCAAATTTTCCAATTTCTTCTACTTCTATACTGCGAAATTCACCTCCCAGTTCCCGACAATATTGATAAAATCCCTCCGATAAGATTACTGCATCGAGTTCACCATTTTGCCACTGAAAAAAAAACTTGTCATAGGCACTTTCATTCACGCCTTCCAGATGAATATCTCCATAGGAAAAATTATAATCCGAGTCAATTACAATCTCTTTTATGTCAAGCTTTTCCTCTTTAGAAAAAGTTTCAGCAATCTTCCTATCTCGTTCTAGATCTACTCTTTGATTTACAAATACACAGGTAAATTCTGGTTTACTATTTCCGAACAAATAATGCCCTCCAAACAAAAGAAATAGAGCAATAATCGAAACAATTCCCAGTATATGAGGCCAATAATAAGTCACAATATAGGAATATTTTTCTTTTTTATTCATCTTAGAAGTTTTTTCTCTCACATCTGCAATCCACTTTCGCCAATACATTTCGAACACTCCTCCACTCCTTCTTTTCCAAAAGCATTTCAAGAAAAAACAGAGAATCCTACTATATTAAATCTATTTTTTATAGTCATTATATTCACTATCTAAATCCAAATCACAATCTAAATAATCATAGGATTCTCCTATTTTTCTCGACCTTAATATTTATTACAATACTGCTATGTCCAATAATATGATACAAGCGTCAAAAGGTCATGCATTTCATGCTTGCATGAAAAAGCATGACTTTGAGACGCGCAAAACACCGAAAAGTAGCCATTTTTTGAAGAAAAATGAGCGGATTTGAGGTGTTTTAGGATTGAGGGAGTGCTTTAGCACGGAGCAATCCGTGTATCATGAGCGTCAAAATACCTTTTGACGCTTTCATCATAATATAAAAAGTCCTTTATCATATTCTATCCTTTTACAGCACCTTGTGTTAAGCCACTATAAATCTGCTTTTGACAAAGAATAAAGATAATCAATGCTGGAATCATAGTAATAATTACACCTGCACAAATATAGTTATATTGATTTCCAAGTGGTCCTGTAAATTTAAACAATGATGTCGCAACTGTAACTAAATGATTCTTGTCCTGAAGATAAAGATTGGCATTATAGTATTCGTTGTATACACCAACACCTTTCAAAATCATAACTGTCACGATTGCTGGCTTTAAAAGCGGTAACAAAATTCGGAAGAATACACCGAAATACGTGCATCCGTCCATAATCGCCGACTCATCTAATGCTATCGAAATATTTTCAAAAAACTGAATAAAAATATAAATAGAAATAATATCTGTACCACACATCATAATGATGTATCCTGGTAAAAAGTTTATCCATCCAATTGTATACATAATCTGATAAACAGAAACCTGCATCGCGATTCCTGGAAGTAATGATGCAAAAAGGAATAAACTTCTTATAATACCATTTCCTCTAAATTTAAATCTACTAAGCACATAAGCAATCATAGAACCAGTCAATACGGAACCAATTAATACACATACTAAAATGATAAAAGAATTTAGAAACGCCACGCCCATATTTGCTTGTTTCCATGCCTGAACAAAGTTTTCAAAATAAGTCCAGCTCTGTGGCAATGTCATAACATTTGTAGATGCATACTCTTCTGAAGTTTTAAACGCCGTAATAATACAAACAACAACTGGAAGGACAGATATAAATCCTCCTAAAATCAGGGCGGCATATTTCAAAATTTCTAATATAATTCTCTTTATTTTATCAGATGACATTACTGTATACCTCCCTTTCCTTGTGATTTCATTCGTTTCTCTCGTTTTCTAACTGTTCTAATTGCCTCTTGCTCTCCAACACCGAAGAAATATTTTTCAACACCTTTTTGTATCAATGTCGCAATCATAATTAATCCTAAAAGTACAATTGCCATTGCAGATGCTAAACCGACCTTCTGACTTTCATGAGCTAACTTATGCATAATTACGAAATAACTTCCTGTTCCAAAATTACCGCCTGTAATAACATAAGGTGGCTCGAATACGCTTAAAGATCCAGTAACGGAAAGAATCATATTCAAAACAACAATTGTCTTTATACCTGGCAAAATAATATATCTAAACTTCTGCCAACCATTCGCTCCGTCAATGGCGGATGCCTCATACAAAGAAGAATCCACTGACATAATAGCACCGATGTACATAACCATACTCTGTCCCATATATCTCCAAATAGAAGTTGCAGCGACAGAAATATTATTAATGCTTGTATCCTTCAACCAGTATGGGAGCTGTTCTAATTTAAATCCACACCACTGTAAAACTGTATCAAGTACAAAGCCTCTAGAATAAAAGAACTTGAAAATAAAACCTACTGCAATACCACATACTAAATATGGGAAAAACATTAATCCCTTAAATAATCCACCACCCTTAGTCTTAAAACTAAGTATAGTGGCAAAAAATAATGCTATCGCAAGCTGTATGAATGATGCGACAATATAGTATAAACTCAATGTCAAGGCTTGGAAGCAATCTTTTCTAGTAAATACCTCAACATAATTTTTTAATCCCACGAATTCTCTACTTCCGATATATTTCATGTCATAAAAACTGAATTGAACCATTTTTGCAAAAGGTATATATGTGAATACTAATAACAATGCTAGTGGCACCAGCATAAATGTAATAATACATAAATTTCGATTCACCTTTCCAGATGTAATCCATTGCTTAAAGCTCTTTTTTTCCTTTTCCAATTCTACACACTCCTTTCGAATTGGATTATCGCAAAATGTATTTTTTATATATAATATTCGTCAAAAAATGGAAATTATCCGCCATTAAAACCTTACACTTTGCGATATTCTATTCTTATTCTATCTCGTTTAATTTGTTATACCGTTGGCCTCTTGTGCTGCCGTCCATTTTTCATTCCATTCAGCAACCATCTCGTCCATAGTTTTTGTTCCAGATACAGCTGACTCTATAATCTCAGTTGGAATTGTACCAGATACATTGATTCCAAGCTCAGAATCATTGTTAATATCATTCCAAAGGTTTTCTTCTCCCTCTGCTGCTGGATCATTTACTACAAGCTCTATATCCTCTAAAGATGCAAGTGCTTCTGGATACTCGTCACCAATTACGATTGAAAGTCCTCCCTCGGACTGTGCAAACTGCGATTTTTCTACAAGCCATTTTATATAACACATAGCTGCAATCTGCTCATCCTTAGAACTATTACAGTTAATTCCATAACAATAGTCAGGACCTGCTGCCGCATATTGCTTTCCATTTACAGTAATTGGAAATGTCATATATCCGATATCATCTGCATTTTCTCCTGCCTGCTGTACCTGTGTAATAGACCAAGAACCAAGAGCCATACATCCTATCTCACCTTTATTTAGCATTCCCTTGCTTCCTTCCCAGTCAGTTGTAGTAGGATCTTCCTCTGTCAAGCCTCTCTTTACTGCCTCGTAGAGTGTATTATAAACTGCATATGGACCAGTTCCATCTCCTCTGTCAGAGAATGGATTCTTTCCTTTTACAAGACCTGCATTAACAAAATTTGCATCTCCAGTTGCACCACCGTCAATATAAGCATCCCAAGCTGTCATTGTCCAACCAGCTGAGAAATTTGTATACATTGGAATAGCGTCTGTCTTATCTTTAATCTTTTGCAAAGCATCTAAAAACTCATCTGGTGTCTTTGGTAATTCTTTAATTCCAGCTTTCTCGAATACCGACTTATTGTATACAATACCTTGTACATTCGCCATAGATGGAATTCCGTAAACTTGATTGTCATATGCGTAATTATTTAACATATTCGCCTCATAGTTTTTAGATAACTGCTCTTTGCTACCAAAACTTGAAAAATAATTTTCCAATTCGCTCTTATCTACAGAAGTTGGTACCATACAGATATCTCCCCAATCTCCTGTAGACAATCGCATTGTCACATCATTTGCGTAATCTGTAATTCCCTCATACTCAATATTAATATTGGGATATAATTTCTGAAACTCTTCTATATATCCTTTAAACTTAGTGTCCACAATATCTGTCTTATGTGTCAAAAACTTCAAGTCCGCTTTGATATCTGTGTAATCTTCTCCCAACTTAATTTGATCAATTGTGACACCCGCTTCTTCTTTTTTTACCTTCTCTTTAGAAGAGCCCCACATGCCACTAATGACATGGTCATTGCCGTAGCAACTGCTGTTACAAACATTCTTTTTAGAGTTCGTTTTTTCATGTTTCTTCTCCTTTTCTTATTTTTTAATTGTTTTTAAGTTAAATTAACTATATCATAGATTGTTCATAAATTCAATGTGTTTTTCTTCTAAATTTACATTTTGGTTAATTTGTATGTTTTTGCAATGTGTTTATTGTTGATTATGCCCAACATTTTTCATCGTTTTTTCCAGTTTCCAACTTAAACGCATTGGTTAATTAATTAATTTAATTAATTTTTCTGTTTTTTTAAATTTTCCCTCAAATTAAAATCGCCTTGAAAAATAAAATATTATAATCTATACTTTATATTTTTCAATAAAAAATAAAAAAAGAGGATATTATAAAATAAATTTCTGATTAAAATATATCGCCGAATTATTTCAGCACTATCCATCGCTTCTATAAGAAATTTATTTTACAATATCCTCTTTTTTACTATTTACATCTTATTATTTTCGTTTCTTTACTGTCTCCTTTTGTATAATCTTTCCCGTTATAATCTGAATTCCACTAACATATTTTTTATGTTTTATTTTACGGATTAAAGATTTTACACATGTACTGGCCATACGTTCTATGTCAACTTCATAGGAAGTAATTTTTTTCTCTTCCATACCAAGCGGAAGAAAATCATCAAATCCGACAACCGAAATATCTTCCGGAACTCGATATCCAGCTTCCTCGAGATTTCGTATTACAATATAAGCTGTATGGTCGCAGTTACATACATACGCATCCATTTCTCCTGGATTTTCCAATATTTTTTCGAATACTCTTACTACTTCATTGCGGTCTGGTATCTCCCAATCAGCTCTATATTCAATGTGATTCTCCCGCAAAGAACGTCTATATCCCCAATATCTATCTGCTATACTACTCGTAGCATTTACACTTCCTACAAATCCTATTTTCCTATGGCCCTGTTCTATCAGATAATTCGTCAGCTGATACATTCCATAATACCCATCCGAAATAACCGTGTCAAACTCCATAAACGGCACATATGTATCAAGAAAAAACATTGGTAAATTTTCCTGCTGTACCATCTTATTAATATAGTTTTTATCCATCTGTCCTAAAAGAATCAGCCCATCTACCTTACCATCTTGCATAACCTTAGGTATATTCCCTGCCTCTTCATCTTCTTTTGTCAGTAGCTCGAGAATACCATAATAGTGATTATTATATAAGGCTCTGACAACTTTTTCGTAAAGACGTCCATAAAAAGAAATTGTCCCTCCATAATATCCTTCGGGAATAATTACTCCTATATTTCCAGTCTCGTTATTACTTGTCCTAGCTGACATATTTGGTACATATCCCATCTCTGCCGCAACATTCTTAATTCGGCTCCTGAGCCCATCGCTCACTCCAGGCTTTCCAGACAAGGCCTTAGAAACAGCGACATTACTCACTCCAACCTTTACCGCTATATCTGCCAGTGTTACATCCTTAGCCATCGAAACTCCTCCATTCAAAAATACATTAAATTTATATTTATATTAATTTAATCTATTGTACTAAATAAATAAAGAAGATTCAACTAAAACATGTTATCCCAGTTTGTAAAAACATCTAAAGCAAAATGAAAACATCATTATGTCGAATTTTCTAAAATAGCCTTCACATAATAATAAAGGTTTTTATGCTTCTCATTATAGCATAAATATATTTAATATAGTATAACACAATAGATTAATTTTAAGTCCATTTTTATTAAACAATGCTTTTTTTTAAAAGTCAATATTAAAACCTTTTTTTGTAAATATTTTTTCTTAATACATATAAAGAGATTAAACCAATATATAAAAAACCTTACAATCTTCGCTTTTTATAGTAATTCTACGACAATTCATGTTATATTTTGCAAGAAAACAAATTGACAGATTCATTTTTATATAGTAAACTAAATTTAGCTTGCGTAAAAGAGTAAAAGACATGAGATTTTTTTATAACTTTTACTCTTTTTATCATTTCTATATGCAGTACAGTATGAAAAAATTTTTTTAAAAAACTGCATCTAAGACAAAAAGGGAGGATTTTATGGAACTACTAGGATCAATTTTAAGTACTGTTGACGATTTTGTCTGGGGTCCTGTTATGCTTGTTCTCTTAGTCGGAACAGGTATTTACTTGACAGTTCGGCTGCGTTTCTTGCCTTGGAGAAACCTCGGCTATGCCCTAAAAAGTACGCTAAGTAAAGAAGCAAGAAAAAGTGACAGAGGATCAGGTGATATTTCTCCATTCTCTGCATTAACTACAGCACTCGCTGCCACAATCGGTACTGGTAATATCGTAGGTGTGGCAACTGCTATGGTATCTGGAGGACCTGGCTCTTTAGTGTGGATGTTAATCTCCGCCTGCTTTGGGCTCACAACAAAATTTAGTGAATGTATGTTAGCTATCAAATACCGTGAGGTAAATGAAAACGGTGAGATGTCCGGTGGACCGATGTACACGATGAAACGAGGCTTTAAAAATAAGAAAGCTGGTGCCGCTCTTGGATGGCTCTTTGCTTTATTTGCAGTTATCGCCTCCTTCGGTATCGGTAACTTGACACAGGGTAATTCTATCGCCTCCTCTTTCTATACGACATTTGGAGTTCCTACATGGATTACAGGTATTATTATCACTGTACTCGCACTTATTATCATCGTTGGCGGTATTCAGAGTATTTCAAAAGTATCTTCTGTTGTTGTACCTTTGATGGCTATTTTCTATATCATCGCTGGTGTCATCGTTATTATTGGAAATATCACAAACGTACCTTCCGGTATTGTTTTAATTGTGAAGATGGCATTCTCACCTAAAGCTGTAAGTGGTGGTGTTCTCGGCTCTGTCGTAGCTTCTATGATGGGAGCTATGCGTTTTGGTGTTGCCCGCGGATGCTTCTCTAATGAGGCTGGTATGGGTTCTGCTGCAATCACAGCGGCCGCTGCTACAACAGACTATCCTTGTCGCCAGGGATATATCAATATGACTGGTACATTTTGGGATACCATCGTTGTCTGTACGATAACAGGTCTTTGTATCGCAAGTTCTGGTGTGCTTGGCAATACTCACGATACCATTCGTTCTACATACGCCGTATCTAATGATACTGTTATTATTGAAAATTTCGAGAAAAATAACGCATTTGACGGAACAATCAGCGTAAATGGAACAACTGTTACTTTGACAGATTCTACTCTAAAAAAAGAACTTACATTGACTCCTTTTGATGGAGCTGAGGTTGATACAACTACTCTAGTCGGTTCTTGGGTCGATTCAGATAAAAATGTATATGAATTTTCCGAAAGCGGAGAATTCACGAAAAAAGAGCTTTATGTCGGCTCTGAACTCACAATCGAGGCATTTAAGACAGTTCTTGGACCTGTCGGCGGATGGATTATCTGTATTGGAATCGGATTATTCGCCTTCTCCACTATTCTCGGTTGGGAATACCACGGCGAGAAAGCTTTTGAGTACATCCTCGGAACTCATAAATACAATATGATTTACCGTGTGCTCTTCTCCTTAATTGCATTCGTCGGAGCGACAACAACACTTAATATCGTTTGGAACTTCTCCGATATCGCCAACGCTCTTATGGCAGTTCCAAACCTTATCTCTTTGATTGTGCTTTCTAAGGTCATTGCAAAAGAGGTAGATGATTTTGAGAATATTTTAAGAAGAGAAGGAAGAAAATAGTTTAACTTTAATATTTCACAAGAAAAATCTTAATATAAATCATTTCCCAATAGCTCCTTCTGATTGGGAATATAAATAAAAATAGCTTGCAGTAAATTTGATGATAGTCTTTTGTTCACTACAAGCTATTTTTTATTGAATTATTCGTCACATTTTCTGAAATATAATTGTTCGTGTTCTACTAATGATTTAATTAATTCTAAATGTTCACCAGAAACGTTATAAATTACTGTATTAAATCCACCGCCTATACTTATTTCAACCTCATAAGATGGAACTAGTATTTCTAAAGATGAAACGTCGTGTTTAATAACATACTGAATAATATTACATATTTTGTTAAGAGCAATATCAGCAATATTAGTATAAGCAAGACTTGCATATTTTTTTAGCATACTGTTTTAATTTTCTTTTCAGAAAAATTTCTTCTACCTGAAAAAATTTTTTGCTTGTTATTATACATGGAAACACATCTATACAATATGCTTCTTTTTCATGTAAATTGTCAATAATCTCCATACTTTGATTTGTCATTTATTTTCCTGACCTCTTTCAGCTCATAAGTCCTGTACTCTCAAGCACCTCCTGCACTGTCTTCACTGGAATAATCTCAAGCTTTTCCTTCACTTCCTCTGCCACATCCTCCAAGTCATCCGCATTCTCGTACGGAATAAATACTGTTTTCACACCAGCCCTCTGGGCAGCCATCAGCTTTTCTGGAAGCCCTCCAATTGGCATTACATTTCCTCGAAGTGAAACCTCTCCCGTCATAGCAATCTCTGGATTTACTGCTTTTCCTGTCACTAAGGAAGAAAGCGCCGTCACAAGCGTAATCCCCGCCGAAGGACCATCCTTTGGAACCGCTCCCGCCGGCACATGGATATGGAGATTATTCTCCTCAAACTTCTTTGCATGCTCTGGATACATCATTTTCACAACCGAAATCGCAATCTGTGCAGACTCCTTCATCACATCTCCAAGCTGTCCTGTAATAATAATTTTGCCCTCACCTTTCATAAATGCAGTCTCGATAAACAAAATTTCTCCTCCTGCCATCGTCCAGGCAAGCCCTGTAACAATTCCTGGTCTTGTGCTCTTATCCACTTTCTCACGGTTCATAGGCTTTCTTCCCATAAACTCCTTCACTTTCTTTTCGCTGACAGTAAAGCTCTTTTGCTCGCCTCGCACAAGTTTCACAGCGGCGTGACGACATAAAATATCCATCTGCTTTTTTAACCCACGGACACCAGACTCTGCTGTGTATCCTTCAATTATCTGCTTGATTGCCTCGTCTGTCACACGTAAATTTTGCGCTTTGATTCCCATACTCTTCATCGCCTTTGGAAGCAAATGTTTTCTCGCAATCTGGAATTTCTCAACTGGCGTATAGCCAGGGAACTGTATTACCTCCATACGGTTGAGAAGTGGGGCTGGAATTGTGTCTGTCGAATTTGCTGTACATACAAAAAATACATTCGATAAATCATAAGGAGCGTTCATATAGTGATCGGTAAATGTGCTGTTTTGTTCTGGGTCAAGCACCTCGAGCAATGCACTTGCTGGGTCACCAGCGTGATCTCGCATTAATTTATCCACCTCGTCAAGCACCATAACTGGATTTTGCGCACCACTTCGCTTCATGCCCTCCATAATACGTCCCGGCATCGCTCCGACATAAGTTCTTCTGTGACCGCGAATTTCCGCCTCATCGCGGATACCACCGAGGCTAATTCTGACATATTTTCTTCCGAGCGCCTTCGCAATGCTCTGTCCAATACTCGTCTTACCTGTCCCTGGCGCACCTACAAAAAGTAAAATAGAACCCGACTGCTTTTTATTAAGCGCCATAACGGCAAGCTGCTCAATAATACGCTCTTTTACTTTCTTTAACCCATAATGATCCTCGTCGAGAATTTCCTCCGCTTTTTGTAAATCCACTTCTGGCATCTTGTCACTCTTCCAAGAAAGTGTAGTCATAAAATCCAAATAATCATAGAATATTCCATACTCATGACCATTTGGTCCCTCCTGCTTCATACGGTTTAATACCTTCTCACATTCTTTTTTGGCCTCATCATTCATCTTTGCCTGTGCGAGCTTTTTCTCAAACATACGCACATCCGTAATATTTTCTGGATGTAAATCATCCAATTGCTCCTGCAAATATTCAATCTGTTTCTTAAGTGCAACCTCACGATAATTCTTATCATGCTCTTGCTGCTGTACCTGCTCCGCCTCACTTCTCACTCGGAAAACTTCAATAAATTCTCGAAGCATATCGTCAATCTTCTCATAGCGAATTTTCCTAGAATTTACCTCAAGTAATTCATATTTTTCTTCCCAAGTAATATTGAGATAAGATGCAAGAGAACAAACCGCCTCGTCTAAATTTTTCCAATGTAAAATAAATCCTCTCGCCCAGGCACCCCACTGGAAATTTCTTACAAACTGCAGCAATTCATTCTTTACTTTATCAAATATATCCTTCTTTTCTTCGTCGGAAATATCATTATCCTCCTCACAGGACATTGCAATAGCATTCATTCTATCATTAGAAAAATCTATATCCTCGACAATCACTCTCTTCACTGTGCGAATACGGACATTTCCGTCTTCAGACACAGTCTCAATCTTTCCCACAACTCCAAAAGGATAGAAATCATCAGATGTCAGCTCATCACGACTCTTATCTGATTTTTGCATAATAAATAAAATATCTTGCCCTTTATCTTCTTGTGTAATCTCTGTATCTAATAGCATATCCTTTTTGAAATAAAAGGTTACCTCTGGTAATATCAATAAATCATAAACAGGTATCGTAATCATATCATTCTCCCCTTTCACCTTATCAGCACTCATTTAAGTCGAGTGCTAATTCATTTGTAAGAAAAGAGCGAATCCATAAAATTGAAAATGAATTCGCTTTCTTACTACTTATTAATATACTCAAAGATTCCTACTTTGTCAACTATATTTTTTTAGAAGAAAACTTCGTTTTTTTAATCCTTTCACTTACACGTCTGCTGATAAAACACAAAAATTCTGTTTATAGACAATGTAAATATAAATCTTCACTTTTAATAAGCTAAAATCTCGTATCCAGTATCTGTAATTAATACTTGAATTTCCCATTGAGCAGATGGCTCACCGTCTGCTGTGTAAATTGTCCATCCATTCTCGTCATCCATAAAAATAGCATCCTCACCCATATTTACCATAGGCTCAATTGTAAATACCATACCTGGCGCCATCACCATCTCAGTTCCCCTCTTAGATACATAGCTTACCCAAGGCTCCTCATGAAACTCTAAACCAACACCGTGGCCACCGATTTCCTCCACAACTGTATAGCCATTTTTTAAGGCATGCTCGTGAACTGCCTGACCCATATCTCCAAGATAACCCCATGGTTTTACTTGCTCAAGTCCCTTCTCAATGCATTCTTTTGTCACTTGCACAAGACGTTTTTTCTCCTCAGATACATTTCCAATGCAGAACATTCTAGAAGAATCCGAAAAATATCCATTATAAATTGTAGATACATCTACATTAATAATGTCTCCATCTTTTAAGACGACATCTGCAGCTGGAATTCCATGACAAACCTCCTCATTAATAGAGGTACAGACACTTCTTGGAAATCCTTCATATCCAAGAGGAGCTGGAATTCCCCCTCTTCTCACAGTCTCCTGATAAACCCACTGATCAATCTCATCTGTAGTAATACCAGCCTTTATATGTTCCGCCACATAATCTAAAACTGCAATATTAATCTTGGCACTTTCCTTAATTCCCTCTATCTGCTCAGGAGTTTTAATCATATCGTGATCTGGAACGATATCTCCCCTTCTTCTAAATTCCTCTATCTTATTGTCAAAATCACAGTGACATTTTTTATATTTTTTACCACTTCCACACCAACAGGCATCATTTCTTCCTAATTTCATCTTAAATTCCTCTTTCATTTTCGACTATTTTTTCCTCTTAGGAATACTTTTGTCATTCCCTCTACTACATATGTATCAATCTTATTATCAAAAGTCTCTATTCCATACTTCCTCAAAAGCCAACTTTTTGGTTAATATTTTTTATATAAATCTTTATGACTATTAAGACTTTTTCTCGACTACAAGATTATTCATACCAATCATATACCTAGTTTTTTCCTTTTGCAATACTGAATTTAAGATATTGAAGAAAAATATTCATTAACTATCTTTCGTTTGTGAACTATCATTCCATTTACGGATGGACATGATTCCTATTCCTTTCTTATCCTTTTTATTCTGCTCCATAATCTCACATTCTTTGGCAAATTACAAGCAAATCCGAATAATTGATTTCATGCTTCCACTGATGGCAATATTCCACCCTCTCCCTTTCCTCTCTAGCCAAATCTTTTATATTAACATTCCCATACCTAAAAACAAAAAATTTATACTCTATATGATAACCCTTTTCTACTCTCTCCCTTCACTGGAAAACTAATAGAGAATACAGTTCCCTCCTCCATACTACTTTTTACCTTTATTTTCCCTTGATGATTGTCCACAATTGTGCGTGCAATGGAAAGTCCTAATCCATAGCCGCCTTCTTTTCTAGCCCTTGACTTATCCACGCGATAAAATCGCTCAAAAATATGCCCGATATCCTCCTGCGGAATCACATCTTCCTCATACTTTATTTTATTTTTTACTTCCAATAAAATCTTTTCTTGTACTCTTCTAAGTTTAACATCCACTCGTCCATTTTTACTATACTTACAGGCATTATCCAATAATATGGCGACAAGTTGCTTTAGCTGTTTTTCATTGCCGAACATAAAAATATCTTCCTCTATCTCTTCCTCTAACTGAATTTTACTTTCATAGGCAATGGACTCAAATAATAAAGTAGTGCCAAGCACTAAATATGACAAATCTATCTCCTGCTTTATAACTGGCATAACAGAGGCATCACTCTTTGCCAAAAATAATAGATCTTCCAAAAGCTGCTTCATTCTATCAGCTTCCTTTTTTGTATTAACAATCCATTTTTGCTGTCCTAAAATCGTATCCTCCTTATGTGCCTCAATAATATCTAGATTTGTCAAGATGACGGTGAGCGGTGTTTTTAATTCATGGGATGCATCTGCAATAAACTGTTTTTGACGATTCCACGCCTTTTCTACAGGTCGCACTATAATTTTTGCCAAATACATGCTAATTGCTAAAAATACTAGAAATCCCACAAATAAAACGAGTAAAAGCTTAAAAAATACTTCTTTTAAATAAGTATTACTAAAGGATAAATCTGCAAATGCAATTACCGACATATTTTGTTGCTTTTTTATTCGATATCTAAGTGAAATATCCCGAAGCATTCCCACCTCTTTGTCCGAATCTAGTACTTCTTTCACAGCTTGATTCACAATTTCATTTTCTACATGCACATGACTGTCCTCCACATGTACTAAATTTCCATCTTCATCGACTTCCACTGTAAAAGTTGGCATAAATTTCGTGAGTGGTATCAAAGACAATTCACTATTTTCTTCTCTATTATCTTCTGGATTTGCGCCAATCGATGGTCGGAAATCTCCCTGTTTTTCTACCGACAACTCTAAATTATACTCAATTTGCTGCCTTTCATTTTTATATTCAGATATAAAAAAGCTTCCAAGAAGAATCAGCATAACAAACATAACAAAGGTCATATTAATCGCTATAAACTTTATTTTTAATTTTTGAATCATTATAATGGAACCTCCAGCTTATATCCCACCTTTCTAGTCGTTGTAATATTAACCTTTGAGCGAAGCAAATGAAGTTTTTTTCTTAAAAATGAAATATAGGCCTCCACATTATTATCCTCGGCATTTGAGTCATCTCCCCAAACTTTCACAATCAAAGTTTCCTTAGATACAAGAATTCCAGGATTTGACATTAAAATCTTCATAATTTCAAATTCCTTATAGCTTAGATGAATATTTTTTACGCCTGACCATAAATCATAATTAGATAAATTAAGCTTTAAATCCTCATATCTAATTTCCTCTAAGACAACCTCACCTTTTCTTCTCGTCAAAGCACGGATCCGAGCAAGTAATTCCTCTGGCACAAACGGCTTCGTCATATAATCGTCCGCTCCCCGATCTAATCCATTTATCTTATCCTCCACTCCATCCTTCGCTGTGAGCATAATAATAGGCGTCATAATCGACTGTTTTCTCAATTGATTCACAACAGTAAACCCATCCATTCTTGGCAACATAACATCTAGTACAATCACATCGTAATTTCCTATCAGCGCATAATCAAAACCATCTCTTCCATCATAGACGACATCTGCCATATATTTTTCTCCCCGCATAATTTCTCCCAATGCATCTGCGAGACGTACTTCATCTTCCACAATTAATATTTTCAAGGTTTTTCCCTCCTTTTCTAAAATGTCCCAGTATATATAAGGTTTAAAGCTGTGTATTGGTTAAACATTATCAAAACCTATACATAAAAGCATATTCGATTATATATCCACTTGATGGGATTTTTACAATAGATATTGTATCATAAAAATGAAGCATTTGAATTTTCCCTGCTATTCTTTCAAAAATTTTATCTTTCTGTATGATTATAAGAAGATTTTCTTAAATTACACTGAAATTTTTCTATTTTTATCAAGTTCTAGTTTTTATAGATAAGAAAGATATAATATAATAATGATATTAAAAGAATAGATTGTAGAAAATTTTTCAAACTATTTCTTCAAAAAATACAATTTAGGGGTTGACTTTTATTCTTCATTATGCTACTATATTAACTGTCGATGAGAGATACATCAGACAAACCTTTATGCGGGTGTAGTTCAATGGTAGAACACTAGCCTTCCAAGCTAGATACGTGGGTTCGATTCCCATCACCCGCTTTACGCGATAGTGGCGTAGTTGGTAACGCGCGACCTTGCCAAGGTCGAGACCGCGGGTTCGAGCCCCGTCTATCGCTTTTTTTATTGCAAAGATTTCTATTGTTTAATAGAGGTCTTTTTTTAATACTTTTTCCCGCCTTCTCGCGTTTGTTCTTAATATCTCCCCTTAGTTCCACAAATCCCAAAACCAATACGCTTTCAAACGTCCAACTTCTACTCTTATCTCATAAAGACGACATCTGGATATATTTTAATCTCTTTTAGTCATTGTATTTTCCTCCATCTCTTTTATACTTAAATACATAGAATACAAAAAAAACTAAAAAATAATTCTTCTATATTTCATTCAACAGGAGGTTAAAAATGAAAGAACAAAAAATATTCCCACAAAATATTCTATCCTATCCAGATTTTATCTCAATCGGATTAGAAAAACAGACAATACAATCCAAGCAAAATCATTCTCCTATTATGAAAAACGATGTCTCTCTCTCTTTTGAGCTTACCGATGAAAATTTAGATGTCTTCATCACTGCAAAGGAGACCCCTCTCAATTTTGTCGAATTAAAATGGAATCGTCCTATTCCAGAAAACGCCAAAGTCTACGGAGATACCTGGGAGAGAGGATACGGAGATTTAGAGTGGACAGATATCTCTAAAAGACAAGAAAAAGAGGCATTTATGCCTTGGTATTTTTTCTTAAATGAAAAAAATATGACAACAGGAATCGGTGTTATGGTTCGTCCTGCCGCTCTTTGCTATTGGAAACTAGATAAAGCAGGCATCACTCTATACGCCGATATTCAAAACGGTGGAAATCCTGTTCACCTAAACGGTCGAACAATTAAAATTGCCTCTATCGTAACTCGTCAATACACAGACTGCTCCTCCCTTGAGGCATGTCAGGCATTTTGTAAATTGATGTGCAAAGACCCTATTTTCCCAAAAGAGCCTGTATACGGCAGCAATAACTGGTACTACGCTTACGGAGATAGCTCAGAAGAGGAAATTTTAAGCGATACAGATTATATTATGGAACTCACAAAAGGAATTAAAAATCGACCTTATATGGTAGTTGATGACTGCTGGCAAGAGCACCACAGATTTGACGGCTATAACGGCGGTCCTTGGACAAAAGGAAATGCGAAGTTTCCAAGTATGAAAAAGCTTGCAGAGGAAATTGAAAAAAGAGGAGCAAAGCCTGGCATTTGGTTCCGTCCTCTTCTCAATGAATCTACAATGATTCCTAATTCCTGGAGACTTTCCTATAACGACTGCCTAGACCCATCTAGACCAGAAGTTCTTCGCTATGTCAAGGCAGATATCACAAGAATCTGCGAGTGGGGCTACCGCCTAATTAAG
Organism: uncultured Blautia sp.; assembly: GCA_964439395.1. Lineage (GTDB taxonomy): Bacteria > Bacillota > Clostridia > Lachnospirales > Lachnospiraceae > JAUUSJ01. The sequence goes on along the minus strand of CAYTNV010000025.1, from coordinate 10,479 downwards.
CATGATTTTTCTACCTTTGATATTACAGGCAACTGGGGATTTCAGATGCTTCCGCTTATGTGTAAGCCAGAGATAGAGTTTTACGATAAGACAAAGACAACCGCTGAAATTATTATAAATTTCTACACAGCCATCTATGAGGCAGCAAAACCATTTGACGCTATTATCCTTGGATGTAATACAATCGGACATCTCGGTGCAGGACTCATGCATATGAACCGTGTAGGAGATGACACAAGCGGAAAAGACTGGGCAATTACTAGAAAAATGGGTATCAATACACTCGCCTTTCGTCTCATGCAACACAGAGCTTTCTATGATATCGATGCGGACTGCGTCGGAATTTTAGGTCCAATTTCTTGGGATTATAATAGACAGTGGACTGAGCTTCTCGCAAACAGCGGAACTCCTCTCTTTATCTCCGCAAAACCTGGAGTTATGACTGAGGAGGAGAAAAAAGAAATGCACGATTATCTAGAAATTTCCTCCAAACAGGAGATAAAACTGACTCCTCTTGACTGGATGGAAAACTTCCGTCCAATTGTATGGAGCGATGGGGAAAAAGAATATCTGTATAATTGGGATTAAGAAGGAATAAAAAAGGATGTTACAAAATAAATTTCTCGCACAGGATATTGATATTGTTGAAATAATTCATCAATGTATCTTATTAGACAAGTTTTAAATTTGTAACATCCTTTCATTTATGGTTCTGCCTGCGAAAGCAGGCATGGAGGTTTATCATTAGGAAATTAACTTCTTTAAACTGTGACCTTTAATAGGCGGAATGCCTGCTCTACAGTGTCAATCATATTTTGCTGTGCATTTTCCCTTTTCATGGCAGAATCCAATGTACAGATTCCCCTTAAGATAGGGAAGAAAGCATCGATTCCGTTTTTATTACATTCTACAGCATCCTCTGTCACGCTTCCAGCGAAGGCGAGAACAGGTTTATTGTATTTCTTAGCGAGCTTTGCCACTCCAATAGGAGCTTTTCCCATAGCTGTTTGAAAATCAAGACGTCCCTCTCCTGTAACAACGACATCTGCATCTTTGATATAATCTTCAAGCTTTGTCTGAGTGAGAATTAAATCCACCCCTGGTTCTAGGGAACCGTTTAAGTAAGCTAAAAATGCAAATCCAAGTCCTCCTGCTGCTCCAGTACCAGGAGTTTCTTTGCTGACAGTTTTATTATACTGTTCATTTGTAAGAGCAGCGTACGAAGCTAACCATTTATCCATCTCAGCAACCATAGCGTCGTCAGCGCCCTTTTGAGGACCATATACAGCACTCGCCCCCTTCTCTCCGCAAAGAGGATTATTTACATCACAGGCGATGTGGAAAATACAATCTTTTAATTGTGGAAGTACATTTTCAGAGGTAATTGTTGCGATATCTTTTAATCCCTTTGCACCGTAAGAAACTTGATTGCCGTCTTTATCAAGAAACCCAAATCCAAGTGCCTGAAGCATTCCAATTCCGCCGTCATTTGTGGCACTTCCGCCGATTCCGATAATAAATTCACGGCAATTTTTCTCAATGGCATCTTTAATCATTTCTCCGACACCGTAGGTTGTCGTGTTTAGAGGATTTCTCTCAACGTCTGTCACGAGAGTGATTCCAGCAGCAGCGGACATTTCCATAATTGCAGTCATAGATTCTTCAATAATTCCGTATACAGCAGAGATTGGCCTGCGAAGTGGGTCAGAAACTGTAACTGTGTGAGCTATTCCGTTCATTCCCTCTACAAGTGCATCGACAGTTCCCTCTCCGCCGTCGGCGAGAGGACGGACGATTACTTTAGCATCGCTGTCTGCGCGTTTAATACCTTCTGCGATGGCATATCCAGCTTCCATAGACGATAAGCTTCCCTTTAATGAGTCAATAGCGATAACTGCTTTCATAATAAAATCTCCTTTCGATTTTTCTTAATTTCTATTATTAGTTTAGCATGGAAGGAAGGTCAAAACAATGGTCTTAATACTAATAAAAATACAAAAAAATACCCAAAATATAGACTATATAATATAAATTATGGTATGCTGATGAAAAGAAAAACAAGAAGGGCTAAAAGAAAAGAGGAGAAAAAAAATGGGATTTGAAATCACGAAAAATCTCGCTGATCAAATTATTCGCACGATGGAGGAGGTTTGTGGTCACAGCATTAATTTTATCGACCAAAATGGTAAAATATATGCCAGCACGAATCAGACTCGAGTGGGAGATTTTCACGAAATAGGATTACAGGTAGTGAAAACTGGAAAACAGATAGAAGTATTTGATGATAATGCATTCGATGGAACAAAAAAGGGAATTAATATTCCAATTTTTTATCACAATGAAGTGATTGCGGTAATTGGAATTAGCGGAGAGCCAAGTGAGGTCAAAAAATATACAAGACTTGCCACGAGAATCACAACACTTTTAATGAGAGAGCAAGATTTAGGGGAACAAAACCGCACGAAGTCGGAAAAATGCAATTATATTGTACGATGTCTTTTGAATGAGACGATTGAGAATCGAGAATATTTTAATCAATGTTTGAGAGAAGTTGGAATTAAGAAGAAAGAGGAAATGAGTATTGTTATTATAAAAATTGATACAAGTTATGACACGCTTAATCTGTCTTTTATGGAGCAAAAAATACGTTTTCTTTTTCAGGCAAATAATGTGCCGATTTATTCTTATACATATCCAAATGAATTTATTGCTCTTTTGAGGAAAGAGAAAAAAGAAGAAGTTTTAAAAAATTTTTATAAATTTGCAAGGGAGCAGGAATATACATTAAAAATCGGAGTCGGTGCTGAATACCCGCTAGGTAAACTATCACGCTCCTATGAGAATGCAAAGACTGCGTTAAAGAGTATTGAGAATTCACTTAATTTATTTGCAGAGTTTGAAAAGCTAGATTTAGAAATTTTACTACAAGATATATCAAAGAATAATAGAGAAATGTATTTAGAAAAGACTGTAAAGGAATTAAGTGAGGCGGAGAAAGAACTTTTAGCTGTGTATTATGAGGAAAATATGTCATTACAAAATACATATAAGAGATTATTTTTACATAAAAATACATTGCAATATAAATTAGATCGAATTTATAAAAAATGTGGATACAATCCAAGAAAGTTTAAGGATGCAGTATTATTATATTTGGCATTGCAAATAGACAGATAGGAAAAGCGGCTGTCGGGAAATATAAAATCTCAACCAAATATAGTATGAACTCTTTTCAAAATCACCTTATTTCGTTTGAAAAATTTATTTCCTGACAGCCCCCTTTTTAGTGATGGAATAAGCGGATTCCTGTAAAGGACATCACAATTCCATATTTATTACAAGCATCAATCACATTATCGTCACGAATAGAACCACCTGGCTGTGCGATATACTCAACACCACTTCTGTGAGCTCGCTCTACGTTATCACCAAATGGGAAGAATGCATCAGATCCGAGAGATACACCAGTTAATTTATCTAACCAAGCTCTCTTCTCCTCTCTTGTAAACACAGGAGGTTTCTCCTTGAAAATATTTTCCCACGCACCGTCAGCTAAAACATCCATATAATCCTCACCGATATAGAGATCAATTGCATTATCTCTATCTGCACGGCGAATCTTATCTACGAATGGAAGATTGAGTACCTGTGGAGCTTGGCGAAGCCACCAGTTATCAGCCTTAGTTCCAGCAAGTCTTGTACAGTGAATTCTAGACTGCTGTCCAGCACCGATTCCGATTGCCTGTCCGTCTTTTACGTAACATACGGAGTTAGACTGTGTATATTTTAAAGTAATCATAGAAATTGCAAGGTCAATCTTAGCCTGATTCGGAAGTTCTTTTGCCTCTGTCACGATATTAGAGAAGAAATCCTCATCAATCTTTAACTCATTTCTTCCCTGCTCAAATGTAATTCCATAAACTTCTTTATGCTCAATTGGAGCTGGCACATAGTCTGGGTCAATCTGAATTACATTATAATTTCCATTTTTCTTAGATTTTAAAATCTCAAGCGCGTCATCATCGTATCCTGGAGCGATAACACCGTCAGATACCTCTCTCTTAATTAACTTTGCTGTGCAAGCATCACATACATCAGAAAGAGCGATAAAATCACCAAAGGAAGACATACGGTCTGCTCCTCTTGCTCTCGCGTACGCAGATGCGAGTGGTGTTAACTCTCCTAAATCGTCTACCCAGTAGATTTTTGCAAGTGTATCATTAAGCGGCTGACCAACTGCTGCTCCCGCTGGGGATACATGCTTAAAAGATGTTGCTGCTGGAAGTCCAGTTGCCTGCTTTAATTCTCTTACGAGCTGCCATCCATTAAACGCATCTAAAAAGTTAATATATCCCGGTTTTCCACATAATACCTGAATTGGAAGCTCACTTCCATCTGCCACATAAATTTTAGATGGCTTTTGATTTGGGTTACATCCATATTTTAATTCTAATTCTTTCATTTTTATATTTATTCCTTTCGCTCAAAACAGTCAAAACAAATACTTTGCTCTTCGGTTTACTCATAATCAAAAACTACTACATATTTCGAATAAAACATTTCTTTCGTTCAGTTAAAACATTATAATAATAATGATTTCTCTCACTATTTATTTTTATTCACAATCTTAGTCTCATATATTCCTGTTGCAATGTCGATATAGCGAACAAATAAAGACACCTTATTGTCCTCATTTAAGCTATTCCATAAAGTCTCTGTAAATGCATCCATATCATCAGGGATTGCAATTAATTTTGGCTCTCCCTCAAAGCTTGGAAGCGGATTTCCATCATGCATATATGTATGGATGAAACGTCCTTCTCCCGCCTTTGCATTTTCGTAAGCAAATGTATAGCGATTACAGCTAGATGGATCTCCATTATTGCTCTTTAAAATAGACATAGCATAACTATATTTTCCGTTTTCTACATGCATAATACCTGAAATACGAGGTGTATAGTTTGGTCCGTCTGGCTCAAACTCTCTACTTCTTAGAGATTGCTCAAAAGTAAGCTGTTTATCCATTCCCTCGTAGATTGTATCTGTCTGATCTCCGTTTGTTACAATTGTTTTATTGCCAAGCACGCGAACTGGCGCATAGATAATTAAGCTTGGATCTGTTAATTTAGATGGATCAAATGCCTGAGTACGAATTCCCTCTCCATCTTCTACAAAAATACGGTTACGGCTGTTTTCGCTTCTACCCATAATAAAATAAGCTGTCACTGCTTTTGTTCCGTCGGCGCTTCTTCCGATAATAATGCCACGTCCAGGATAGGAATTTTCTTGTAATTCTTTTTCAATTGATAACATCTGCATAAACGATTCTCCTTCTAAAATAGTTCTCAGTGACATGCTCCCACCGCATACGTTACCCATAGAGGCAGGAATCTCTCGCTGAAAAAGGTTAAATTTTCATTTCCACTTATACATATACCAAAAAAAAATGAGAAAATCAACCCAAAACTACTATTTATTCAGAGAATATACCATAAATCGAAAAAAATCTTTTCAAATGTCTATTATCTATTCCACTTTTATATTTTATCAGCCATGTACAATAATAAACACCAAAATAGAGTACAAAACCATATATTCCTTTACTTTTCACACGATATATTTCATTTTATGAAACATTTTTGTAGTTTCACAAAGTATATCGCTGTAAATCGTTGCTTTCGCTAATGGATTTTCTAGCAAAATTTCTATATAATAAAAAAAGAAGGATATCGCCTTTTTTAACAGACATGCCTGCTTTGCAGGCACCATAAATGAAAATCCGATTGCTTCGTGCCACAGCACTCCTGCAATCACCACTGTATTCGTATTCCACACTATCGTGTTATATACTCATACAGTTTAGTCTGTTAAATGCCAAGTCAAAATAAGTTTACCTGTTTTGACTTGGCATTTGACAAAGACTTTCATAGTAAACACAAAACGAAAGGATGAAATATATGGCAAAAATTGCAGCACTTGTCCCTAAGACATATATGGCAGAATACATTGATATTATCTCCAAAGAAGAAAATATTCCTGTCGACTCTATTAAAGTAATTGAGACAGCTGATTCCATTATCGAGGCGAGAAATGCTATCGAAAATGGAGCTACTATTCTCATTGCTCGTGGTCTTCAGGCAGCCATGATCAAAGAGTACACAAATATTCCTATTGCAGAAATCGAAATGACTGGTCAAGAGATTGCACTTCTTATAAAGGAAGCGATGAATATCATCCAAAAGGATGTGACAAAAATCGCCTTTATCGGACATGCCAGTCTTTTTAGCGACACAAGCTATATGGAAAATATCTTCCCAGTGGAGCTTCATTTTTATCATTTTTTAGAAATGGATGAAGTGGATTCTCTCGTACAACGTGCCATAGCAGACAAAAATGATATTATTATCGGAGGAGATGCCGTACATCAGGCAACTGAGCATTATGATATCCCATATCTTTTCCTTCAGGGAACGGATGATTCTATCCGCAACGCACTCCGCTTCGCTAAAAAGCTTAGCTATACTGCTGACTTAGAAAAAAGCAGTCACGCTCAGTTTGAAGCTATCTTATACACAGTATTTAATGGTATTATCAAAGTAAACGCTCAAAGAGAAATTATCGCAGTAAATCGAATGGTTGAAAATTTATTGAAAAAAAATGATAATGAGCTCGTCGGAAAAAAATTAGAAGAAGTTCTTACTCTATTAAATGTCGATTATGTACAAGATGTTCTTCTTGGTAGGAGAGATTCTTACACGACATCTATTACAATCCATGATATTCCGCTCATGATTACAACAGCTCCCATTCAGTATGATAATCAAATTACAGGAGCTATTTTATCATTAAATAAAATGAATACAGGTTTTAAATCAGATAAAAAACTTTGGACAGAAAATTACTTATCTGGTTATGCCACAAAGGTGACATTTGATCATATTATTACACAGAGCACTATAGTAAAGAAAACGATCGAGCTTGCCAAAATTTATGCACTCTCTAAAAGTCCGATTCTTATCTATGGAGAAACTGGAACAGAAAAAGAATTATTTGCACAGAGCATTCACAATAATAGTAGTTATCGAAACGGTCCATTTCTATCAGTAAATTGCAGCGGTATCGATGAAACGTCACAGCTTGCTATACTCTTTGGCAGTCAAGCAGAAAGCGGTGTGCTAAAAAAAGGCGCTCTTGAAATGGCAAATTACGGAACATTGCTTATTCGAGATATTGAAAACCTCTCTCCTATCTGCCAGTACCGCCTACTTCGATTGCTTCAATACAAAGTTTTTATGCCAAATGATATCGAGCAGACAAAAATTTTAGATATTCGTATTATTGTCACTTCTCATAAGAACCTCGCCTACCAAGTAAAACAGGGAAGCTTCCGAGAAGACTTATATTACCTATTAAGCTCTATGACTTTACAAATTCCACCGCTTCGCGAACGAAAAGAAGATGTGCTTTACTTACTTGATCTTACTCTATCTCGATTTAATCAAGTATACACAAAATATATTTCTCTCTCTCAGGGAGCTAAGGCTCTTTTATGTGAATATAACTGGGAAGGAAATGTATTACAATTAGAGCGTTTTTGCGAAAGACTCATTTTAACAGCAAAAAAACGGGTGGTAGATGAGGTGCAAGTAAAAGAACTCATCCAGGAACTCTATCCAACAATTCGCTTAGAACACGGAGAAGAAAAGATGGTAATTTATCAAGCTCCTGAGGCAATTAAAATTACAGAAGTCTTGGAAAAACATCATGGCAATCGCAATCAGGCGGCTAGTGAGCTTGGTATTAGCACAACAACACTTTGGAGAAAAATGAAAAAATATGGAATTTCGGGAAGCTACTTAAAATAAGGATTATCTGTTCCAGATATACAGAAATTGTATATTTTTGGTATTCTCGTTTTGAAACTATCCACTATTATTGCTAAGTCAATGGTATCTGCTCATTTTATACTGAAAGAAAATATTTTCTAAAAAAGCATATATTCTATAACTGCCATATAAAAAAAGATATTGCGAGCTGAAATCTCACAATATCTTTTTTATATGGCAGTTATTACGAGGGGAAACAATTTATACATTGCCAATCAAATATTTATATCAAAGTAGGTATCTCTTACTACTAATTATTTTTCTACTTATTCTCTCTCTAATGAAATATTAGCAATCTTCTCATAGTATTTTGCTAAAGCACTGTGGTCATCTTTTTCATTTCCATCAGCCTTTAGAGCCTGCATCATTTCCATAACCTGTCCTGTCAAAGGAGCGTAGGAATTCACTGCGTGAGATGCATTTAACGCATTTGTCAAGTCTTTAATGTGTAACTCGATACGGAATCCTGGCTTAAAGTTATGGTCTAACATCATAGGAGCTTTCGCTTCCATAACTGTAGAACCAGCAAGTCCACCTCTAATTGCCTGGAAAACTAACTCTGGGTCTGAACCAGCTTTTTTAGCCAATGTGAGCGCCTCCGCTAAAACTGCAATATTAACAGCAACGATCATCTGGTTTGCAAGCTTTGCAACATTTCCAGAGCCAAGGTCACCGACATATACTACAGAGCCAGCCATCTGCATTAATAAATCATAATATTTATCAAATGTCTCTTTCTTTCCACCAACCATGACAGATAATGTTCCATCGATAGCCTTTGGCTCTCCACCGCTTACAGGTGCGTCCATTAACTCGATTCCTTTTTCTGCAAGCTCAGCGCCAATTTTCTTGGATTCCACTGGGTCAATAGAACTCATATCGATAACAACGGTTCCCTCTTTTGCCCCGTCAGCGATACCGTCTTTTCCAAGGCAAGCTGCACGTACATGTGGAGAATTGGGAACCATAGTAATGATAACGTCACATTCTTTTGCAACCTCTGCACCACTTTTTACTCCCTTTGCACCCATTGCAACTAATTCCGCAATAGATGATTCGTTAAAATCAAATACTACTACTTCATTTCCTGCTTTTACAAGGTTTTTACTCATAGGTTTTCCCATGATGCCTAATCCAATAAATCCTACTTTCATTTTGTCATATCCTTTCTTTTCTAATTCTAAAGAGAAATCTCCATCAGTCAACTGATATTATTATTTTCCTCTTCTTGATTATCAATTACTTATTAACTTTTATTCCCTTTTTATCGGAGTACTCCCCAGAGAAGAAAATCTTCTCCAGGATAATAACTCCATACTTAGATAGGGATTCACTACTAGGCGATGCTCTTAGAACATCGAATGTAGGTAACTAGCGTACTAAACAAGGTTTCTTAGGGTCAAATTTCCATCCTGGAATGAGGTATTGCATGCCGATAGAATCATCTCTTCCACCTAAACAGTTATCTAAGTAGAGCTGATGAGCTTTCTTTACCTGCTCCATATCTACTTCGATTCCTAAACCTGGCTTCTTAGGTACTTCTACACATCCATCCACAATCTGTAATGGCTCTTTTGTCAATCTCTCAAGACCTTCCTGCCAAATCCAGTGTGTGTCAAGCGCATTGTACTCTCCTGGAACTGCTGCTCCAACCTGTGTAAACATTGCCAAAGAAATATCACAATGGTTGTTGGAGTGAGAACCCCATGTATATCCAAAATCATGACACATCTGAGCAACGCGAACAGAACCGCTCATTGTCCAAAAATGTGGGTCTGCTAATATAATATCAACTGCCTGAGACTCTAAGGAATGTCCTACCTGTCTCCAGTCTGTAGCAATCATATTTGTCGCTGTTGGGAAGCCTGTACGTCTTCTAAACTCACTCATAATCTCACGTCCAGAGTACACTCCCTCTGCACCACATGGGTCCTCACAGTAAGTTAAGATTCCCTGCATGCCTTTCACATACTCAACAGCCTCTTCTAATAACCATCCACCGTTAGGGTCTAGGTCAATTCTTGCCTCTGGGAACGCCTTCTTTAGCTCACGGATAACATCCATCTCTTCATTTCCTGGGAGAACGCCACCCTTTAATTTAAAATCAACAAATCCGTATTTTTCCTGTGTCGCCTTTGCAAATGCGACAATTCTTTCTGCTGTCAAAGCTTCCTCATGGCGAATGCGATACCATTCACAATCAGAATCTTCCTCTGAATCATATGGTAAATCTGTTTTCTTTCTGTCTCCTACAAAGAATAAGTATCCAAGCATACGAACCTTATCTCTTTGTTGTCCATCTCCAAGTAACTCACAGACAGGAAACCAAGCTGTTTTCCAAGTAAGTCAAGACATGGAGCCTCGATTGCTGTAATTACATGAACTCCTGTGCGCAAGTCAAATGTCTGATTTCCGCGAACATCTTCTTCTCCCTTAGAATCTAAATAAGCTTTTACTTTTAAGAGTGTGCTTTTATATTGTGCAACTCTTGTTCCCTCTACTAATGGGCTACATTCCTCCAAAGCCTTTGTAATTTTTTCTCCGCCAGGAACCTCACCGACTCCTGTCTCTCCATTATCAGCGTATAAAACAA
>CAYTNV010000024.1:0-60807 GCA_964439395.1 uncultured Blautia sp. | reverse complement strand
TGGGCTATCGCCAAGCGGTAAGGCACAGGACTTTGACTCCTGCATTCGCTGGTTCAAATCCAGCTAGCCCAGCTTATTTTTTTTGAATTAAATACAATATGGGATATTAGCTCAGTTGGTAGAGCACTTGACTTTTAATCAAGTTGTCCGGGGTTCGAATCCCCGATGTCTCATTTATGCGGATGTGGCGGAACTGGCAGACGCGCTAGACTTAGGATCTAGTGCCTTCGGCGTGCAGGTTCGATTCCTGTCATCCGCAGTTGACCGTTTACTTCCGAACCAAGTAAACGGTTTTTTTATTTTACCTGTATTTATCACGAATACAATTTTTATAAGCATAAAAATAACACCTTGGCAATTGTGGAAGGATGTGTATACTGTAGTTATTTAGATAGTGTATATACATCCTTTAAATTGTCGGGTGTTTTATTTGACTATTTCTTTTGAAAATTGCGGGATTTCTTCTTGTGTTGTTTCTTGATCTGAATCTGCAGGTCTTATTTTAGTAATCTCACCAGTTCCTATATTTACATGGTACTCGGCAATAAGCTCTCCAGAGCAGGCAATAGTTGCATCTTGCTCTTCTTTATCTACATACTCCGTAATTGTGACATCAAGCATGTTTTGCCAGATGAAAATTTTGGTGGTAGTGTGAAGAGTCTCATTAATAATAATATGTATCTCATCATCTGATTTAAAGTAGTTTTTATAGTACTCTAAGGCATAAGTTTGGATATCGATATTTTCTGCAATCATAGCTAAACGCCATTTTTCGCTCGTATCATTTGGATAAGAATCATAAAATGTGAGGTCAAAACCTAATAGATTATCAGGTATTTCTTGAGCGAGTCCAGTAGTTGCTTCTGTGGTAACCTCTGTCGTATTATCAATAGTTCTAGTATTAGAGCTTGTGCAAGCAGTTATTCCAAGTAATAAGATGAAAGATAATGTTCCAAGTATAATATTTTTCTTCTTCATTCTTTTCTCCTTTAATTTAATATAATTTCATATTACCAGCATATTATATCAAATAAAGTTTTTCAGTCAAGATATTTTTTTTATATTATTTTTTATTATATATTTATAAATGCTAGGAAATATCATGTTTAATTTTCAATGAGATATAATACTAGTATAATTTAGTATTTTAATGTAAACTTACGTTTCACAGAATTGTATAAATTTACAGTTCTTTGAGGCGTTTTTTGTTTTTTCTATTGAATTGTGATAGAAGTTAGAGAGGTTGATCTTTTTGAAAAATTTGCCAATACATATGGAATTGAGATTAATAAAAATAAGCTATTTGAAACTTTATATGAGAGAGCACTTGGGAGAGTGTGACTGTGGAGGACTTTTATCTTATTGTTATTTCTCAGGGGAGCATATTACTGGATTTTAGCAGGTGGAGCTCATCATACTGCATTTACTTATGATTTAACTGCTGGGCAGATGGGAGACTGGGCTGAGTCCATGGGGATCGAAGCAATATATATTGATAAAGAAGCTCAGATTAGACAGTTAAAGCAAGAATTGCGTTGGAATAATGCCATCTTTCGAAAATAGAATAATCTATCAGAATAGAAATTTAAAAGATAAATAGGGGCTGTCGCATTTATGCATATCGGCTTCCAAATCTAATGTGTATCACTTAGTGCTTTCGACATCTGTATGTCTATGGCGGGTTTTATCCGTCTCATTCATACATTTGTCTCGCATATATAAACATCAGAGATTGGAATGCCTTTCATACACTTAATGCGATAGCCCTATTGTCTTTTTTTATCATATTTTTTAATTTGTACGATTGATAAATCCATAAAAAGTAATAAGATAGAGACCGCAGAGTCCTACTAATGAGTAAATAATTCTAGAAAATAGGCTCATGCTGCCAAAAAGAGAGGAGACAAGATTAATATTGAAAAAACCGATAAGTCCCCAGTTAATAGCGCCAATGATGGCAATTGTGAGAGTAAAATATTGTAAAAATTTATTTTCCATAGTTTTTTGTCCTTTCTTTTTTCTTTAGTATTTCAAAAAAAAAAAGAATTATACTCATAGAAGATGAAATAATACTTGTATTCCTTTGTAGTGTTTGTTATCCTTACATCAACCAGTGCTTTTGGGTCGTGAAATTAGAACCATTGTTAAGTATAAAATTTTAGTTTTTGAAGAGAATTTCTTTATTTTCTTAAAAATATGTTTCAAAAGAAAAATAAGAATTGCGATAGCATTTCTAAAAAAACTATGCTACAATAGGAAAAAAGTAATTTTATGGCGATAGAAAGAAGAAGGAGGCATTCTTAGAATGACTTGTGGGAAAAGCGAAGGGAACGAGATAGATGAGTGCACGAGGGAAAATTTAAGACAGCTAGATTCAGCAATTGAGTCTGGCAATAAAGTATTAAAATGTTTAGTACAGGCTCAACAGCAATTAGATGACATCCACACACAGGGATTTTTTGACCGAATTAGTCAAGGAATCTTTCGAAGAAAATGGAATCCCAAAAGAATTGATGAGGCAAATCAAACAATACAAAAGGCCAAGGATTTATTGATTGTCTTTCGAAAAGAATTGCGGTACATAGAGGTTTCAAACCAACTAAAGATAGAGATAGAAGGATTTGTTACCTTTGCGGATTTCTTTTTTGATAGCCTATTAGCAGATTGGTATGTGCAGTCTAGGCTAAAAAAGAGTTCTGAGGAAGTGGAGGATGCCATGAGGCAAATTTCGGAGATTTTAGAAAAACTCTACGCCATGAAAGTAGAAAAATATAATTAGGAAGTGGGAAGTTATGGAACTATTAGGAAAGACTCTAAGTGAGAATGTAGAAAGATTATATAAGGAGATTGAGAAAAAACTATCTTATCCAGTCGAAATTACGAAATTAAATGTGGATAATGAGGAAGATGTGATGAAGCCATGTCTATTTGATCCTGAGAAAAAGAAATATGAGATTAAGATAGATAATGCTCTTTCGGATGATTTGTTTGAAAATGCGTTGATTCGAAATATGATTTATTGTGACCAGATGGACGAGGGAGCACCGATGCTTTTTCCGGTCTCCACAGAGGATTACGAGCAGATGAATGTGGCTTCTATGATTCATGCAGTTGTACTTGATATTAATTTGGAAAAGCGTCTAAAAGAATATCATATGTACCGTGAGGATGTTAATACAATGCGAATGACGGATTTATTTATGTTCTTGAAAGGAGATGCTGCGAATCAGATGCGCTCTCTTTACACAATTTTAGCTGCCTTGCAGGTGACATTGCTTCATTTTACAGCGACAAATCAAGAGAGTATTAATCAGATTATGGAATCTTTTGAGTATACAGATGAAAAGTTATATACATTTATGAAAAAATGTATTGATATCATTGAAAAATATGGCTGTGACACAGCGAGAGGACAGATGCGTTGTATGAGAAAGATTGCTTTAGCTGCCGATATGAAGGGCAAGCTAAAACTATATTATGAAGGAAAAATGACGGTTCTTTAAGGGATAAAGACCGCTGTAAATAGAAAAAATATCTATTACAGCGGCTTTTTCATGTAAGATTTATAAATTACTATAGTCATAATTTTTATTGCAGATTTAATCAAGTGAATATATAACAGACAGTGAAGTATGCTTGTATATATAGATATATAGAAAGTGAATATAAAAAAATAACGAGGAGATAGGATGAAGATTAGACAGTTTTTACAAGAGAAAATTTTAATTGCCGATGGGGCTATGGGAACGTACTATGATTCTCTTTATGGAAAACAAAATTTTCTTGTAGAGGAGGCGAATTTGACAAATCCACAGGCGATTTTGGATATTCATAAAAAGTATATTGAGAGTGGTGCGAGATTAATTCGCACCAATACCTTTGCCGCTAATTTGAAAATAATAGAGCAGATGGATCTGCTGTTTATGGATCCAAAAAGATATCAAGAAGAAAGCATAAAGGCGGCTTATCAGCTGGCAAAGCGGGCAGTTTTAGAGATGCAAGAGACAGAAAAGATTGAGGATGATATATTTATCGCAGCTGATATTGGACCAATTCCGCTAGGTGAGGAAGATGAGGATATTTTTTCTTTTTATAAAGATATGGTAGATATATTTATTGACTGTGGAGCAGAAATCTTTGTACTAGAGACATTTCCAGAAGTAGCCATTGTAAAAAAGGTTGCAAATTATATTAAGGAGAGGAAAGAGTCAAGTTTTGTTATAGCCCAGTTTGCACTTAATCCAACAGGATATACGCAGATGGGGTTCAGTGTACAAAGAATTATGAAAGAGGCAGATAGTGCAGCTTCTATTGATGTATACGGATTCAATTGTGGAGTAGGAATTACACATTTACAAAAGTTTCTAAAAAAAGAAAAGTTTTATAGTGAAAAATTTATTGCAGCGATGCCAAACTGTGGATATCCACATACTGTTCGAGGAAAAATAATTTATTCTGATAGTGTTGCCTATTATGGAAGAGAGATGGAGGCAATTGTTGAGCTTGGAGTCAATATTATAGGAGGATGTTGTGGAACAACTCCAGCATATATTAGAGAAATTTCGAAACGCTTTTTTGGAATGGCTCCTCATAAGAAAAAAATAGAGGTAAATGAGAAGACAGAGACTAAAAGGATATCAATTCTTCCAGCATTTATGGAAAAACTTATGGCTGGTGAAAAAGTTATTGCAGTGGAGCTTGACCCTCCTTTTACGGCAGATGACCGAAGACTGATGGAAGGCTGTTATCAGATGAAGGCAAAAGATGTAGATATTGTCACAGTGGCGGATTCTCCGCTCGCAAGGTCGAGAGCGGATTCCCTTTTATGTAGTGTAAAGATAATGCAAGAAACTGGCATGACAGCAATGCCGCATATTGCTTGTCGAGACAGAAATCGAATTAGTATGCGCTCCGTAGTTTTAGGGGGATATTTAAATGAAATTAGAAATATTTTGATTGTGACAGGAGACCCGATTGATAGAAGTCAGAGAGATATCACAAAAAAGGTATTTGATTTTAACTCTATTCAGTTTATGGAGTATATAAAACAGATGAATGAGGAACTTTTTTATGAGGAGCCGATTTTTTACGGTGGAGCTCTGAATCAAAATAATGGAAAGCTTGAGTTTATTATAAAGAGAATGCAAAAAAAAATGGATGCGGGGGCAAGTTATTTCTTAACTCAACCGATTTATTCAGATGAGGATATTGAGAAAATAAGAGAGATAAAAAGTCAGCTACATACAAAAATTTTATGTGGGATTATGCCTTTGGTGAGTTATCGCAATGCTATATTTATTCAAAATGAGATGCCGGGAATTATAGTTCCAGATGAGATTGTACATTCCTATCGTCCTGATATGACGAGGGGAGAAGCGACAAAGACGGCAATTAAAATTTCTTGTAATATTGTCGAGAGACTATACGATGTGGCAGATGGATTTTACTTTATGACTCCATTTCATAGAGTCGATATTATTGGGGAGATTATCGGATATTTGAGAAAAATCGAGAGTAAAAAGAAAAATTAGAAAAATGAGAGGCTGAAAGGATTAGAGAAGATGACTAGAGAAGAATTAAGACAGATGGCAGCGGTATATCCTGTCTTTTTGGATGGTGCAACAGGAAGTAATTTGCAAAAAGCAGGAATGCCAACGGGAGTATGCCCAGAGCTTTGGATTATAGAACATAGAGAAATTTTAATAAAATTGCAAAGAGATTTTAAAAAAGCAGGAACGAATATTGTGTATGCACCTACTTTCTCAGGAAATCGAGTAAAGCTGGCAGAATATGGTTTAGAGGATAGATTGGATGAGATAAATAAGACACTTGTTCAGATTTCGAGGGAGGCAGTCGGACAAGATTGCCTTGTGGCAGGTGATATGACGATGACAGGTGAGAGCCTTGCTCCGATTGGCAGTATGACGCTTGAGAGATTAGTAGATATTTATAAGGAACAGGCGACTTCTCTTTACGAGGCCGGGGTTGATCTATTTGTTATTGAGACAATGATGAGTCTTGCAGAGACGAGGGCAGCGGTGCTCGCTATTAAGGAAATCTGTGATTTGCCGATTATTGCAAGTATGAGTTTTGAGGAGGATGGGAGAACTTTATACGGTACTTCCCCAGCTGCGGCAGTGACGGTTCTTCAAAGTTTAGGGGTGGATGTGATTGGTGTAAATTGTTCTACTGGTCCTGAAGAAATGATCGAGATTATCAAGCAAATGAGATGTTACTCAAAAATACCGATTCTTGCAAAGCCGAATGCGGGTCTTCCTGTACTTAAGGATGGAAAGACGGTATATGAGATGACTTCAGGACAGTTTGCAGAGTATGCAAAAGATCTGGTGGATGCAGGAGCAAGTTTTCTTGGTGGATGCTGTGGGGCTACTCCAGCACATATTAAAAAATTAGTTGAGGCAGCGAAAAATTTAGAAATAAAACAGCCAAATCCAAAGTATAAATCTGTTTTAGCTTCCGAGAGAAATGTACAAGAAATCGTGCTCGGGGAAAAGTTTCTTACAATCGGAGAGAGAATTAACCCGACTGGAAAGAAAAAACTTCAACAGGAGCTTAGAGAAGGAAGTTTGGAGCTTGTAAAAACAATGGCTGAAGAGCAAGAAGAGCTTGGAGCCCATATTTTAGATATTAATATGGGAACAAATGGAATAGACGAAAAAGAGATGATGCTAAGAGCAATTGATGAGGTAGGTCTTACCACTTCTCTCCCTCTTTGTATTGATACAAGTTATGTTGATATTATGGAGGAGGCATTATTTCATTATCCAGGTAGAGCGTTAATCAATTCCGTATCTTTGGAGACAGAAAAGATAGAAAAGGCACTTCCTCTTGTGAAGAAATATGGAGCGATGGTTATTTTGCTTCCTCTATCGAGTGAGGGGCTTCCAAAGAGCAAGGAAGAAAAAGAAGAAATGATTCATACACTCGTAGAAAGAGCACTGGCACTTGGTATTTCTAAGGATGATTTAATTATTGACGGTCTTGTACAGACAGTAGGAGCAAATAAGAGGGCAGCGATTGAGACGTTGGAGACGATTAAGCATTGTACAGAGGATTTGCAGATTCCAACTGTGGTCGGTCTTTCTAATATATCCTTTGGGCTTCCACAGAGAAAATACGTCAATGCGGCTTTTGGTGTTATGGCAGTACAAAACGGTCTTACGATGGCGATTGCCAATCCATCCAGTGATTTATTACACAATGTAACTTTGGCAGCAGATTTGCTTTTAGATAAGCCAGAGGCAGATTTAGCCTATATTCAGGGCGTGCGTGAGGAAAAATTGGCGAGTAAGGCGGTAACTGCTAGCCCCGCTCAAGGAGAAAAAAAAGTAGACAGTACGGAAAAAAAAGAAGAGTTTAGTGACGTATTTAAGGCGGTGCTAAATGGAAAGAGAAATGAGATTATAAGAGAAGTAAAAAAGGAATTAGAAAATGGAGGAGAACCCTCTGGTGTTATGGATATGTTGATTAAAGCAATCCAAGAAGTTGGTGAACGATTCGATAAAAAAATTTATTTTCTTCCTCAGCTCATTTCAAGTGCGGAGACAATGAAAAAGGCAATTGAATATTTGGAGCCTTTGATGCAAGTAGAGGGAGAGGATGCAGAAAAAATAACGATTGTGATTGCGACTGTGGAGGGAGATATCCATGATATTGGTAAAAATTTAGTCGCATTGATGCTGAAAAATTATGGCTATGACGTAATTGATCTTGGAAAAGATGTTAAGGCAGAGGTAATTATAGAGACAGCGAAAAGAGAGAATGCTTCTATTATTGTACTTTCGGCTTTGATGACAACGACAATGATGCGCATGAAAGAAGTTGTCGAGTTAAGAAATGAAAATGGTCTTGACGCAAAGATTATGATTGGCGGAGCTGTGACGACGCCAAGTTTTGCAAAAGAAATCGGCGCGGATGGCTACTCGAAGGATGCACAAGATGCTGTGAAATTAGCAGATCGATTGATGAATAAGACGAGATAGTAAATTATGCCCTCAAAATTTTTTGTATTTGTTTTATGGGATAGTTTTGAGTGGATATAATTAGGAGGTAATATATGACAGTTGATATTATTATTCCAGTTTATAAGCCAGATGAGAAATTAAAAAAGAATTTAATTGCATTAAAAAAACAGACAAGAAAGCCAGAACATATTTTTTTGATTAATACAGAAGAGCAGTTTTTTCCAGAAGAAGTAAAAAAACTGCTCTCTACCATGCCAAATGTATCCGTAACACATATAAAAAAGTCAGAGTTTGACCATGGTGGTACGAGGAATATGGGAGCTAAAATGTCCAGGGCAGATATTATATTTTTTATGACACAGGATGCTATTCCAGCAAATGAGAATTTGGTGGAAGAAATTATAACCCCTTTTTTTAACGAAAAGGTTGCGGCAGTCTATGGAAGGCAAATGGCAGATAAGAAGCAAGATTTCTTAGAGGCATTTACAAGAACTTTTAATTATCCAAAGGAAAGTCAATTAAAATCCAAAGATGATTTAGAAAAACTTGGAATTAAAACATTTTTCTGTTCAAATGTATGTGCTGCATATAGAAGAGAGGTGCATGAACAATTAGGAGGATTTCCTCTTAAGACAATTTTTAATGAGGACATGATTTTTGCGTCTAATCTTATATTAGGGGGATATTCTATTTTTTATAATGCGCAGGCAAAAGTTTGGCATTGGCATCATTATACAGGCATGCAGCAGCTTAGAAGAAATTTTGATTTGGCGGTTTCTCAAATACAATATGGAGGACTATTTCTTAAAGTAAAGTCGGAGTCAGAGGGGATTCGTCTTGTAAAAGAGACAATTATGTATCTTTTTAAAGTAGGAAAATTATATCTCGTTCCATATGTCATTTATACAAGTGGATGTAAATATATTGGTTATAGACTTGGAAAAAGATATGACAAGCTGCCGATGAGAGTTGTGAGATGGCTTTCTATGAATCCATACTATTGGGATAATTAAGGGAATTTCTGAGAAGTTTTTGAAAAAATATTGCATAATTTTATAATTTGTTATAAGGTAATATATGCGATAGAAAATTATAAAATTATAATTTATTTTACATTTGGAAAGGGTGTCTGCATGGCAAAAAGAGTAGAGAAAAATAAAAATTCTAAAAGTACAGCAAACCAAGAAAAGATACAAAACAATATGCCAGAGACAAAAGCTGGAGAACCAGTAGAAAAGGGGAAAAGTCAATTTAAGAAAAGGTCTTTGAAATTAAAACGCGAAGAAGTTTTAAAAGCTGCAAAAAAAATTGCTTTAAGCCTATGTATTGCATGTTTATTCGTTGTTTCGGCTGTTATTGGCGCAGTAATGGCATTTTATAAGGTAGGAACAGGACAAATTAATTATGTGGCGGAAGGCAGCTTAAAAGATGCAAATGTTTCAGCTGAGTTATTATACGAAAAAGATATTATTAATATCTTATTAATTGGAGCAGATAAGAGAGCAAAAGAAGAGGGCTCAGGGCGGTCTGATACGACGATGATAGCGACGCTTGATTTGAATCAGGGAAAAATAAAATTAACTTCTCTTATGAGAGATATGTATATCGAAATTCCAGGACATGGAAAAGATAAATTTAATGCTGCATATGCAATCGGCGGTCCCCAGCTTACATATGAGACAATTGCGAATACTTTTGGAGTAAAGTTAGATGGATATGTAGTGGTGGATTTAAAGGCATTTCGAAAAATTGTAGATTCTATGGGTGGCGTTGACTTAGAGCTTACTGAGGCGGAGGCAAAATATCTTCAGACGGCTTATCAAAATTCAACTCACGGTGTGCAAGAAGTTAAGGCAGGTAAGCAGACATTGACAGGATATCAGGCACTTGCCTATGTTCGAATTCGTCAAGATATTACAGGCGAATTTGGCAGAACAGATAGACAGAGAAAAGTGTTAATGTCACTTTACGATCAGCTTATGAAAAAGGATGCGGTTACGATTTCTAATACAGTATTTGGTGCACTAGAATACGTGACGACAGATTTAGATGAGGCGCATATTAGAAGTTTGATGGCTTCTGTTATTTCTATGGGACAAGTGACAATTGAACAGCATCGAATTCCTCTTGAGAGAACTTATGATGACGGAAGAGTAGAGGAAAAAGGAAATATGTGGGTTATGTTCCCAGATTATGAGGCAAATAAAAAGGCGCTTCAGTATTTTATGTTTGAGACAGGTGAGGCACCAGAGACAGTAGAGTACTTTAACCAAGGTGCAGATGATTTCCTACAGTATGAGGCACCAGAGAAATTGGAAGGAAGTTCTACTTATTAAAATATAAATATATAAAAGAAAGGATATAGATTATGAAAAAAGTAGTATTTTCTCTATTAGTAAACGATACAGCGGGAGTGCTAAGCAGAATTGCGGGACTTTTTGCAAGAAGAGGATATAGTATTGATACGATTAATGCGGGTGTGACAGAAGATCCTCAGTATACTAGAATTACAGTAGTGGCAAGAGGAGATGATAATATTTTAGAACAGATTCGTCAGCAGATTACAAAATTAGAAGATGTAGAGAAAGTAATCGTTTTAAATGGAGATGATTCTGTCTGCAGAGAACTTCTCTTAGCAAAGGTTCGAGCAAATAAGAAAGAAAAACAAGAGATTATTGCGATGGCAGATGTATTTAGAGCAAAGATTGTAGATGTGGCAAAGGACTCTATTATGGTGGAACTCACAGGAAACTTGAATAAAATTGATGCTTTTATAGAGTTACTTTACGATTTTGACGTAATTGAAATTGTCAGAACAGGCTTGACAGGACTATCTAGAGGAGTTGTCGGCATTAAAGAATTAATTCGTTAAGTAAAAAATTTAGAAATTGGCTATAGACATAGAAAAATACTCATGCTATAATTGAATAATGTTTAGGCTGGAGATATGTGAGAAAATACAAGAATAGCCAGTCAAATTTAAGGAGGAAATAAACAATGAGTTTACAGAACGTAGAAAAATTAGAACATAATATGGCGAAACTTACAATTGCAGTAGATGCTGCTGACTTTATCGCAGCAATGAAGCAATCATATAATAAACAGAAAGGCAAAATCAATGTTCCAGGATTCCGTAAGGGCAAAGTACCTATGGCTTACTTAGAGAAGACATACGGACCAGAGATGTTCTATGAGGATGCAGCAAATACAGTTATCCCAGAGGCTTATCAGGCAGCAGCAGTGGAGAGTGGATTAGAGATTACATCTCAGCCAACAATCGATGCAGTTCAG
This sequence comes from uncultured Blautia sp., assembly GCA_964439395.1. Classification (GTDB taxonomy): domain Bacteria; phylum Bacillota; class Clostridia; order Lachnospirales; family Lachnospiraceae; genus JAUUSJ01. The sequence goes on along the minus strand of CAYTNV010000024.1, from coordinate 49,531 downwards.
ATGGAGAAAGGAAAAGACTTTATCTTTACAGCAGAAGTAGCTCTAAAACCAGAAGTAACTCTTGGTGAGTATAAAGGAATTGAAGTAGAGAAGAAAGAAATTGAAGTGACAGACGAGGAAGTTGCAAAAGAGTTAGTAAATGTTCAAGAGCAGAATTCAAGAGAAATTACAGTGGAAGATCGTCCAGTCCAAGATGGAGATATCGTAAATATCGATTATGCTGGATCTGTTGATGGTGTTGCATTTGATGGTGGCACAGCAAAAGATCAGAATCTCGTAATTGGATCTCATACATTTATCGATACATTTGAAGATCAGTTAATCGGTAAAAATATTGGTGATGAGGTAAATGTGAACGTTACTTTCCCAGAAGAGTATCACGCTCCAGATTTAGCTGGAAAGCCAGCTTTATTCGAGGTAAAGATTAATGGAATTAAGACAAAAGAACTTCCAGTTCTTGATGATGATTTCGCACAAGACGTATCTGAGTTTGACACATTAGATGAGTATAAAGAAGATATTAAGAAGAAATTAGTAGAACAAAAAGAACAGGCTGCTAAGACAGATAAAGAGAACGCAGTTCTTGAAAAGATTGTTGAGAATGCCCAGATGGATATTCCAGAAGCTATGATTGAGACACAGCAGCAGCAGTTAGCAGATGATTTTGCACAGAGACTTAGTTACCAGGGATTACAGATTGAGCAATATTTCCAGTTCACAGGAATGACTAGAGAAAAATTCATGGAAGACTTAAAGCCACAGGCATTAAAGACTATCCAGACAAGACTTGTACTAGAGGCAATTGTTGACGCTGAGAATATCGAAGTGACAGAAGAAGAGTTAAATGCTGAGTACGAGAAGATGGCTTCTACATACCAGATGGAAGTAGAAAAAATCAAAGAAATTTTAGCTGGAGCTCAGGAGGAGTCCATGAAGAAAGATATTGCTGTACAAAAAGCAATTGATTTCGTTGCTGAGCAGGCAAAAGAAGTTTAATAATAAGCATTAATGATAGAAGACGCAGATAAAAAAGGCAGAGATGCCTTTTTTGTCTCATATGATTGGTTTTGTATTTTGACAGACCTTAAATATGGAGGAGTTAGTATGAGTTTAGTACCTTATGTCTTAGAACAGACGAGCAGAGGAGAACGTAGTTATGATATTTATTCCAGATTATTAAAAGATAGAATTATCTTTTTGGGAGAAGAGGTAAATGATGTAACTGCAAGCTTGATTGTTGCCCAGCTATTATACTTAGAGTCTGAGGATCCAGGAAAGGATATCAGCTTGTATATTAATAGCCCAGGAGGCTCTGTGACAGCTGGTATGGCAATCTATGATACAATGAATTATATTAAATGTGATGTATCTACAATCTGCGTTGGTCTTGCAGCAAGTATGGGTGCATTTTTACTTGCTGGTGGAGCAAAGGGAAAAAGATATGCTCTACCAAATTCAGAGATTATGATTCACCAGCCTTCTGGCGGTGCCCAGGGACAGGCAAGCGATATTAAGATTGTAGCTGACAATATTTTGCGCATCCGCAGAAAATTAAATGAAATTTTAGCAGACAATACAGGAAAACCATTAGAGATTATCGAGAGAGATACAGAGAGAGATAATTATATGACTTCTGAGGAAGCCAAGGAATATGGTATTATTGACCAAATATTTATAAAAAGATAGAAAGATTAAAGAGGTGAATCAATGGCAGGTCGTTCTGATGATAGAAAACAGATGAGATGTTCTTTCTGTAATCGAACACAAGATCAGGTTAGAAAATTATTTTCTGGTCCGAAAGATGTTTGTATTTGTGACGAATGCATCGGCGTTTGTGTGGAGATGCTCGAGGACGAATTCGAGGAATACGAAGAGGAAAATAATCAGGGAATTAATCTTCTAAAGCCAAAGGAGATTAAGGAGTTTTTGGATCAGTATGTAATCGGACAAGAAGAGGCAAAAAAAGTATTATCTGTCGCAGTTTATAACCATTATAAGAGAATTATGGCAGATACAGACTATGATGTAGAATTACAAAAGAGTAATATTTTGATGCTAGGTCCAACTGGATCAGGTAAGACATTATTAGCTCAGACATTAGCTAGAGTACTGAACGTACCGTTCGCAATTGCAGATGCCACAGCACTCACAGAAGCTGGATATGTAGGTGAGGATGTTGAAAATATTTTACTAAAGATTATTCAGGCAGCAGATTATAATATTGAGCGTGCAGAGCACGGAATTATTTATATTGATGAGATAGACAAGATAACAAGAAAATCTGAGAATACATCTATTACGAGAGATGTTTCTGGTGAAGGTGTACAGCAGGCTCTCTTAAAGATTCTAGAGGGAACAATTGCTTCTGTACCACCACAAGGAGGAAGAAAACATCCACATCAGGAATTTATTCAAATTGACACGACAAATATTTTATTTATTTGCGGTGGAGCATTTGATGGATTAGAGAAAATTATAGAGAGTAGAACAGGAAAAAAGGCCATTGGTTTCAATGCCGAGGTAAATGAAAAGAGTAAAAAAGATGTGGGAGAAGTACTGAGACAGGCTTTGCCACAAGATTTTGTGAAGTTTGGTTTAATTCCAGAATTTATCGGTCGTGTTCCAGTTACGGTATCTTTAGATTTATTAGATGAAGATGCGTTAGTGAGAATATTGACAGAGCCAAAGAGTGCAATTGTAAAACAGTATAAAAAGTTGTTTGAGCTTGATGGCGTACACCTTGAATTTGAACCAGACGCGTTGGTGAGCATCGCCAAAAAAGCGATTGCGAGAAATACTGGTGCCAGGGGACTTCGCTCTATCATGGAATCTATCGTGATGGATTTAATGTACGAGATTCCTTCCAGTGAGAATATAGAGAGTTGTACTATCACAAGAGAAGTAGTCGAGGAGGACGCAAATCCAATTGTTACCTTTACTGATAAGCCAAAGGCGAAAAAATCAATGTCTAAGCGAATTCCAAAGAAAAATGGCAATGAAATTGCATAGAAAAAGTATATTAGGCTTACCCAAATAGTTGGGTAAGCCATTTATGCATAATCATTAGAAAAGCGAATGATTTCGTTCATTTCAGAAGATTCTAGTGATTATACATAAATGTCTGTTATGCAGATATAAAACTTTAGGATAGAAAGTGAGAGGAAATAAAATGGATAATACAAGGACAATGCCAATACTGGCATTACGAGGGAAAACCGTATTTCCTTATACCGTAATATATTTTGATGTTTCAAGAAAAAAATCTATCATTGCCTTAGAGGAAGCAATGAGCAATAATCAAGAGATTTTTTTAGTTTCCCAAAAAAATGCGGAGGTGGAGCATCCAACGGAAAAAGATTTACATCAAATTGGAACGATTGCATTGATAAAGCAAATTGTGAAATTGCCAAAAGGATTGATTCGAGTTTTGGCGGAGGGAAAAAGTCGAGGCTCTTTAGAAGAAATGTATGAGACAGAGCCTTCTTTTCGAGGAGAGGTTTTTCCGCTCGAGGAGACAGATATTGTAAATCCGCTGGAGCAGGATGCTCTTATTAAGACGGTGAAGGATACGCTAGAGATATATGTAAAAGATAATTTGCATATGAGTGATGAATTGTTTAACGATATGATGTCGACAAGAGAACTAAAAATATTGATAGATAAAATTGCCTCTAATTTGCCTTTTAAGATAGAAGAAAAGCAGGAAGTATTAGAAGAGCTTGGTGTAGTTTTGCGCTGTGAAAAATTATTAACGATTATGAATCAGGATATTGAAATTTTTAAAATCCGACGAGAAATTCAACAAAAGGTAAAAAATGCAGTCGATAAAAATCAACGAGACTATATTTTGAGAGAACAAGTAAAGGTAATTCGGTCTGAACTTGGCGAGGAAAATATTGCTGATGAGGCAGATGATATGAGAGCGCGTGCAGGAAAACTAAAGGCGTCAAAAGAAGTACTTGATAAGTTAGATAAAGAGATTAAACGATTTCAGAGTACACCAAATACAGCTGGAGAGAGCAACGTGATTCGGGAATATATTGAGTTTGTCTTAGAGATGCCATGGAATAAAGCTTCCAGGGATAATAAAGATATGAAAAAAGCGATTGCTATTTTAGAGAAAGAACATTATGGTTTGAAAAAGGTAAAGGAGCGAATGATTGAGTATTTGGTTGTTCGCAGCATGACGAAAAAAGCAGATGCACCAATTTTATGCCTTGTTGGTCCACCAGGTACTGGAAAGACATCGATTGCTAAGTCTGTGGCAAAAGCTTTGAATAAAAAATATGCGAGAATTTCTCTTGGAGGAATTAAAGATGAAGCAGAAATTCGTGGACATAGAAAAACCTATATAGGGGCGATGCCAGGTAGGATTGTGGAGGCAATCAAGCAAGTAAATGTAAAAAATCCTCTCATTTTATTAGATGAGATTGATAAAATGAGTAGTGATTATAAAGGAGATCCAGCTTCTGCCATGTTAGAGGTACTAGATGGGGAGCAAAATATTGCTTTTAGGGACCATTATGCTGAGCTTCCAATCGATCTGAGTGAGGTATTATTTATTGCGACTGCAAATGATGCGGCGACTATTCCAAGACCACTTTTAGATCGTATGGAGTTAATTGAGGTAAGTAGTTATACAGAAAATGAGAAATTTCATATTGCGTTTCAATATTTGATTGAAAAACAGAAGGAAAAAGCTGGAATTTCTAAGGAAAAGATTATTTTCACAGATGATGCCATATACGAAATTATTAGAAACTATACAAGAGAGGCGGGAGTTAGAAATCTTGAGAGAAAGATTGGAGAGGTTTGTAGAAAGCTTGCGCGAAAGATATTTGAAAATAAACAAGAAGAAGAACTTATCATTGATAAGGCTGCAATAAAAGAGATTCTCGGCTTAGAGCCGTACGGAGAAGATTTTATAGATTTATCGGATGAGATTGGAATCGTAAAGGGGCTTGCATGGACGAGTGTAGGTGGTGCAATTTTAAGCATCGAAGTCAATACAATGCCAGGAAAGGGAAAGTTTGAACTTACTGGATCACTCGGAGATATTATGAAGGAATCTGCTCATGCGGGAATTAGCTATATCCGTTCTGTCGGGGGAAAATATGGAATTTTGCCTGAGTTTTTTGAAAATCATGACATTCATATTCATATTCCAGAGGGAGCTGTGCCAAAAGATGGTCCATCTGCTGGTATTACAATGGCCACTGCTATGCTATCAGCCATCCTGCAAAAGCCAATTAGAGGGGATATTGCCATGACAGGAGAAATCACATTGCGTGGAAAAGTGCTTCCAATTGGAGGACTTCGTGAAAAAGTATTAGCTGCGAAGATGGCAGGAGTGCAAGAGGTTCTTGTGCCTGTGCAAAATAAGAGAAATATTGAAGATTTAGATGATGAGATTAAGGAGGGAATTACGATTACTTACGTGAGAACAATGGAAGAAGTGATAGAAAGGGCTTTTGTATGCATACAATAAAAAATATAAATTTAGAAACTGTCTGTGGAATTACGAGTAAGCTTCCAGAAAATAAATTGCCAGAGGTAGCATTTGCTGGAAAATCTAATGTAGGGAAATCCTCCCTTATTAATGGATTGATGAATAGAAAATCATATGCGAGAACTTCAGCTCAGCCTGGTAAGACACAGACAATTAATTATTATAATATTAATGAAGAAATCTATTTTGTGGATTTACCAGGATATGGATATGCTAAAGTTTCTAAGAGTATTAGTGAAAAATGGGGAAAACTAATTGAAGATTATCTTCATCAGTCTAAACAGCTAAGATTAGTCTTTTTGCTTGTTGATATTCGCCATGAGCCATCGGCAAACGATAAGCTTATGTATGATTGGATTGTAAATCATGGTTTTTATCCTACGATTATCGCTACAAAATTAGATAAGATTAAGAAGAGTCAGATAGGAAAGCATATAAAAATGCTAAGACAAGGATTAAATGTAGTAGAAAATACACCGATTATTGCTTACTCTGCGATTACAAAGCAGGGAAGAGATGAAATTTGGGAGCTTTTAGAACAGTATGTCCTTGAGACAGAGGAATAAAGAGATATATAGCATAGAGGAAAAGACCTAGCAGGAAACTCTCTAAAAATGATATTATAATGGAGAATTTCTTGCTAGGTCTTTGTAGCGTCTGTTATTTTAAACTTCATCATTCCTCTTCATTTTCAGCCTTTTTTTCAGACTTCTGAGGTGGAAACATCAATTTTTTGACAAGATAATCGTAGATTTCTGAACTGTTCTGTTTCCAACCATCGCAAATTACAATGGCTTGGTCTTTGGAAGTAACATTTAATTTTAGCTCTAATAAAGTAGAAGCTTTTTCCTTTACATAACAATGTACCATATATTCATGATTCTGAGTTGGATAATAATCTGCCAATGTCTGTACCTCGTTTTTTAATTGATATTTTTTATCGCGGAAAAACTCATGTATATCTGCTATAATTGCAGAAGGAATCTTATTTTTAAACATAGATATTGTTTCACGTCCGCGGTCTGTAATATAAAAGAAGGTAGAGTTTCGAACCTGTTTTGGATCGACAAGCATTGTTTCATTCAAGTCATGTAATGCTTTTTGTAGGGTGAAGTAATTTGTATACTCTTTTTCCAAAATAAAGTCGGAAATCTGAGAGTGGGTGAGGGGAAACTCTAGTTTATCTAACATATATAAAATAATTAATTTATATAGAGTCAGAGAATCAGATGCCATAATGATACTCCTTTCCTTGAAAGCTATTTCTTACTTTCATTTCTTTTGTAATACTATTTAAGACAAAACGTTTTTGTAAAGTCCAAAGAGGAGCCAAAAGCTCATCGCGTTTTCCATCTCCAGTAATACGGTGAATAACGATATCTTTTCTTAGATGCTCAATACAGCCAATAAGCCAATCGATGTATTCTTCTCTGGATAGCAGCGGAAAAGTATTTTTTTCATATAATAGACCGAGATCTGTATTTTTTAGTACATGAAGCATCGTAAATTTAACACCATCGACTGGGAGAGAATTTATATAGTTTACAGTCTGGATTGCCATTTCCTTTGATTCCATTGGGAGTCCTAAAATGAGATGACTGATAATAGGAATAGAATGTTCATGTAAAATATGAACTGCATCGGCAAAAGTGGAGAGAGGATATCCTCTTCTCATCCAAAGAGCAGTTTCTTCGTGCATTGTCTGGAGTCCAAGCTCTAAAAAAATAGGCTTTACTTTGTTCAATTCAGATAAGAGCAAGAGAACTTCTTTTGGGAGACAGTCAGGTCTTGTGGCGATATCGAGCGCCACAATATCATCTCGTAAAATAACTTCCCAAAAAAGCTTTTTCATTTTTTCAATAGGACCGTATGTGTTGGTAAACGCTTGAAAATAAGCGATAAATTTATTGCCATCATATTTGGAAGAAATACGTGATTTTGCCTCGTTAATCTGCAGAGACAGAGGTAGAGAGGCAGAGGGACAAAAATCCCCTGAGCCTCCTGCGCTACAAAAAATACAACCACCGTAGCCAATTTTACCGTCTCTATTTGGACAGGTAAATCCACCGTCTAAGGATAATTTATATACTTTTTCTCCAAATTTTTCTTTTACAAATTGAGAAAAAGAATAATATCTCTCTTCCATTTATTTTTCAATATGCTCCATAACTGCTTTGCTTACTACATCTGCAACACGTGGATCAAATGCCTCTGGCATAATATTTACATCGGATAATTCCTCATCAGACACAAGTCCTGCGATGGCGAGAGCAGCCGCTAATTTCATATCTTCTGTAATTTGTTTTGCGCCGCCTTCCAATGCTCCCTTGAAAATACCAGGAAAAGCGACAACATTATTAATCTGATTTGGAAAATCAGAGCGTCCGGTTCCAATAACTCTAGCTCCCGCCTCTTTTGCTAAATCAGGCATAATTTCTGGAACAGGATTTGCCATAGTAAATAAAATAGCATCTTGATTCATAGAAGCAACCATTTCTTTGGAGACGATACCAGGGGCAGATACACCTACGAAAATATCAGCGCCCTTCATGGCATCAGCCAAGGTACCAGAAGTATTAGATAGATTAGTCAGTTTTAACATTTCTTTTTGCATCCAATTCATGTCAGGATACTCGCTATTGATAATACCGAAACGGTCGCAGAGTGTTAGATTTTTAAATCCATAATTTAGAATCATTTTGGAAATTGCGATACCGGCAGAGCCAGCGCCATTTACAACAACTTTACAGTCTTCTTTCTTTTTTCCAGTTACTTTTAGAGCGTTGATAATGCCAGCTAAAACAACAATAGCAGTTCCGTGCTGGTCATCATGAAATACAGGAATATCAAGACGTTTCTTTAGTTCCTCCTCAATCTCAAAGCAGCGAGGAGCAGAAATATCTTCTAGATTGATTCCACCAAAAGCTGGAGCGATACGTACAACAGTGTCGATAATTTCCGCTGTATCTTGTGTGTCAAGACAGATTGGAACTGCGTTTACATTTCCAAACTCTTTAAATAAAACCGCTTTTCCCTCCATAACAGGCATAGCCGCGAGAGCACCAATATTTCCAAGGCCAAGTACCGCACTTCCATCAGATACGACAGCAATTGTATTGGATTTCATTGTATAGCGGTAAGCTTCTTTCGGATCTTTTGCGATAACTTTACATGGCTCTGCCACACCTGGTGTGTAAGCGAGTGCCAAATCTTCTCTAGATGCGACATGACATTTTGCAGTTGTCTCTATTTTTCCATTCCATTCTTCGTGTAGCTTTAATGCTTTTTCTAATGTAGCCATTTTTCTCAAACCTTTCTATATCTAACATATAACTTATAGGAATCTGCAAGGCAGATTCTAAAATGCAAAGGAGAAAGTGACAAAGGAATAGTCCTTTACTCCGTCTCAACCTTTCCTATCATAACATTTTCAAAAATATATGGCAATGTCAGATGAAAAATATTTTCAAAATTTTTTTCATTTTATTTAGTATATAGAAGAGAAATAATTAAATTTTAAAATCTGTTTTATAAAAAAACTTGAAATCCTTTCCTATCTGTGGTATGGTTTCTATGTAGGAATGAGACTTCATCTATGTTGATAATATATTGACTTTAAGTAAAAGATGAGGCGAAAAAAGATAATCTCTTGGAGAATAATTCTAAAATGTCTTGTTTATATTTCTTAACTCTAGAATAATAGATGTTTCGAGTGTTTTAATTCTAAAACGAAAAGAAAAATCAAGATAAAAAATGGACAAAAGGGGGTACCCTATGGATTTAAGAACAATGTCCCTTGTGGAATTGAGGGCGGTGGCAAAAGAAAATGGACTAAAGGGAATTAGTACATTGAAAAAAAAGGAATTAATGGAATTGCTTGAAAAAAAATTTGGTAATTCAAAAGTGGAAAAAAAGGAAAAGGATGAAAAAAGACAAAAGACAATGACTAGATTGACTGAAAAAAAGACAGAAGAATTAGAAGAGAAAAGGTTTATAAAAAGAGAAGAAAAAACCGAAGAGGGAAAATTAAAAAATAGTGGTATGTATTCTAGTGGCCTTCATAATACGCCATATGCAACAAATAATATATCCGATTGTTTGGATAAAGGGAAAAATGTCTCCTCTCCTAATCAAGCTGCACAGAGTATTACAAATATAAATCCAAATGATATTTCAAGTTTGGATAGTGGTGAGATGGCAAATGGAATTTTAGAGGTTATGCCAGACGGATATGGATTTATTCGCTGTGCCAATTATTTGCCGGGAGAGAATGATGTTTACGTATCTCCAGCGCAGATTCGCCGATTTAATTTAAAGACAGGTGATATCTTATGTGGCAATACAAGAATTAAAACGCAAGGAGAAAAATTTAGTGCACTTTTATTTGTCTCTTCTGTCAATGGACATAAGCCAATTGAAGCGCAAAGGAGAAAGAATTTTGAGGATTTAACTCCAATTTTTCCAAATGAGAGAATTAAGCTAGAGACAGAGCATTCCAGTGTGCCGATGAGAATGGTAGATCTACTTTCTCCAATTGGAAAGGGGCAAAGAGGAATGATTGTCTCTCCACCAAAGACAGGTAAAACAACTTTACTAAAACAAATTGCAAAAAGTATTAGTTGCGCTTATAAGGATATGCATTTGATTGTCCTATTGATTGATGAGAGACCAGAGGAAGTGACAGATATTAGAGAATCTATTGAGGGAAGTAATGTGGAAGTCATTTATTCTACATTTGATGAGCTGCCAGAGCATCATAAGAGGGTTTCTGAGATGGTATTGGAGCGTGCAAAAAGACTTGTAGAGCATAAAGAGGATGTTGTAATTTTGCTTGATAGTATTACAAGACTTGCAAGAGCCTATAATTTGACTGTTCCACCAAGTGGAAGGACATTGACAGGTGGACTTGATCCAGCAGCTCTTCATATGCCTAAGAGGTTTTTTGGTGCGGCTAGAAATATGAGAGAGGGTGGTAGTCTCACAATTTTAGCGACAGCTCTCGTAGATACTGGAAGTAAGATGGATGATGTTGTTTTTGAAGAGTTTAAGGGAACAGGTAATATGGAGCTTGTTCTGGATAGGAAGCTTTCTGAGAAACGTATTTTCCCAGCTGTGGATATTCAAAAGTCTGGAACGAGAAGAGATGACTTACTCCTAACAAAGGAAGAACAAGAAGTTGTCTATGCGATTCACAAAGAGATTGCGGGAGCAAGAAGCGAAGAAAGCTTAGAACAGATTTTAGATTTATTCTTAAAAACAAAGAATAATAAGGAATTTATTCAGGTGATCCAAAAATCTCTTTTAAGGCGCTAAAAAAAACTTGCACAATAAAATTTAGTGTGTTATAATGAATGAGCTGTGTAAAAATAAATAATAAGTTGACTTTTAACATTGCTAACGTAAAACTTTTAGCTTTAATCCTAGGGATAGAGTAAAAAGGAAAGAATGTATGCAACACAGAATGTGAATTTACTATATAGAGAGGTGAAAATTATGCGCGAAGGAATCCATCCAAAATACTATCAGGCAAAAGTAGTTTGCAACTGCGGTAACGAGTTTGTAACTGGCTCAACAAAGAAGGACATCCATGTGGAAATTTGTTCCAAATGTCACTCTTTTTATACAGGACAGCAGAAAGCTGCTCAGGCTCGTGGACGTATTGATAAATTCAATCGTAAATATGGTATTAATCAGGCAAAATAATCGTCTGATGATGCGAACGCTTCTGGCATCTTTATATGATAAGAAGCTGGAAGAATCAAATAGTTCTCAAAGTGAGGGGATGTTTCATATGCAGACTTTTGTCTGGGAACATCCCCTCTTACTATTTTATATATTTTTGGAATTTTTTTGGAACTGGAGGGAGATAGTTATCAAACGATTTTGAGAATATATGTTAAGGCTGAGGTGATAAATTGAAAAGAACGAGTATTGGTGGACAGGCAGTGATGGAGGGAGTTATGATGAAAAATCAAGACCAGTATGCAGTCGCTGTTAGAAAACCAAATAAAGAAATAGAAGTTTTTGTAGATCAGTATGAGAGTTTTACAAAGAAAAATAAAATTTTTGCGTTACCGCTCATTCGCGGTGTCGTAAGCTTTGCGGAATCCATGATTGTCGGAATGAAGACTTTAACCTATTCAGCTAGTTTTTTTGAGGAGGAAGAGGAAAAGCCTTCTAAATTTGAAAATTGGCTGCAACAAAAGACAAACGGAAAGGCCGAGGATATTTTGATGGGAGTTACAGTATGTATCTCTATTTTGATGGCGATTGGAATTTTTATGGTTTTGCCATTTTTTATCTCATCTCTTTTAAAGAGATGGATTGTCTCATCCATGCTATTATCATTGGTGGAGGGAGTAATTCGAATTGCTATTTTCTTGGCATATATTATGCTTATTTCTCAGATGGAAGAGATTAGGCGAGTCTTTATGTATCACGGTGCAGAGCATAAGACAATTAATTGTTTTGAGAGTGGAGAAGAGCTTACCCCTGAAAATGTAAAAAAATATTCGCGACTTCATAAAAGATGTGGAACAAGCTTTTTGCTTATTGTTATGATTATTAGTATTCTATTTTTTATGTGGATTCAAGTAGATAATATTTTCTTGAAAGTTTTATGCCGAATCTTGCTCGTCCCAGTTATTGCGGGTGTCTCCTATGAATTTATTAGGTTGGCTGGGAAAAGCAATTCTAAAATTATATGTATTTTGAGCAAACCGGGACTTATGTTACAGAATTTGACGACAAAAGAGCCAGACTTAGACATGATAGAAGTAGCAATTCATTCGGTGGAAGCTGTACTTGACTGGAGAGCATATCAACAGGCAATGAGGGATGGACAATTAGAAGATTAGACAATAGAGTAAGATGATTTTGGATATAGAAAAAGGAATCTTTTAGTTTTTTTATAGTGTTTGAAAAGACTTATGAACGGATAGAGAGGAAATAGCTTGCAACTATGATAGGAGGACAAAATGTAAAATGAGTACAGTAAGAGCACTCTACGAGAGAGGATACCAGATTTTACAGGAGGCTAACATAGAAAATGCGACGTACGATGCCAGAATTTTATTAGAGTGGGTATTAGAATTTAGCCATGCTGATTTCATTTTAGAGGCAAATAAAAAAGTAGATATAAAAAAAGAAGAGCAATATATAAAATATATCGAAAAAAGAAGTACTCATTATCCTCTTCAGTATATTATGAAGCAGGCTTCCTTTATGGATTTTGAGTTGTTTGTAGAGGAAGGAGTGCTAATTCCAAGACAGGATACGGAAATTTTAATTGAGACAATTTTAGAAAAAGAAATAGATGTCTCGCAGGATATAGTAGATATGTGTACAGGTTCTGGATGCATTGCGCTTAGCCTAAAAAAATATTTGCCAAAATCAAATGTAACTGCGGTGGATATCTCAAAAACTGCTTTAGATATTGCTAAAATAAATAAAAAAAGATTAGATGTTGATATTATGTTTTTGGAAAGTGACCTTTTTGAAAATATTGAGGGGCAATTTGATATTATCGTATCTAATCCACCCTATATTAAGACAAAGGAAATAGAGACCTTAATGGATGAGGTAAAAACCTTTGAGCCGATGATTGCTCTAGATGGAATGGAAGATGGGCTTTTTTTCTATCATAAATTATTGCAAGAGGGAAGAGCTTATCTAAAAAAGGGTGGCAGAATTTATTTTGAGATAGGATGTGATCAGGGAAAAGAGGTATCTTTACTCTTTTTTAAATATGGATATAAAAATATAAACATAAGAAAAGATTTAGCGGGACTTGACCGCGTTGTCTATGGTGTAGTAGACTAATAAAAGAAAGTAATGGAGGAAAAACAAATGTTTGATAAATTAGATGATTTAGTGAAACGTTTGCAGATTGTAATGGAAGAGTTAAATGACCCAACCGTGGTAAATGATCAGGAGCGTTTTAAAAAATTGATGAAGGAGCAAAATGATTTAACTCCGATTGTAGAAAAATATAATGAATATAAAGAGGCCAAACAGACGATGGAAGAAAGCCTTGAACTTTTGGAAGAAGAAAGTGATGAGGAAATGAGAGAACTGGCAAAGGAAGAGTTGGCTCAGGCGAAAGAAGATATTGCTCGCTTAGAAAATGAGCTGAAGATTTTATTATTGCCAAAGGATCCTAACGATGAGAAAAACGTTATCGTAGAGATTCGCGCGGGAGCAGGAGGAGATGAGGCAGCCTTATTTGCAGCTGAATTATTTCGTATGTATAAAAACTTTGCAGAAAGTAATCGCTGGAAAGTAGAGACGATGAGTTTAAATGAAAGTGGAATTGGTGGATTTAAAGAAGCTGTTTTCATGATTAACGGTAAGGGAGCTTACTCTAGACTAAAATATGAGAGTGGAGTACACCGTGTACAGAGAGTTCCAGCTACAGAGTCAGGCGGAAGAATCCATACATCCACAGCCACTGTTGCGATTATGCCAGAAGCTGAGGAGGTAGATGTCCAGATCGATATGAATGATTGTAAGTTTGATGTATTTAGAGCATCTGGAAACGGTGGTCAATGTGTCAATACGACAGACTCTGCTGTACGTTTAACTCATATTCCAACAGGTATTGTTATTTCCTGTCAAGATGAGAAGTCACAATTAAAAAATAAGGATAAGGCTTTAAAGGTTCTTCGCTCTCGTCTTTATGACTTGGAATGTCAAAAAGCGCATGATGCAGAGGCGGAGGCGAGAAAGAGCCAGGTAGGAACAGGAGACCGCTCTGAGAAGATTCGTACTTATAACTTCCCACAGGGACGTGTTACAGACCACAGAATTAAGCTCACACTCCATCGACTTGAGGGTATCTTAAATGGCGATTTAACAGAGATTATCGATAGTTTGACAGCGGCAGACCAAGCGGCAAAATTAAGCAAGCTTGAAGATATATAAAAGATAAAGATAGAAAGAGAGTGATTATATGTTAGCTAAGAAAATGGTAGAAATGTCCAAGCAAAAATCTGTTATTCGAGAGATTTATGAATTTGGAATGAAAAGAGCACAAGAAGTTGGAAGAGAAAATGTATTTGATTTTAGTATCGGTAATCCAAACGTTCCAGCGCCTCAAGTAATAAAAGATATTGCAATTGATATTTTGGAGAAGGAAGATCCAGTTATTACTCATAGCTATCCAAGTAATGCAGGTTTGGTTTCTACAAAGATAGCAATAGCAAATTCTCTAAATAAGCGTTTTGATATGGATTTTACAGAAAACGAAATTTTTATGTCTATCGGAGCAGCAGGAGCAATTATGGTTTGCTTTCGAGCATTAATTGACGGTCCAGAGGATGAGATTGTTACATTTGCACCATATTTCCCAGAATATAAGGCATTTGTAGATGGAGCAGGTGGAAAACTTAGCGTTGTTCCAGCAGATATTGATTCCTTCCAGATTAATTTTGAGGAGTTCGAAAAAGCGTTAAATCCAAATGTAAAAGGTGTTTTGATTAATTCTCCTAATAATCCAACTGGTATTGTATACAGTGAGGAGACAATTAAGAAATTGGCAGCTGTTTTGGAAGAAAAGCAAAAAGAGTATGGGCATTCTATCTATATTATCTCAGATGAACCATATAGAGAGATTGCCTTTGCAAACGTTTTTGTACCATATGTGCCTAAATATTATGATAATACATTAGTTTGTTATTCCTATAGTAAGTCTCTTTCGATTCCTGGAGAGAGAATTGGATATGTGGCATTTTCTAAGAGAGCAGAGGATGCAGAAATTTTGCTTCCAGTTTTAGTCGCAGCTGCGAGATCTCTTGCCTATGTGAGTGCACCTTCCCTGTACCAGATGGTTGTAGAGCAATGTGTAGATGAGACAGCAGATCTTTCTATCTATGAAAAAAATAAAGAAATTTTCTATAATGGATTGGTTGAGATGGGCTATACATGCGTAGAGCCAGGTGGAGCTTTTTATTTATTTCCAAGGGCTTTAGAAGAAGATGCAAACGCATTTTGTGAGCGTGCTAAAAAATATAATCTTTTATTAGTACCTGGAGATAGCTTTGGATGCCCAGGACATGTGAGAATTTCTTACTGCGTTCCTACAGAGGTTATTGAGAGAGCGTTGCCATTGTTTCAGAAATTAGCTGACGAGTACAAATAAATAAAATGAGATTCAAGGGTGAGAGTTTATAAGAAAAGATAACATAATAAATACTTTCACCCTTTAATCTTTTCGTATAGGAGAGAAGAAAATGAAAGCTTGGGAGAAAAATATAAGAAAGGTTGTTCCTTATGTTCCAGGAGAGCAGCCTAAAAAAGAGAAAATGATTAAATTAAATACAAATGAGAATCCATATCCTCCTTCCCCAAGAGTAATGGAGGCATTAAGGCAGATAGATTCACTTAGACTTTATCCAGACCCTGCGGCAGTTGATTTGGTACATGCAATCGCCGAATATAATAATTTAGAGGATGAACAGATTTTTGTGGGAGTGGGTTCAGATGACGTACTTGCAATGTCATTTTTGACATTTTTCAATGCAGATAAGCCTATCGTATTTCCTAATATTACATATTCTTTTTATGATGTATGGGCAGAACTATTTCAGATTCCGTATGAGATGAAAGCGCTAGATGAAAATTTAGAGATTCAGGTGGAAGATTATGAGTCTGAAAATGGCGGTGTTATTTTCCCTAATCCAAATGCTCCTACAGGAGTATTTATGGAGTTAGAGAAGGTTGAAGAAATTATTAAAATGAATCAGGATGTTATCGTTATTATTGATGAGGCGTATATTGATTTTGGAGGTGTGAGTGCGAAAGTTCTTCTTGAGCAATATGGAAACCTTTTAATAGTACAGACCTTTTCAAAGTCACGTTCTATGGCAGGAATGCGTATTGGATATGCTATGGGGAATAAGGCTTTGATTAAATCTTTGAATGATGTAAAATATTCCTTTAATTCTTATACGATGAATCGTCCATCTATTATAGCAGGTGTGGCATCGATTGAGGATGATACGTATTTTAAGAAAATGAATGCTAAAATTATTGAGACAAGAGAGTGGTTTAAAGATGAGATGAAAAAATTAGATTTTTCCTTCCCAGACTCTAAGGCAAACTTTATCTTCGCCACTCACGCCAGAAAGAAGGCAAAAGATATCTTTATGGCTGCGAGGGAGAGAGATATTTATGTTCGTTATTTTGATAAGCCACTTTTAGATAATTATCTTAGAATTACAATTGGAACGAGAGAAGAGATGGAGGCTTTTCTTGAGTTTTTGAGAAATTATCTACTATGAAAGTATCTAAAGTGATGTCTTAGAGTACAAATACAGTGGAGATTGTGGGAATGCCATAGGCACGGATCAGATTTTTATAATAAAAGTCTTTTAGAATAGGTAATTTACATAATCCGAACTGATAAATTGGTGAACAATCTTTCCGAGATAGTGGGAATATTTCATTCGTTTTACAGAGTAGGTTGTGCGAAGAGGGATTGTTTTTATAAGCTGATTATTGACATAAATATAAGAAAATCCAGCTAATTGTCCAGTTTTTACGGGAGCCTTAAGTTCTTTTGGATATTGGGTTTTGATTTGTACTTTATCTTTTGAGGAGAGTAGAAGAGAGAAGCTTTTTTCTGGTGCGATACAAACTTGGTTATTAAGACCTCGTGCGACAGATAAAGAGCTTCTTTTCTTATTGGACAAAACTTCTTTATACTCGTAATTTGACACTCCATAATTCATTAAGATTTTTGTGTCACTCCATTTCCACTGCTTATTTGGCGGCCAACCGCTTGCCAAGACGACAGAAATAAAACTTCGATTTTCTCTTTTTACTGCTCCGACAAAACAATAACCAGCCTTTCCAGTAAATCCTGTTTTTACTCCGATGGCACCTTCGAATTGCTGAAGGAAGGCATCCTTATTTGTGAGAGAGCGGGAGGAATGATTTTTAAGCTCTTTGATTTCGTAGGAGGGAGTATTGGTGATTTCAATAAATTTTTCATTTTTGATAGCATAGCGGGCGATAAGAGCCAAATCTCTTGCTGTTGTATAGTGATTATCGGCATCTAACCCGTTTGGTGTCTGAAAGGACGTATTTTTGCAGCCTAAATCTTTTGCACGTATTGTCATCGACTTGCAAAAATTTTCCACTGTTCCTCCTACATGCTCGGCGATAGCGACTGCCACATCATTATAGGATTCCAACATAAGAGCATATAGGAGGTCCCCAAGTCGATATTCTTCACCGACTTGTACACCGAGACGAACCTTAGGTTGAGAGGCAGCTAGAGAGGAAATTGTTACGGTATCCTCAAGATTTGCATTTTCTAATACATAGATGCAAGTCATAATTTTAGTAGTGCTTGCCATTGGCATTTTTTCATACCCATTTTTTTCATATAGAACTCTTCCGCTATCTGCGTCCATTAAAATTGCTGATTTTGCGTGTAAGCTATTATCTTCGATTTCATCTTCTGCCTTAGAGGAGGAAGTGGCGAGGCAAGAAGCAGGAAGAAGACTAAATCCAAGAAGAAAGAAAAAAAGATAAAAAAAAGGGCGAAAAAAAGATTGAAAAAAATGCATAAATTCCTCCTAAATTTTAAAGTTCTATCATATTGAGTATATATATTTTCATACTTTTGATATATAATAGAGCAAAATTGTTTTCATAAAGAGTATATGTAAAACAAGGGAAAAACATGTTTCTTAAATAGACGAATGGACAAAAATTCATTAAAACACAATATCCTATTGCACAAAGCATTCTCATTTGCGAGATATGGAAGTGTGGATATTATAAAATATATATTGTGGTTGACAGAAAAGTATAAACTAATTATAGTAGTTTATAGAGAGGAAAAGGAGAAAAATAATGCTTACGATAGCACTTGACGTAAATAAAAAAGAACCTTTATATGAACAAATTTATACCTATATTAGAGAAGAAATTCGTGCAGGTAATCTAGAATGTGGGAGTAAACTTCCGTCTTGCAGGAGCTTAGCTGTACATCTTGGAGTGAGTCGGAATACAGTTGATATGGCATATGCACAGCTTTTATCAGAGGGGTATATTGAAAATATGCCAAGAAGGGGATATTTTATATCGAAGATAGAAGGGCTTGCCAATTTACATATACATCAGGAGGAAAAAGTAGAGCGGAAACAGCAAAAGCAGGAAAATATTTCAATTGATTTTTCACCAAATGGGGTCGATATGAATGCTTTTCCCTATAATTGTTTTCGAAGATTAAATAAAGAAGTCATGATGGAAATTAATAGCGAGCTTTTTCAGACAGGTGATGCGCAGGGAGAACTCTCATTTCGAAAGGCAATTAGACAGTATTTACATGAATCAAGAGGTGTAAATTGCCATGAAGATCAGATTATTATTGGGGCAGGAAATGATTATTTAATTTTGCTTCTCACTCAGATTTTGGGATTTCAACAAATAATTGCTATGGAAAATCCAGTCTATTTAAAGCCGTACTCTATCTTTCGCAAGATGAATTATAAGATTGAGGCGATTCCAGTAGATGAACAGGGGATTTGCACTAGACGGCTAGAGCAATCTAAGGCTCAACTTTTATATGTAACGCCAGCGCATCAGTATCCGACAGGTTTTGTTATGCCAATCCAAAGAAGATTAAAGCTATTAGAATGGGCAAATCAGGAAGAGGGAAGATATATTATTGAAGATGATTATGACAGCGAATTTCGATATCAGGGAAAACCAATTCCATCTTTGCAATCGATCGATAGACAGCAAAAAGTGATCTACTGTGGTACATTTTCTAAGGCAATTGCTCCAGCAATTCGTATTAGTTATTTAGTGCTTCCGTGGAAATTGTATGAGTTATATAAACAGCAAGTTGGATTTTTGGCTTGTACGGTTTCTAGAACAGACCAAAAGATTTTGGAGTTATTTATAACAGAGGGATATTTTGAGCGCCATTTAAATAAAATGAGAGGCGTATACAAAAATAAGAGAGATACGCTAGTGAAACTTTGTAAGCATTTTGAACCATATATTCAAGTGAAAAATGCGAGTACGGGTCTTCATATCCTCTTAGAATGTCATACAAAAAAAGAAGAAAAGGAATTGATTATGCTTGCGAGAGAGCATGGAGTAAAAGTGTACGGAATTAGCGAGTATGCGATAGAAGAACAAATGAGTTTTTCTTATCCGATGCTTATATTGGGGTTTGCAAAATTGCAGGAGGAGGATATAAAAAAAGGGATATTATTATTATCTCAAGCTTGGAAAAATATATGGCTTGATTAGAAGAAATCTGTTATACTGAAAAGTAGAACAAGAAAATAAATCCGTTGACAGGAGATAATTTGCTAGAAAATGAGAAGGCATTCTACATTTTGCATGATATAGATAAAAGTAGAAAGGGAAAAAATATGGATAAAATAGATGATCAAGAAAAATTAACAAAGCAAGAAGAGATAGAGAAAGCTGATAATAATAAGACAAACTCTCACGATGAGTATGAAAGATATTGTTATCTCTGTAGAAGAAGCGAAAAGCAGGCAGGAAAAATGATATCCATGCCAGGAAATATGAATATTTGTTCCGACTGTATGCAAAAGACTTTAGACAGTATGAATAGTGGTCAATTTCGCTTTTTTGATATGAATTCTGCTGATTTTTCCAAAATGGATTTTTCTAAAATATTTGGAATGCAGCAACCAAAGTCTCAGAAGGTAAAAAAGAAAAAAGAGGAAAAGAAAGAAGAGCCAGTCTTTTCTCTAAAAAATATTCCAGCACCACATAAAATTAAGGGAATGCTAGATGATTTTGTTATTGGATAAGATCATGCGAAAAAAGTAATCAGTGTTGCTGTGTATAATCATTATAAGAGAGTGGCGACTAATACAATGGATGAAATTGAGATTGACAAATCCAATATGTTGATGATTGGTCCAACGGGAAGTGGAAAAACTTATCTTGTAAAGACATTGGCAAAACTTTTGGATGTTCCATTAGCGATTACAGATGCGACTTCTCTCACAGAGGCTGGATATATTGGTGATGACGTGGAAAGCGTATTATCAAAATTACTTGCGGCAGCTGATAATGATGTGGAGAAAGCTGAGCGCGGAATTGTATTTATCGATGAGATTGATAAGATTGCAAAAAAGAGAAATACGAATAGCCGAGATGTCAGCGGCGAGGCAGTACAACAGGGATTATTGAAGCTATTGGAAGGTAGCGAGGTGGAGGTGCCAGTTGGAGCTACAAGTAAAAACGCTATGGTGCCGACAACGACAATTAATACAAGAAATATATTATTTGTCTGTGGAGGAGCCTTCCCAGAATTAGATGGAATCATTAAGAGAAGATTGACAAAACAGTCTTCGATTGGATTTCAGGCAGATTTAAAAGATAAATTTGACAATGAGAAAAACTTATTTCAGTATGTCACAATAGAAGATTTGCGTGAATTTGGAATGATACCAGAGTTTATCGGAAGACTTCCAGTTGTTTATTCTTTGCAGGCACTTGATAAGGAGATGCTTGTTCGTATTTTACATGAACCAAAGAATGCAATTTTAAAGCAGTATGAAAAACTACTTGAGTTAGATGCAGTGCAGCTTTGCTTCGAGGAGGAGGCATTAGAGGCAATTGCAGAAAAAGCGCTAGAAAGAAAAACGGGGGCAAGAGCGCTTCGCTCAATTATCGAGGAATTAATGCTAGATATTATGTATGAAATTCCAAAAGATGATAATATTGGTAGGGTGACAATTACGAGGGATTACATTTTAAATAAAGGTTTACCTTTAATCGAGATGAGAGGATATCTTCAACTTGAGCAAAAGGAAAAAGGAATTCTCTAGAGAGAGGAGGAAGGCAATTTTTGCCGCATAGCAATAAGATGACAAGAAAGAAAAGAGGAGAAGGTAAAATGAGTGATTTAGAAATTAAATATTTGAAAAGTTTGGCTGCACTTTATCCAGATATTGCTTCTGTTTGTACCGAAATTATTAATTCTCAGGCAATTTTGAATTTGCCAAAAGGAACAGAGCATTTTGTATCTGATATTCATGGAGAGTATGAGCAGTTTTTACATGTATTAAAAAATGGTTCGGGTGCAATTCGCTATAAAATAGAGGATGTATTTGGCAATACATTAAGTGCAAAAGATAAAAGATCATTAGCATCTTTGATTTATTATCCAGAAGAAAAGTTAGAAGATATGATTCATAGAGAAAAAAATGAGGAAGATTTACTCGACTGGTATAAGATTACATTAAATCGTCTTATCGCGGTTTGTAAAGAAACTTCTAGTAAATATACAAGATCAAAGTTACGTAAATGCTTGCCAAATGATTTTTCCTATATTATGGAAGAATTACTCAGTGAAAACAATCGCGTTATGGATAAAGAGGCATACTATAATGAGATTTTTGCTACAATTATTCGTCTTGACCGTGCAAAAGAGTTTATTATAGCACTTTCTTATTTGATTCAGAGACTTGTTGTGAATCAACTTCACGTAATCGGAGATATTTTTGACAGAGGTCCTGGAGCTCATATTATTATGGATCGTTTGATGGAGTATCATTCTGTTGATTTCCAGTGGGGAAATCACGATATTGTATGGATGGGGGCGGCATCTGGCCATAAGGCTTGTATAGCCAATGTAATTAGACTTTCTGCTCGCTATAATAATTTGAATGTTCTAGAAGAAGGATACGGAATTAATTTAATTCCTCTCGCTAGATTTGCGTTGGATACTTATGCGGACGACCCTTGTGAATGCTTTGATATTCATGCAGATGAAGAACAGCAAGAAAAGTATGAGATTGAGCTTAATATGAAGATGCATAAGGCGATTGCGATTATTCAATTTAAGCTAGAGGGACAGCTTATCTCAAGAAGACCTGAATTTAATATGGATTCTAGGAGATTGCTTGATAAAATCAATTATGAGACTGGAATTATTACAATTGATGGAAAGGAGTATCCACTTCTTGATAAGAATTTTCCAACGATAGATCCAAAAGACCCATATAAACTTTCTGAGAGCGAGGAAGCGTTAATGCAGCGTTTAAAGAAAGCATTTAAAAACTGTGAGAAGCTACAAAAGCATGTGCGTTTTCTATTCTCCAAAGGAGCTCTTTTCCTCGTCCATAACTCTAATTTGCTTTATCATGGCTGTGTTCCTCTAAATGAGGATGGAACTTTTAGAGAAGTAAAAATTGGAAAATATACATATTCAGGAAAGAGTCTCTATGAGGTATTAGAGTACTATGCCAGAAAAGGATATTATCAGCAGGATAATTTAGAAGACTATTATTATGGTCAAGATATTATGTGGTATATTTGGTCAAATGAGAATTCTCCAGTATATGGAAAAGAGAAGATGGCTACTTTTGAGAGATATTTTATCGATGATAAGCAGATTCAGCAAGAGAAAAAGGATCATTATTATCAGTTAATTGAAAAACCTGAAGTAGTAGATCGTATTATGATGGAATTTGGGTTAGACCCATCTGAGGGGCATATTATTAATGGACATATGCCAGTTCAGCTTAAGAGAGGGGAATCTCCAGTAAAATGTGGTGGTAGAGTTCTAATTATCGACGGTGGTTTTTCAAAGGCATACCAGACAAAAACAGGAATTGCAGGTTATACATTAATTTATAATTCAAGAGAAATGCGCCTTGTATCACATGAACCATTTACATCAACAAAAGATGTAATTGTAAATGAGACGGATATTCATTCTTCTACACAGTTAATTCAGAGAAATCAAAATCGTATTTTGGTAAATGATACGGATAATGGAAAGGCAATTAGAAATCGTATTGAGGATTTAGAAAAATTGCTTCATGCTTATCGAACAGGTTTAATTCAAGAAAAAACAATATAAAAATGATAAGAACCTCCAAATATTTAGAGTTCATCCTCTAGTATTTGGAGGTTACTTTTGTTTTTATTTTTGTGTCGTGTTTTTTGTCGTATTTGTATTAGCAGTGGTATCAGTGTCACCGTCAAGCATATCTTCAGCTCCATCAATTACATCTTCCGCTGCATCGCCAACATCATCGACAGCGCCTTCAATCATGCCTGTTCCTGTCGTTCCATTCGCATTGGAAGCAGTTGTCTCATTTTTATCACCATTATTATTGCCATTGGCATCATTAAAATCTTCATCGCTATTGGCTGTAGTATTAGCAGAGTTAGCATCATTATTAGTAGTATTTCCATCTAAAGTATCTGTGCCATTTTCTTGCATATCAGTGGCAGTCTGCGAGGTGTCATTTCCATTTTGATCGGTATTATCATTTCCACATCCATAAAGAGAGAGGGAAAGAACAGATACTAAAAGAAAAAGTAAAAGAAAATGATTGTGTCTTTTATTCATAATAAAACCTCCATTTAATAAAAATATATTTTCTATGTATTTATTATTTATAATTTAACTAAAAAATATAAATGGAAATAGTTGGAATAAAATAAAAACTTGAAGATTTCGACTAGATGATATATTCATTTATATATACTGTATTTTTTATTTTGTGAGCAGATGACTATCTTATGCAGCTCAAAAGGTATATGGCAAAACAAAAAATGACAAAGAGAGATTTTATTCATAAACCGTTGACAATTTTTTTGAATATGGTATTATTATAAACAGAAAATAAAATTTAATAAGGGAGAAGATAAGATGATGAAAAAGCTAAAAACAGTATTTTCTTTGCTTCTCGCATTCACTTTAGTTCTTTCACTTGCTAGTCAGGTGGATGCATCTGTAGGTGGTAAGGGGACAACTAAGGTACAACTCACGTATAACGGCAAAACATATCAATATGATCATCCAGTCTTAGTAAAGAATGGAGACAAAGCAATTGATTTGAAGGATACACCTGGTGTTGTTATTAACAACTGTGTCATGATGCCTTGTAATCGTTTTTTAGTAAAGAGTGGATTAGGTGTCAAGAGAACTTATAATAAGGAAACAAAGCGCATGACATTAAAGCTAGGCTCTAATAAGCTAGTCTTAACAGTAGGTAAGAAGACCGCCAAGTTAAATGGCAGAGATGTAAAGCTTACTGTGGCTCCTAGAGTTGTGCTTTATCAAGATACGAAAGTGGAGCGTGTCTTAATTCCAGCAAAGGAAGTATGCGATTACTTAGGAATTAATTATAGTTACGATGAGAAAAATTCAATTGTAACTGTAAGTAATAAGGCAACTGTTAAAAATGATAGTACTAGTTCATCAGAGGTGAAAAAGAGAAGCGGAAAAGCAAAGATTGTTGTTTTAGATGCGGGTCATGGTGGAGCTGATACGGGAGCAATAGGCAATGGCTTAAAGGAGAAGGATTTAACTTTACAGATTGTAAAGGCAGCAAAAACTTATTTTGATAAAGATCCTAATTTTAAAGTCTATTATACAAGATTGACAGATAAGACATTGACATTAAGCAGTCGTTCTGAATTTGCAAATCAGCTCAATGCAGATATTTTTGTGAGTATACATATTAATTCGTATACAAGTACTTCAGAAGGAACAGAGACTTTATATAACCCGAATCGTCCAAATAAGAAAAATGATTTAACTTCTTATCAGCTTGCATCGATTATGCAGGCAAAGATTAGGGCGGCTACAGGATTCCCTAATCGTGGTCTAGTGCAAAGAACAGGATTATCCGTATTAAATCGCACAACTATGCCAGCATGCCTAGATGAGTTTGGATTTATTACGAATCCTTCAGAAGCAAAGAGCATGAGTGAGAATACTCAAAAGTATGGTAAAGCAGTATATGAAGCCATTGTTCAGGCAACAAAATAAATAAAAGGTCGTCACACGAGTGAGTAAATTCACAAGTGGTGACGACTTTTTTATATCATATTTTTTTTGGTATTTAAATAGACATTAAAAAAATATAAAAGGGAAAAAGATGAGAGAGAATATCTTTTTTAAGCTTATCATTGTATGCGTTGCGATTGTCGCTTTCCTTAGTTTGGAAGGAAAAAGTATTATGATGACTAGCTCGCAGGCAGAAAAGAAAAATGAAAATCTTCCTATTTATTCTGTAGATACGGGTGGAAAAAAATATATTAGTTTAACCTTTGATGCAGCATGGGGGATAGAAGATTTAGAGCAGATTTTGGAAATTTTAGATGAGAATAAAGTAAAAGCTAGTTTTTTTGTCACAGGAGACTGGGTAGCTCGTTATCCAGAGGCGGTGAAAGAATTAGCGAAGAGAGGTCATGATATTGGAAATCATGGGGATAATCATAAACATATGACTCAGATAGATAAAAATGAACAAATCGAAGAAATAAAAAAAGCACATAATAGAGTAAAAAGTTTAATTGGAAAGGAAATGATTTTGTTTCGCGCACCTTATGGTGACTATGATGAGCAAGTAGTAAAAACCGCAAGGGAATGTGGATATTATACGATTCAATGGGACGTGGATAGCTTAGATTGGAAAAATTATGGAGTGGAAAATATAATTCAAACTGTAGTAGAACATAAAAATTTACAAAATGGTTCTATTATTTTGCTTCATAATGGAACTCAGTATACGAAAGATGCCTTAGAGACGATGATTATAGAGCTAAAGAAAAAGGGATATACCTTTATCCCCGTGTCTAAAATGATTTATCGGCAACAATATAAAATAGATGAAACTGGAAGACAAATAAAAATTTAAGGGGAGGGAGCCGCAATTTTGAGAGCGACGAAATAGCTGTCAAGATTGTGGTTTTTTATTTATTTGAGAATAGATACAATAAATTTAAAAATAAACATAAGAAATAGAAAAAACAGTGAATTATATTGACAAATTATAACAAAAGATTATAAACTATATAAGAACAAAAGTAGTTCCGTTTTTGTGAATATTAAAAAAAATAATATAAAGGAGAAAAAAAATGTGGGAGAATTTTAAAGAGAAATTCCAAGAAGTGACTTTCTTGAGTTCTGATGTGGCTGACCGTGAGGAGCTGCGGAGTAGAATTCTAAAGATATCTAAGGGAACTCAGTTGACCTATTGGGGATATGCATTAGCAGTTTTATTAGTTGCTATGGGATTAAATTCTAATAATATTATTTTATTAATTGGTGGTATGATGCTAATGCCATTATTTGGAAGCATGATTTCACTTGCTTACGCATTTGTAGAAGGAGAGTCTACTCTTGTTGGAAGTTCTTTACTTCATTTTATATTGCAGATAGTAATAGGAGTTATGGTCTCTGCTTTTTATTTTCTTGTGATTGGTGCGTCTAAAAATGCCTCGCAGTTACTCTATACAACATCGCCTAGTTTTTCGATGGCATTTATTGGACTAGTTGCTGGAATTATAACTGCTATATCTATTACTCGCAGGGAAAAAGTAAATGTATTTTCTGGTGTGGCAGTGGCTACAGCAATGTTACCTTCTATTTGTACAATGGGATGTGGTGTAGCAAAAGGAGCATCTGTGTACATTAGTGGTGGTTTGTACATGCTTTTTATCAATAGTTATTTTGTATGTATAGGAGCTGTGATTGTTTTCTTTATTGTAAATAGAGGAACCGTTATGGTGAGAAGAAAAAAGAGTGCGGTCAGTAGAATATACTTGATTATATTTGCATTTATTGCAGTTGCGCCAGTTGGTTTACTCATTTATCAAACTTATATACATGGAATCACAGATTATAATATTCAGCGTTATGTAGAAGAACAGTATAATTTTGGTGGTACACGAGTTGTGGGAACGAATGTAGATAAAGAGGAAAACGTTATAGAAGTATTACTTTTAGGAAAACGTGTTACTGAGAAAAATATTAATAAGGCTAAAGAGGCAAGGAAGCTCTATCTTTTAGATGATATGGAAGTGAAAGTTTTTCAGTCGAGAGAAGACCCAAATTCTGTACTTCCAGATAATTTGAAAAAAGATAAGATAAGAGAATACGGAGAGACATTAAAAGTAATGTATCCAGAGATTTTGACTTGTTCGATTGGCTATGTAACAAACTATGAAGATAGTAGTAAGAGTATTATAGCATACTTAACGACAAGTGAAGGATTGAGTCAGAATACGATTACAGAGATAAAACAATATCTTGCAGCAAAAACTGAGATACAGCCAGTTAAGATATATTATGATATAAATACGAGTGGCAGTAGTTCAAGTTCTACAGAAAGTTCTACTTCATCTTCATCATCTACATCATCTGAGAGTTCAAGCACTAGCAGCAGTTTAGGATATTAAGAAGGGAAAGGCTATGACAGAGAAGTTGTCATAGCTTTTTGTCTTTTAATTTAAAGTTAATGTGAGTCGTGATCTATATTGTTAAAAAAATAACAAACAAAACAAAGAAAAAAAGGTAATATTATAATTGTACGAAAAATAATAAGATATTAATGAGGAAAAATATTGAAAAAACAGCAAAAGAATGTTAAAATATAAACTATACTATAAACTATTTTGATATATTTAACTGATTAGGAGGAGAAACATGGTAACAAATGACGCTACAATTTTAAAGGTAAAACATGACGTTCTCTATAGGGTAGCAAAATTAGCGTACGAAGGCCAGCTTCAGGAGAAAAAAGACTTCATCCCAACAGAGATGATTCCTGGACCACAGGCGCAATTTCGTTGCTGTATTTACAAGGAGAGAGAAGTAATTAGACAGAGAATTCGTCTTGCAGAGGGCAAATGTCCAAGTGATACAGAGAGTGATAATATTGTTCAGGTTATTCCATCTGCCTGCGAGGGATGTCCAATTTCTCGTTACGTAGTAACAGATAACTGTCAAAGATGTATGGGTAAAGCTTGTCAAAATTCTTGTAATTTTGGTGCGATTTCTATTGGCGTACATAGAGCTTATATTGATCCAACAAAATGTAGAGAATGTGGAAAATGTTCTCAGGCCTGTCCATATAACGCAATTGCAGACCTTATGCGTCCATGTAAGAGAAGTTGTCCAGTAGATGCTATTACAATGGATCCAGAGACTGGTCTTGCTGTAATCAATGAGGAAAAATGTATCGAATGTGGTATGTGTATTCATAGTTGTCCATTTGGTGCTTTAGGTTCCAAGACATCTATCGTAGATATTATCAATGCAATGAATGCAGGTAAGAGAGTTGTAGCTATGGTAGCGCCAGCTACAGAAGGACAGTTTGGTAAAGATATCACAATGTCAAGCTGGAGAACAGCACTTAAGAAAATAGGTTTTGACGATATGATTGAAGTTGGACTTGGTGGAGACTTAACAGCAGCCGCAGAGGCAGAAGAATGGGCAGAGGCATTTAAAGAAGGTAAGAAGATGACAACATCTTGCTGTCCAGGATTCGTAAATATGATTAAAAAACATTTCCCACAGGTATTAGATAATATGTCCACAACTGTTTCTCCAATGTGTGGAGTTTCTCGTATGTTAAAAGCACAAGATCCAGATGTAATTACTGTATTTGTTGGACCATGTGTGGCAAAGAAGAGTGAAGTAAAAGATAAATCAATTGAGGGAAATGCAGATTTTGTATTAACATTTGGCGAGGTTCGCGCTATGATGAAGGCGAAAGATGTTCAATTAGAGCCGGAAGCAAATGATACACAGCAGGCAAGTATTTTCGGTAAGAGATTTGGCGATAGCGGTGGAGTAACAGAGGCTGTATTACAGTGCTTAAAAGAGACAGGTGAGTCTACAGATATTAAAGTTATGAAATGTAATGGAGCAGCAGAGTGTAAGAAGGCTCTTCTCATGTTAAAGATCGGAAAGCTTCCAGCAGACTTTATCGAGGGTATGGCATGTACTGGAGGATGTGTAGGTGGATCTAGTCGTCATAAAGCTCCAAATGAGTCAAAACGAGATAGAGATAAGTTAATCGGTCAAGCAGATAAGAGAGAAGTATACGAGAACTTGAAAAAGAATGTTGATTTGAGTTCCTTCTCTATGCATCGCCATTAATTAGAAGTTTGATATCTCATGAGGCAAAATTAGTTGGATATTTATTTGCAGAGAATACAGTTGAATATGTTTGAGTGAGAATACTCAGTAAAAAATAAAAATAAACTCCGCTTATAATTAAACTATAAGTGGAGTTTGTTTTTGTGTAATGGTAAAGTATTAATATTCGGTATCAGCATTTTCTTCTACGTCATTAATTTGAATAAAGAGGCGTTCCACACGGTTTTTATGAATCGATAATACTTTATATAATATATTACCTTCAATTGCGGCATCATTTTCTACTGGAAGATGATCCAAAAGCTCAATCATATGTCCACCAATGGAAGTATAATCTTCGGACTCAATAGATGTTCCAATCGCGTCGTTCAAATCATCAATCTTTAGTGTACCATCTACCTCGTAAGTATTAGGACCAATACATTTGATTGTCTCTAATTCGTCATCATCAAATTCATCACGCACATCTCCGACAATCTCTTCTAATAGATCTTCTAATGTAATTAAGCCGGCAGTAGAACCGTATTCATCTAAGACGATGGCAAAACTTACAGCCTTTTCTCTCATGATTTTCATAAGAACAGAAGTCTTTTGATATTCATAAGTGAAGAAAGGTTCTCTTAGAACATCTTTTATATTAAATTCTCTTTTTTTATCTTGAACGCGGTAGAAAAATAAATCTTTTAAGTATAAAATCCCAATCACATTATCTTTGGAATCTTCATAAATCGGAAGTCTGGAATATTGATCTTTTAAAAAGATATCTACAAGTTCGTCATAGCTGCTATCAGCTGAGGCAAATACCATATCTACTCTAGGCTGCATAATATCCTTGGCGAGAGAAGAACCAAAATCAAAAACATTATTGATGATTTCGTGTTCTTCATTTTTTATGACACCATCTTCTCTACTGACATCGACAATGGTTCTAAGCTCTTTTTCTGTCATAGTAACTCCGTTTTTTGTTGTGTCCACCCCGAGTAACTTCAAAAAGAGATTAGCAATCTGATTGATTAAAAAAATAATAGGAGTTAATATCGTCGTCAATGCAGATATGACAGGAATATATAAAAGGGAGAGCTTTTCATTATGAATGGTCGCCATTGTTTTTGGAGATATCTCACCGAAAACTAGGACAATAAGAGTTAACACACCTGTGGAAATTCCTCCCGCCATACTTATGAGATGGCTAAAATGAAGTGCTTCTAAAATCTTTGCAGTTAAAGTAGTCGCTAAAGAAGAAGCAGATAAGTTGACAATATTATTGCCAATTAAAATGGCACTTAACATTTTTCCTGGATCTTCCGTCATACGTAAAACCTGCGCAGCTCTTTTATTTCCATCTTCTGAGAGTGCTCTTAGTCGGTGTTTATTCACTGTCGTGAGGGCAGTTTCAGCAGAGGAAAAAAAAGCAGATAAAACAACTAGAACAATAATAGTAATAAGTCCAATTATAATGGAACTGTCCAAAAAATCATCTCCTAATATAGATATATTATATAGTTATATTTATTTTATTCTAACCTATAGCTGTTATTTTACTAATTTCGTCTTATGATGTCAATATATATTTTATAAAGATAAGTAAGTGGATAGGGAAAAAAGATTGGTATTTGAGCAGAACAATAAAAAAAGAGGAATGTCACATTAATAACATTCCTCTTTTTTATAAGAAATTATAAAATCTTATAGAACATCTTCTCGCTTGATATAACCTGGATTACCTTCTTCACCGATAATCTTGTTTTCATGGATTACACTAGAATGCTTGTCCATTACATAGTTTTCGATATAAACATTCTCACCGATTACACATTCAGGTAGGATAACACTATTTTTAATAACAGCACCTTTTCCGATTGTACATCCACGTCCGATAACGGAGTTTTCAATAGATCCCTCGATGGAGCAGCCGTTAGATACAACAGATGCTTTTACGCTAGAGGAGTTAAAGTACTGTGTTGGGCAGGAGTCGTTTGTGCGAGTATAAGTTGGCCATTCATCTGTGAAGAATTTTGTAGCTACCTTATAGTCGATTAATTCCATATTAGCTTTGTAGAAGCTATGGAAATCAGTAATAGCTGCAAAGTATCCTGTATGTTCAATTCCACGAACGTCAAGGTTAACGCATTCATTATTGATAATATCAGCTAAGGAGTAAACGGAAGAGAATTTATGAGCTTTCTCAACTAACTCGATGAAGAGATCTTTTTTCATGATATAAGTATCCATGGAGATACTCTTATTAGGAGTTGAAGCATCGTTAATAACAAGAGCCTCCACACCTTTTTGACGGTTTAAATTCAGAGTCTTGCAGTTTAAGTAAGCTTCTTTTGCATTGTCTGTATTATGATATAAAATAGTAATGTCTGCCTCAGAGTTAATATGTTTTTTCAAAAGATCATCAAAATCAGCTGCGTAAATCATATAGCTAGGAGCTATTACAACATATTCTTGATACATACCTTTAATTTGCTCCATATTAGATAAATAAGAAGCAACGTCTGTATTATAAATATCACGAGCAGCGCCCTCGGAGAATAAGAGCTGTAATCCGCCGCGTTTGGAGTTTAAATTATAATGTCTACCTGTTCCTAAATGTTGAACAAGAGAACGAGGTTTATTTTCAAGATAAACCTGAATCTGATCAATTCCACTATTGCTCATATTAGAGATTGAAAAGTCAATTACACGATATCTACCGAGGAAGGAAATAGCTCCAATAGGACGATAAGATTGTAAGCCCTCTACCCAAATATTTCTTCCGGCAGAAGCAACGATACCAAATGCCTTAGCCATATTATTCTACCTCCTTTACGTTTTTCGCTACAAGCTCGATGTGTTCGCTGTCAGCGGAACCAACAACAGCATTAGCACTGATCTTAATATTGTCAGCAACTAAAGCGCGAGTAACGCTAGCACCAGCTTCTACAACTACGCCTGGCATAAGAACAGAATCAACAATTTTTGCTCCAACACCAACCTTTGCACCTGTAAATAATACAGAATTCTTAACATCACCTTCTACAACACAGCCTTGGTTAATGAATGCGTTCTTAACATCAGCTTCAGCAGAAATATAATGAGGTAAAGTAGTAGGGTCTTCTGTATAAATCTTCCAAGTAGGATCGCTTAAGTCAAGCGCATTATCCTTGTCAAGAAGATCCATGTTTGCCTCCCAGAGAGAATCGATTGTTCCAACGTCTTTCCAGTAT
The DNA here is from genome assembly GCA_964439395.1 of uncultured Blautia sp. Taxonomy (GTDB): domain Bacteria; phylum Bacillota; class Clostridia; order Lachnospirales; family Lachnospiraceae; genus JAUUSJ01. Next base: position 16,893 of record CAYTNV010000024.1, on the reverse strand, counting down.
CCCTCAAATCTCCATGCACAGAGAATCTTATTATTATTTAGAAGAGCAGGAATGATATCCTTACCAAAGTCATGGCTTGATCCTTCAACATCTTTATCAGTGATTAACATTTCGCGAAGCAATTTCCAGTTGAAAATATAAATACCCATAGAAGCAAGATTGCTCTTAGGTTCTGCTGGTTTTTCTTCAAATTCCATGATACGTCCTGTGTCATCTGTATTCATGATACCGAAACGAGGAGCTTCCTCCCAAGGAACAGGAATAACGGCGATAGTTACATCTGCATTATGTGTTTTATGATAATCAAGCATCTTATCGTAGTTCATTTTGTAGATATGGTCACCAGAAAGAATTAAAAGATACTCAGGATCATAAGAATCGATAAAATCGATATTTTGAGTGATAGCATCAGCAGTACCGCGGTAAACGTCTAAGTCGGCATCAGCTTTCTCACGTGGTGGCAATACAAATACACCACTATCTTTAGCGTCTAAGCCCCAACGGCGTCCAGCAGCAACATAGCTGTTAAGTAATACAGATTCATACTGTGTCAAGACACCGACAACGTCGATACCACTATTGGCACAGTTACTTAGTGGAAAGTCGATGATGCGATATTTTCCACCATATGAAACAGCTGGTTTAGCAACTTTATTGGTTAAGTCATGTAGACGAGAACCACGGCCACCAGCCAAAATCATAGCTAACATATTATTTTGTTTCATAGTGAGTCCTCTCTTTCATATTGGTAATATATATTATACAACGTTCCATAGAATTTTTCCATATTTTTTTGTAAAAAATATCGATTTTTTTTGTAAAAATTTATAGTATATAGGAAACTTTCACAATGTAAAATTCAAAATACGGATAAATCATAAAATTAAGTTGTGGTTTTCCTGGAATAATGTTTCATTTATAGCTATTATCACAGAGAATATGAGAAATTTACAATGTTTGATAATTCACTGACTTGTTGCTTGAGGAGTAAATCTTCTCCTCGAAGCTTCAAGTCAATGGAAATAAAAAGAGACGAGAATTTTTCATATATTTATTATAAGTAATATTTATCAGCATATTCAGAATAAATTTCTTCTGTCAGCTCTTTTTTTAGATTTCCTATTTCAGCATTTAAATGAGTTTGAACATCTAATAGTCTATTTCCTAGTATGAGCATAGTTTTCTGATTTATTTCATCTAAACTTTGGTATAAATCTAAAATATTATTTTTCTTGCGAAAAGATTCTGTGACATGGGTATTGTATTTAGGTGCAGGATTTTTGTCCAATAAATATTCTATAGAAATTTGAAAAAATTGAGATAATTTAATAAGAACATCATTTGGAATATTAGAATTCGTCTGTTCATATCTGCTAATTGTTTGCTGACTCACATTAATAATTGACCCTAAACTTTTTTGAGAAAGTCCATGTGAGATTCTTAATTCTCTAATTCGATTCATCTTAATTCTCCTTTATCTTAAATTTTGCAAAAAATCTAAGTAGAAAAACTTATATATTCTATATTCTAATGCATTTATTAGTTTTTTGTACTCATATAAACGGTATCTAACTCTTAATTAAAGTTTAATGCAAATAATATTAGTTAAAATATTAGATATAATGATATAAGTGTTTCTATCTGAGGGGGATACCAAGAGTTATATTTTTTGATTGGAAAATAGCTTTGTGATTTATTTGTAAAACGGAAAGAATAGGAAAATAGCCCAAAAAATTGAGTGGAATTGAAAAGGAATTGTAAGAAAGATAATATTGATTTTCAAAATAAAATCGTATAAGATGTTAGAAAGGCGTATAGGAAAGGGGAAGAGCAGATGAAATTGGATATAAGAATTGACAAATATCGAATTCTGTTTTTAATATATGGTATTTTATATACAGGGTGTTTTTCTTTTTTAGAAAAAATACGAACGGGACCAGGACTTTATATTTTTCATACAAGCTTAGATGAGAAAATTCCATTTTGTGAATTTTTTATTATACCGTATTTTAGTTGGTTTTTGTATGCGGGAATTGTCTTGATTTATGCAACATGGACATGGCAGGGTGCAGATAGCTTTAAAAATGCAGTTATTAGTATGGTAGTTGGTACAGGTACTTTTTTATTTATTTCGTTTATTTTTCCAAATGCACAGGATTTAAGACCAGAGATGTTTGCGAGAGACAATATTTTCGTGACTGCTGTGCAATGGCTTTACCGTATTGATACACCAACTAATGTTTTTCCGAGTTTACATGTATATGTGTCAATGATGATGAATAGTATTGTTTTACATGATAAGAATTTGAGAGGAAATAAAATACTTTGTTGCATTAGTATTGTTTGGGCGGCATTGATTATTGTATCGACGATGTTATTAAAGCAACATTCTATTATAGACGTAATTGCAGCGGTGGCATTGGCAAAAGTTGTGAGTATGTTTATCTATAGAGAACAGTGGAGCACAGAGACAAATATTTATATTAAGAAAAGAATTAAGAAAAAATATAGTAATCAGTTAAATTAAGAAAAGATGGTTTTACATCAATATTGAAAATATTGTGTAAATACCATCTTTTTATTTATTTTGCTACATTGGCTTTAATAGCAGCGAAGCTTTCCTTGCTAATAACATGCTCAATTTTACAGGCATCTTCAGAAGCGATTGCTGGATCTACACCTAAGCTAATGAGCCAAGAAGAGAGAAATTTATGTCTTTCGTAAATCATCTCAGCGATTTTCTTTCCTTCCTCTGTCAAATAAATAAAGCCAGCATCTGTTACTGTAATATAGTTTTTTTGGCGAAGATTTTTCATTCCGATACTGACGCTAGATTTTTTAAATCCTAGCTCATTAGCAATATCGACGGAACGAACAACTGGAAGCTTTTGACTTAAAACAAGAATTGTCTCTAAATAGTTTTCAGCAGATTCATTTACATGCATCATATTTATACCCACACCTCACTTTATGAAATTTTTTATAAATTGTTGAAACAGTAATGCTTTTCTGTATTTTCCTCTTTAAAAGTATAACATAAAATTAAATTTTGGTAAAGTAATCCTTGTAAAATTACAAATTTTATCAATAAAACTTTTGTTAAGAGAATATCAAGATTGTGTGAAAAAAAATACAATCTTGTTTTTTATTAGGAGGAAAGAGAGAAAGAAAAAAATAGTAAAATATTAAAAAAAGAATTATTTTTCAGATATATTTTATAAAAAAATAATAAAAAAAGAAATTATTTTAAATTTAGAAAAATAATTAGAAAAATATAAAAAGTATCGATAGAGAGTATGGATAAGTATTGTTAAAAGACTATCAAAATATTGCAAATTAAAGGAAAAATAATCACAATTGTATAAAAAATAAAATAAATTTCTTCAAAAAAACAGAAAAAAAGCTTGATAAATCAGAAATGAGTCGCTATAATAATGAGTATTGATTCTCAATACTGAAGAAAACTTAAAATTTTTGCAGAAAACCCCGAAAATACAAATGCTAGGTTTTGAGGTTATGATTATAAGAGATGTCAAGAAATCTATAAATGAGAGTCCAATTATGATAGTGTACTTTCATTTATAATGATGCTTGCGTATGAAACATGTATCAATAAAGAACGAAAAAAAGAAAGGAAAAGGGGGAAAATTATGAGTAGATTGGAAATTGTTTCGCCCAATAGAGCTAAGATTGTAATGGAGGGACTCTATAAAGATTTGGAAAGAAGGATAGAGTCAAGTCCTCCAGGCTTATGTCCAGTAGATATGTCCAGGGCATTTTTGGAATTATGTCATGCACAGACTTGTGGAAAATGTGTTCCATGTCGAGTTGGTCTTGGTCAATTGAAAAATTTAATTACAGACGTATTAGACGGGAAGGCGACACTTGATACATTAAAAATAATAGAAAATACTTCACTTTCTATTATGAATTCCGCAGATTGTGCAATTGGATATGAGGCTGCCAATATGGTATATAAAGGAGTGCTTGGATATCGCGAAGATTATATAGAACATATTATAAATGGACGTTGTACTTGTCAATATAGTCAGCCAGTTCCTTGTGTAGCTCTTTGTCCAGCGAGAGTTGATATACCTGGATATATTGCACTTGTACGTGAGGGAAGATATGCAGATGCGATTCGTTTAATTCGCAAGGATAATCCATTTCCGACGACCTGTGGATTTATTTGTGAGCATCCTTGTGAGGCTAGATGTCGAAGAAATATGATGGATGACGCAATTAATATTCGGGGGCTTAAGAGAGTGGCAGCAGATTTTGCAGGTGAGGTAGAGCCACCGAAATCTGCGCCAAGCACAGGAAAAACAGTCGCGGTTTTAGGTGGTGGACCTGGCGGTATGAGCGCTGCATATTATTTGCAGCTTATGGGGCATCAGGTTACCATTTATGAGATGCTTCCAAAACTTGGAGGAATGCTTCGTTATGGCATTCCTAACTATCGTCTGCCAAAAGAAAGACTAGACCAAGATATTGCAGCAATTCTAAAAACAGGTGTGGAAGTGAAACATGGATTAAAAATTGGAAAAGATATCTCGATTCAGGAACTTCGCGAACAATACGATGCGGTTTTAATTACAATTGGGGCAAGTACAGATAAGAAATTAGGATTAGAGGGAGAGCGCGCAGAGGGAGTAATGTCTGCGGTGCAGTTTTTGCGTAATGTTGGTAAGCAAGAAATTATGGATTTGACTGGTAAAGAAGTTGCAGTTATCGGCGGAGGAAATGTATCTATGGATGCAGTTCGTACTGCGAAACGCCTCGGTGCTAAAAAAGTAAGTATTGTATATAGAAGAAGGGTAGCAGATATGACAGCTCTTCCAGCAGAGATTGATGGTGCTGTCGCAGAGGGAATTGAACTTCAGACTTTAAAAGCTCCTGCAGCGATTGATGTAGACGAAAATAATCATGTAAGAGGAGTTTATGTAACGCCGCAGATGATTAGTTCCATTAAAAATGGCAGAGCAAGCGTAAAGCCAACGGGAGAAGAAGATAGTTATATTCCTTGTGATTTCCTAGTTATGGCAATCGGTCAAAATATTGAGACAAAGCATTTTGAGGAGGCTGGGATTCCAGTTGAGAGAGGAAAAATTGTGACGAAGAGCACAGGTGCCTTTGAAAATATGAGAGGGGTATTTGCAGGTGGAGATTGTGCAAGTGGACCATCGACAGTCATTAGTGCGATTGCCGCAGCTAAGGTAGTGGCGGCAAATATCGATGAATATTTAGGATTCCACCATGAGATTTCTTGTGATATAGACATTCCGGAGGCAACGTATGAGGACAAGAGTCCTTGTGGAAGAGTGAATTTAACAGAGAGAGAAGCGTGTGAACGAGTATTAGACTTTAACGGAGTAGAGAATTGTATGACAGAGAAAGAAGCAAAACAAGAGGCTTCTAGATGTCTGCGCTGTGACCATTTTGGTTATGGAATTTTTAAAGGAGGTCGTGAGAGACAATGGTAAACTTTACAATAGATGGAAAACAGATTTCTGTAAAAGAAAATACAACTATTATGGAAGCAGCCAGAAAAAACGGCATTCCGATTCCTAGTCTTTGTTATTTAAAGGGAATTAATGAAATTGCAGCCTGTCGTGTCTGTGTAGTGGAGATGGAGGGAAAAGAGAAATTACTGACTGCTTGTAATAATGTAGCAGAAGAGGGGATGGTTATTTACACGAATAGCCCAAAAGTCAGAAAAGACAGAAGAACTACTGTCCAGCTTTTACTATCTCAGCATGATTGTAAATGTGTTCTCTGTGCGAGAAGTGGAAATTGTAAGCTTCAGCAGATTGCAAATGATTTGAATATTATTGATATTCCATATCCGACAGAACTTGAGAAAAAGCCGTGGAATAAAGATTTCCCATTGATTCGAGATAGCTCAAAATGTATTAAATGTATGAGATGTGTACAGATTTGTGATAAAGTGCAGAGTCTTCATGTATGGGATATGGAAGGAACTGGGGCTAGAACAACGGTTAATGTGTCAAGGCATAGGACAATAGAAGAGTCAAACTGTTCTCTCTGTGGACAATGTATTACACATTGTCCAGTTGGTGCACTTAGAGAGAGAGATGATACAGAAAAAGTTTGGGATGCGATTGCAGATCCAAAGAAAATTGTAGTAGCTCAGGTTGCTCCTGCTGTACGTGCGGCTTGGGGAGAGGAATTAAATCTTTCTCCTACGGAGGCGACTGTAGGAAAAATTTTAGATTCCTTAAAGAAGATGGGAATAGATTATGTGTTTGATACATCCTTTTCTGCTGATTTGACAATTATGGAAGAGGGAACAGAGTTTATTGAGAGGTTTACTTCTGGAAAATTAAAAGATAGACCAATGTTTACTTCCTGTTGTCCAGGATGGCTTCGTTTTATTAAATCACAGTATCCTCATCTACTAAATTGTTTATCTACTGCAAAATCTCCACAGCAGATGTTTGGTGCTGTTATGAAATCTTATTTTGCGGATATTATTGGGGTGAAGCCAGAAAATATTTATACCGTCTCGGTTATGCCTTGTGTTGCAAAAAAGAGCGAGAGAGAGATGGAATTATTTTACAAAGAATATGCAGGTCATGATATAGATGCAGTTTTGACAACGAGAGAACTTGTAAAAATGATTCGCTCTGCCCATATTAGCCCTAAAAATCTTGAAGATATTGAGGGAGATAGACCGATGAAGGATTATACGGGAGCAGGAGTCATCTTCGGGGTAACAGGAGGAGTAATGGAAGCAGCACTTCGCTCCGCTTACTATTTAATAAAAGGTGAGAATCCAAGTACAAATGCCTTTACACCTGTTCGCAGCGAAGGATTTGATATAGATAATGGATTACAGGAAGCTGAGTTTAAAATCGGAGATGTCACCGTAAGAACTGCAGTTGTCAGTGGCCTTGGCAATGCGAGAAATTTAATCAATCGTATTGAGCGAGGAGAAGTGGCTTATGATTTTGTAGAAGTCATGGCATGTCCAGGAGGCTGCGTTGGCGGTGGTGGTCAGCCAATTCACGATGGAATCGAGATGGCGTATACAAGAGGAAAGGAACTTTATAATCTAGATAGAAATTCAGAGCTTCGATTCTCACATGAAAATCCAGATGTACAGACAATGTACAAGAAATTCTTTGGAAAACCAACGTCTCATAAAGCTCATATGCTTTTACATACAGAACATAAAAAAGAGGGATTTTAAAGAAAAAATAAAACGATTTGGCATACTAAGTGGAATGAGAAAAAGTAGCTTATTGACAAATGGAATACACGGAGTTATAATTTAAAATAGGCGGAATCAAAAGTTCCGTCTATTTTTGCGTTAATTTATATATTTATTAGATAATCAATACGTAGTTAGAAAGAAATATATTTTCTTTTGTAATGGTTGATAGTCTGCATAAATGATAAAATATAATATAGATAGAGTTTAAGATTGGAGAGAGTGAGATGCGTTATTATATTTCAGATATGCATTTTTTTCATGAGGCATTAAATACGCAGATGGATAATCGAGGATTTGCTACAGTAGAAGAGATGAACACCTATATGATTTCTCAATGGAATAAAAAAATTAAGAAAAAGGATGAGGTTTTTATTCTCGGGGATTTTTCTTATGCCAAAGGAGAAAAAACAAATGAGATTTTGGAACAGCTAAATGGAAAATTATATTTGATTCAGGGGAATCATGATTATTTTGTAAAGGATAAGAAGTTTGATGCCTCAAGATTGGAGTGGATTTTGCCCTATGCCGAAATTCATGATAATGGAAGGAAAGTGATTTTAAGTCATTATCCTGTGTTTTGCTATAATGGACAGTACCGTCTTTTAAATAATGGGAAGCCAAGAACCTATATGCTTTATGGACATGTACATGATACACAAGATCAGCAGCTTGTATTACAATTTCAAAAAATTACAAGGAATACTCTTCATAATGGAAGATATATTCCTTGCAATATGTTAAATTGTTTTTGTATGTACAGTGATTATCAGCCGTTATCTTTAGATGAGTGGATTGATTTTTATCAGAGGAGAGAGAGAGAAGAAAAATTATTCTCTATCTTTTAAAACTTCTGTTGCTGTCAGCTTTGCTATTTTTCTCATCAGAAGAATTTGTATCATAAAATAGCTAACCAAAATTCCGATATAAACGGCAAGATAAAGCCAAATTGGCCATGTCAACTCTATTCCACAAGCGACATTAGCGATAAAAATTGGATAAATGGAGTCCATAAAAAGTTTAGACAGAGGAATTAGAATGAGAGAGGACACTGCAATAAGCAAAAAATTTCCATCTAGATAAAGTTTTCTAATTTCTTTATCTTTATATCCAAAAATTTTCATAAGTGAGATAGAAAAGCTCGAGCGGTCAATCATAACCTTCATCATCTGATATAAAACAATGAGAAAGATTAGGATAGATACGACCGTCATCATGATAAACATCGGCATCATTAAAGTTAAGAAAATGGAAGCGCTTTTTTCTACATCAGCTTTTTTGGAGACAGAATAAAGCCTTCCAGAGTCAATATCCAATTCTTTTGTGGAATAGACGATATTGTAATAATCCTCTTCTCTGTCAAAAAGCTCTCTCATATTATCGATATCCATAAAGCAGCAAAGTCCTGTTGAGTAGGGGATAATCTCTTTAACAGTAAATCCATAAAATTTCTCATTTACCTCATCTCTTAAAATAAGTTCCTCACCTACCTTTAGATTATATTTAGATGCCACAGAGGTAGAAATGCTGATTTCACTCTTAGTTTTACTTTTAATTGCAGGAAAATATGGATTTGTTTTTGTAAGACCAATAATTGATATTTCCATATCATATCCAAGATTTTCTTTCTTTAAACCCTCTATATAAGCTTCTGTCCCACCGTCGGGAGGAAAATCTGTTGGATATTTATATTGATACATATAAGTATATTTCGTATCCGCTATATTTTTCACTTTTATATTGGAACAAAGGACATAGCAATTAAGTCCTAGCATTAATATAAGAAGAGAGACAAAAATAGCAGCTAATACAGCGATACAACTCCTCTTTTCACGCAGAAATTGTCGAATTTGAAAAATACGGATGAAGGAGTTTGATTTAATTTGTCTTGTCTTTATGTTTTTTATAGACTGTTCTTTTCGAAGAAGTGAGAGTGCTGTCTTATTGAGTCTTTTTTTAATAATTATTCGATTTACAATAAAAGCGATAAGTGGAGGAACAAAAATACCATATACTAAAAGATAAGGACTATAAATTGTCACAACATCTGGAATTGAGAAATAAGAGTAGGAGTCACTAGTCATATAAGAAATTCCAAATTTGGAGTAGCCTAAAATTGTTCCGATTGTCCCACCAGTAAAACAAAGAAGGACAGGAAGCATTGTATAGTGGGAGAGAAGTTCTTGTCTTTTTAATCCAAGTGCATAGAGAGCACCAATCATGGCACTTTCCTGGTCGATAGAATGGATAATAAAAATAGAGATTACGTAAGTAATAAGTACTAAAATAATAATACCAGCTATCATTCCCACAGAAATATTAATTTCAACATCTGCATTAGCGGCTTTAATTCTTGGATTGTCTTCTGCTTTTATAAAATTTGTCAGGTTTCCGATTTTCAGGGAGAAATAATCATTGAGCAGAGTATTTGATTCTTCTTCTAGTTCTTCTACTCCATCTCGAAATTCCTTCCCGTGGGAGCTTAGTTCTTTTGTTCCATCCGTCAAATCAGTTGCTCCCTCCATCAAACTGGAATATCCATTATATAGGGAAGAAACAGCGTTTGCGTAGGAATTAAGACTAGTATCAAATTCAAAGTATTGTGAGGCAATGGCTCCGTCTATACTTTGCAAAGAGGATAAAAGGCGAGAGGACGCAGTTGTTAAATTACTAGTTTGTTTATTTAGTTCTGCTAGTCCGTCATAGATAAGTTGCATTCCGTTTTTTAGGGAAATACTACCGCTGTCTATTTCTTCTAAGGCATCGCAGAGTTCTACTGAGGCATCCACAAGACTAGAAATTCCATCTGTGACATCATTTCTATCTTCTAACTTTTCGTTAATTTCTTCCGTAAAATAAGGGTCATCTACATCATCAGCATTAATTTTAAAATCTAATAGTTTTTCTTTTAACTCGTTATCCTCCAAAGCAGAGGAATTTTTTCTTTTATAACTATAGCGGTATTCTTCTGAATGGAGTGCTTTTCCTGTTTCTAATAAAGAGCGATAGGCTGCATTGGATACAAAGGCTGTTCCAAATATTTTTCCATCTGATGCCATATCGGAGATATTTTGTAGACAGCTGTCATAATCTGGAGAGGTTATAATCGCTGTAATTTTGAATGCTTTTCCAGCAATTTCAATCGTATCATCCACAGAGAGATTATGTGCAGTAGCGTAGATTCTCTCTATGGCAATTTCATTTTCCTTTTCGGGTAGCCTACCCTTTGAGATTTCTATCATATTGATTTTTTCTCTCATTTTCATAACTCGAATGGTGGAGTTATCTGTTGCAGCAAAATCAATATAAAAGCTTTCTTCTAGTAAAATTCCCTCATCTTCAAGATTAGATATTTGCTTATCGGTGAGAGGAAGGAAAACTGCAAATTGTCCATCCTCTAAATTATTTTCGGCTGCTCTTTTATTTACTGTTCCGATAACACTCTCGGCAGCACCAATTAGAGATATAATAAGAAACATGGCCAAAATAATAAGACAAAAGAGAGAAAAATAGCGGAAGAAATTATCTTTTAAATCTCGAAGAGTCCGACGTAATAATAATTTTTGCATAAACTTCCACCTTTCTACCATTCAAGTTCGGCAGCAGAAATTCTATCTTCACATTCATATTCTTTATAAATTTGTCCATCTCGAATTTTGATAACCTTATGTACCATATTTTGGATGGCATTATTATGAGTAACGATAATCATAGTTGTGCCGTAGTTTTTATTTATTTGTTCAAGCAAAATCAAGATTTCTTTTGCTGTTTTAGAGTCTAATGCACCAGTTGGTTCATCACAGAGTAGAAGTTTAGGATTTTTAATTAATGCTCTTGCGATGGCACAGCGCTGTTGTTGACCTCCTGAAAGCTGTGATGGAAATTTATTTTGATGTTCATTAAGACCTAATATATCCAAGAGCTCATTTATATCTAGGGGAGTTTTTGATAAATATTTGCATACTTCAATATTTTCTTTTACTGTTAAATTTGGAATTAGATTATAAAATTGAAAAATAAATCCAAGTGTATTTCTTCGGTAGTCTGATAGAGCATTTTGTTTTAGACTAGTAATTTCGTAATCATCAATAAAAATGTGACCACTCTCTACTGTATCTAGTCCTCCGATTACATTTAGGAGAGTCGACTTTCCAGAGCCTGAGGGACCTAAGATGACACAGATTTGCCCTCGCTCAATATTTGTACTTATATTATTTAGTACATTTACAAAACTGTCTCCCTGACCATAGCTTTTTTTTACATTTTCTATTCTTATATACATCGTTTTTTACACTTCCTTGAATTTCTGCAATTCATTTTTAGTTTCTATAGTTTATTTTAAAAGTTTTATATGACTAACTTAATATTATTTTACTTTATTTCTTCTGGACTGTTAACTAGTCTTATAGAGAGATTTTCTCGATAAAAAGAAATCTTGCTCAGAAAATACGGATATGGTATTCTAAAAAAAGATAGTTAAAAAAATTAAAATAATATTTAGGAGGAAAAATGAAAAAGTATCATTATATTTTATTTGATTTGGATGGAACAATTACAGACCCAGGGCTAGGGATTACTAACTCTGTGATGTATGCACTGAATAAGTTTGGAATTTCTGATAAGCGAGAAAATTTGTATAAATTTATTGGACCACCTCTTGCCCAATCATTTCAAAACTATTATGGATTTAACGAGGAAAAAGCACGGCTTGGAATTAAGTATTATAGAGAATACTATACAGTGGATGGAATATTTGAAAATATTGTCTATGATGACGTTGAGAAAATGCTAAAAAATTTAAAGCGAGATGGAAAAAAAGTTTTGCTCGCAACCTCAAAGCCAGAGAAGTTTGCAAAGCAGATTTTAGAGTATTTTAAGTTAGACCAATATTTTGATTATGTGGCAGGAGCGACAATGGATGAGAAACGAGTGAGAAAAGCGGATGTAATTTCTTATGCTCTAGAAAGTTATGGAATTCAAAATTTAGATGAGGTTCTTATGGTAGGAGATAGAGAACATGATGTGCTTGGAGCAAAAGAAGTGGGAATTGACTGTATGGGAGTTTTATATGGATACGGTGATAGACAGGAGCTGGAAAAGGCGGGCGCAAAATATATTGTAGAGACAGTGGAGGAACTTATGAAAATTTTATAATTTTGCAATGTATGCTCGCCAATTCCTTTTTCTTTAAATAATGAGAGTATATTATTTGGATTTAAGAGCGTTTATAATAGAGTCAACTGTTTGAGGAATATTCATATGGTCGGCGTTGATAGTAATATGGGCATATTTTTTGTAGAGTGTGAGACGTTCTTTGTACAAATCCTTTAAAGTTTGATTTGGTTTTAGAACAACACCTCGTCTTTTTAAGTCTCCAAGTCTGTTTTTAAGAGTTTGGTAGCTAACATCTAGGTAGATAATAGTACCGATTTCTCCAAGATGTCTCATCGCTTTTTCTCCGTAAACGACACTTCCGCCCGTAGCGATGATAGAATTTGATGCCTCAATAGAACTATTCACTTTTTCTTCTATTTTATTAAATCCATCGATTCCATATTTTTCCATAATTTGCCAAAGAAGGTGATTTGTCTCCTTTTGAATAAGTAAGTCTGAGTCAATAAAGTCATATCCTAGTACTTTGGCGAGGACGACACCGATTGTACTTTTTCCAGAACCAGGCATTCCGATTAAAATTATGTTATTCATTTTTATAAATATTCCTTTCTATTTTTTTAGTGTGAAATTTTTTAATGAAATAATCTTTATGTTTAGAATATTAATTTATTTCCCGATATCATTTAGTTTTGTTGCCTGTGAAATGGCTTTTTAGGATGATAAAGGGAAGATGAAAATAATTGTATCACAATTTTTAAGAATAGCAAGAAAAGTAAGTTGTATTTTTTTAAAAAAGATGATAAAATAAAAATAGTTTGACCATAGCTTAATATCTATCACTGGGAAGTAAGACAAAATTCTAGGTAGATATGATAAAAATGGAACGGTAAACATATAACAAATACATAAAAACATATTAACTGGAGGAAAGAGAAAGGAAATGGACAGTTTGATTAACCGGGAAGAGGCATTCGAACTTTTAAAGAAGTATAATAAGGAGGCATTTCATATTCAGCATGCCTTGACAGTAGAAGGCGTCATGCGCTGGTATGCGGAAGAATTAGGATACGAAGATGAGATAGATTACTGGGGAATTACAGGACTTTTGCATGATATTGATTTTGAAATGTACCCAGAGGCACATTGCCAGAAGGCGCCAGATATTTTGCGAGATGCAGGAGTGGGAGAAGATATGATTTATTCTATTTGCTCTCATGGATATGGAATTTGCTGTGATATAGAGCCTCAGCTTGATATGGAGAAAGTTTTATATGCCACAGATGAGCTTACAGGACTTATTTGGTCGGCTGCCCTAATGCGACCATCAAAGAGTGTGATGGACATGGAAGTGAGAAGTTTAAAAAAGAAGTTTAAAGACAAAAAATTTGCGGCAGGATGTTCTAGGGATATCATTAGAAGGGGAGCAGAAGAGCTTGATTGGGATTTAGATGAGCTTTTTGAAAAGACAATTATAGCTATGCGCTCTTGTGAGAATAAAGTAAAAAAAGAGATGGATCAGTACTTGAGAGAACGAGAGGCGTAAAATTAAGTTCTAAACTTATATTTTTAGGTGAGAACGAGTAAATTATTTCAAATTATTTTAGTGTGATAGTAATATTGAGATAAAATTAAAAAACAAAATAAGATTTACACATCGAGAGTGAATATTTGCTCTCGATATTTTTTGCCTTTTTTATTATTATGGTGTAAGATACGAAGTGAAATTTAGATATACAGGATGAATCAGATAGATTTAACTTCTGTCTGATGCATATAAATATAAATTATTCTGGCGTCTTATGCTATATTTAAAAGAGAGCATTTTGGATAATATAAGTTGAATTAATATTTGAAAAGAGGTAGAAAAATGGCAAAGGGAATGTTAAAGACAAATGTTATGCGTACATTGGAAAAAGAAAAAATAAACTATAGGGCATATGAATATCCACATGGGAAGGAAGCCGTAGATGGAGTGACAGTGGCAAAATCGCTTGGACAAGATCCTAATTATGTCTTTAAAACACTTGTCACGACAGATACAAAGAAAGGTTATTTTGTATTCGTCATTCCAGTGGAGAGAGAGCTTGATTTAAAAAAGGCAGCGAGGGCAGTGAAAGCAAAGACAATTGAGATGATTCATGTAAAGGATATTCAAAAGATTACAGGATATATTCGGGGTGGATGTTCCCCTATTAATATGAAGAAAAAATATGAGACAGTATATCATGAGACAGCGAAGGAATGTAAAACGATGATAGTCAGTGCTGGAAAAATTGGTTTTCAAGTGGAGTTATCTTCCGAAGATTTGATTCGTATGACAGACGGAAAGCTCGCAGATATTTGCAAAGATATTTAAAAGTAATTTTTTGAAATACAATGGTAATAATATACAAAAAAATACAAAAAAATCTATAAAAAACATAAAAGTGAACAAGAAATAGCAATTATAAATTGTATGATTTCCTAAATAATGGTATACTATAAATAATCTAACTTATGAGAAACTGTGAAGTAAGGCATGGCAAACTGTTGCCTTCGACAGCATAAAACTGAAAAACATACCTAATATTAAGCTTATTTGAGGAGGGAACGACAAGTATGCTAGAAAAAATTGACTTGAAGAAAACATTAAAGAAGGAAAAATACAAAAAGCTATTAGAAGAATATTCTCTTAGATTATCTAAGCTACAAAGAAAAGCGAAATCTCTGGAAATCCCCGTTTCAATTGTATTTGAGGGATGGGGAGCTGCTGGAAAAGGAACTTTGATTAATCGCCTAATTGCACCACTTGATCCTAGAGGATTTGATGTTTATACGACGAATAAAACTTCTGAGGAAGAGAGCATGAGACCATATCTCTGGAGATTTTGGACTCGTCTTCCAGAAAATGGACGTATTGCTATTTTTGATAGAAGCTGGTATCGAATTGCATTGTCTGATCGTATAGATGGAATTACGACAGATGATAAATTAGCACAAGCTTATACTGCTATCAATTCTTTTGAGAGAGTTCTGGCAGATGATGGAATGCTCATTATTAAGCTCTTTTTACACATTTCTAAAAAAGAGCAAAAGAAGCGTTTTAAGAAATTGGCTGAGAATAAAGAGACGAAGTGGAGAGTAACAAAGGACGACTGGGAGCATAATAAAAATTATGACAAGTACTTTGACATCACAAATGAGACTCTGGAAAAGACGGATAACGAGTTTGCACCTTGGAATATTATCGAGGCGATAGACGGAGATTTTGCTATTATTAAAATTATGTCTGTTGTAATTGCGGCTCTCACAGAGGCAATTGAGAAGAAGGAAAATCCGGATAAGACTGATGTTCCAAATGCAATGTTAAAAGAGAGTAAGCTAAAGATGATGAAGAGTTCTGTTCTTGACGGAGCAGATTTATCTCTCTCCTTTACGAAGGAAGAATATAAAGAGAGATTGAAAAAGGCACAGAAAAAATTACAAAAACTTCATAATGAATGCTATTTGAATCGTATACCAGTTGTTCTCGCCTTTGAAGGATGGGATGCCGGTGGAAAAGGAGGAGCAATTAAGAGATTGACAGAGAAACTTGATCCTAGAGGATACCGTGTAGTTCCAACAGCAGCTCCAAATGATATCGAGAAGAAACATCATTATTTATGGCGTTTCTGGAACGCAATGCCAAAGGATGGACATATCGCAATTTTCGACCGTACATGGTATGGGCGTGTTATGGTAGAGCGTCTGGAAGGCTTTTGTACAAAAAATGAGTGGCAAAGAGCTTATAGAGAAATGAATATGATGGAAGAGCATCTTGCGAAGGAGGGCGCAGTTGTAATCAAATTCTGGATGCATATCGATAAAGACGAACAGGAGAGAAGATTTAAGGAACGCCAGGAAAATCCAGATAAGCAGTGGAAGATTACAGATGAGGATTGGAGAAACCGTGATAAATGGGAGCAGTACGAGATTGCTGTAAATGAGATGATTTTAAGGACATCCACAACTTACGCACCATGGGTTATTGTAGAGGGCAATAGTAAATACTATGCGAGAATAAAAGTTTTGGAGACAGTTATTGATGCACTTGAGAAGGCATTGGAGCAGAAGAAAAA
The DNA here is from genome assembly GCA_964439395.1 of uncultured Blautia sp. GTDB lineage: Bacteria > Bacillota > Clostridia > Lachnospirales > Lachnospiraceae > JAUUSJ01. The sequence continues at coordinate 447 of CAYTNV010000024.1, read as the reverse complement.
AGAAAAATAAATTATTAGAGAAGTTTATAATTGAGTTTATTAAATATGTAGGTAAGTATGAATAAAATTGTTCTTGCTTACTCGACTCGCTTGATAGAGAGTTCCATGGAAAATTGTTTAATTTGTCTAATAAAAATATAAAATTAAAAAAATAAAAAAATGCTTGATTTTTTGAGGGTACTATGTTATTATATTAACTGTTCGAGAGAATAGAATATAATAAGCCGCTGTGGCGGAATTGGCAGACGCACTTGACTCAAAATCAAGCGGTTAACAGCCGTGCCGGTTCGAGTCCGGCCAGCGGCATCAAAAAAGGATGTAGACTTTTGAAGTTTACATCCTTTTTTCTATAACAAGATACTTCCTCTGTCTTTTGGGAGAAGACGCCATTGGTCAGAAGACCGTTCTTTCCCTTTCCAACACGTTGCGTTCCCGCCATTTTTCGCT
>CAYTNV010000023.1:0-61572 GCA_964439395.1 uncultured Blautia sp. | reverse complement strand
TACTCAACGTGAGCTGTAGAAATTGTGATACCACGCTCTCTCTCTTCTGGAGCTTTATCAATGTTATCGAAAGCAACTGCTTCACCAGTACCATATCTCTCATGAAGAGTTTTTGTGATAGCAGCTGTCAAAGTTGTTTTACCATGGTCAACGTGTCCGATTGTACCAATATTACAATGTGGTTTGTTTCTCTCAAACTTAGCTTTAGCCATTTTATTTTCCTCCTTAATATATACGTCCTCTCGCGGACAATTGATTTCTTTTTATTGGACTATGAATATACCTAAACTAGGGTATAGCAATAGCCACAGCCTAGATTAGATTATATTTCATTTTCGCATTATTTTCAAGTGATATTTTCATAAAATATCAACTATTTTACTTTATTTTTTATCAGAAAGTACCTTTTCCTGAACGGACTTTGGTACTGGCTCATATTTATCGAAGAACATAGAATAGTTACCACGTCCCTGTGTTCTAGAACGTAAGTCTGTGGAATAACCAAACATCTCTGATAGTGGAACATAAGCTCTGACTAATTTTCCACCACCGATATCTTCCATACCCTCGATACGTCCACGGCGGGAGTTAACATCACCGATAACGTCACCCATATACTCTTCTGGCATTGTTACCTCAACTCTCATGATAGGCTCAAGCAATACAGCTCCTGCCTTATGCATAGCATCTTTAAATGCCATAGAACCAGCAATCTTAAATGCCATCTCACTGGAGTCTACTTCATGGTAAGAACCATCATATACAGTAGCTTTGATACCAAGTACTGGGAATCCACCAAGGATACCTGCTTTGGCAGCCTCTTCAATACCTGCTCCAACTGCTGGGATATATTCTTTAGGAATAGCACCACCCACTACAGTTGATTCAAACTTGAATACTTCCTCTGCGTTTGCATCCATAGGCTCAAATTTAACTTTACAGTGACCATACTGTCCACGTCCACCAGACTGCTTAGCGTACTTACTCTCAACATCAACGGCTTTTGTAAATGTCTCTTTGTAAGCAACCTGAGGAGCACCAACATTAGCCTCTACCTTGAATTCACGAAGCAGACGGTCAACGATAATCTCTAAGTGCAACTCACCCATACCAGCGATAATTGTCTGTCCAGTCTCTGTATCTGTATGCGCTCTAAATGTAGGGTCTTCCTCTGCTAACTTAGCAAGAGCTTCACCTAATTTTCCTTGACCAGCTTTTGTCTTAGGCTCGATAGCGAGCTCGATAACTGGCTCTGGGAACTCCATAGATTCCAAAATAACTGGGTGCTGCTCATCACAGATTGTATCACCAGTTGTTGTTACTTTGAAACCGATTGCTGCTGCAATATCTCCAGAATAAACTTTTGCAAGTTCCTCTCTCTTATTTGCATGCATCTGAAGGATACGTCCTACACGCTCCTTTTTGCCTTTTGTAGCGTTTAAGATGTAAGAACCTGAGTTCATAACACCTGAATAAACTCTAAAGTATGCTAACTTACCTACAAATGGGTCAGTCATAATCTTAAATGCCAAAGCGGAAAATGGCTCTTCGTCAGAAGAATGTCTCTCAACTTCATTTCCATCTAAATCCACACCTTTGATAGCTGGGATATCTGTAGGAGCTGGCATATACTCTAAGATAGCGTCCAAAAGTTTTTGAACACCTTTATTTCTGTAAGCAGAACCACAGCAAACAGGTACTGCTGTACACTCACAAGTTCCTTTTCTCAATGCAGCTTTTAACTCTTCAACGGAAGGCTCTTCTCCCTCTAAGTACTGCATCATTAAATCATCATCTAACTCACAGATTTTTTCAATTAGGTCTGTATGGTAAAGCTCTGCATCCTCCTGCATATCTTCAGGAATATCGACGATGGATACATCATCACCCTTATCGTCGTTATAGATATAAGCTTTCATCTCAAATAAGTCAATGATTCCTACGAAATCATCTTCTTTTCCGATAGGTAATTGTACAGGAATTGCATTCTTACCTAATCTATCCTTAATCTGCTCTACTGCACCATAGAAATCAGCACCCAAGATATCCATCTTATTGATGAATGCCATTCTAGGTACATTGTATGTGTCAGCCTGACGCCATACGTTTTCAGACTGAGGCTCTACTCCACCTTTTGCACAGAATACACCAACTGCTCCGTCTAATACACGAAGAGAACGCTCAACTTCTACTGTAAAGTCTACGTGTCCTGGAGTATCAATAATATTGATACGGTGCTCTAATGCGCCTGGTTTTAACTGATTCTGCTCTCTCATTGTCCAATGACAAGTTGTAGCCGCAGAAGTGATGGTAATACCTCTTTCTTGCTCCTGTTCCATCCAGTCCATGGTAGCAGTACCTTCATGAGTATCACCAATTTTGTAATTTACACCAGTATAATAAAGGATACGTTCTGTCAATGTTGTTTTACCAGCATCGATATGAGCCATAATTCCAATATTTCTGGTTCTCTCTAATGGATATTCTCTTCCAGCCACTGGAACTTCCTCCTTAAATTTCTTACTTTCAGTTGCTATTTGACTTGGCATCTCTCCGCTGAAAACGGAGAATTCTTGTTTCTCCCTCTGTCGCATCGACTATCCAAAAAATACAATATCTTACGCAGAGTCCACAAGCTAGATTTACGAGTTCCCGTCTGCCTCACGGTGCTCATCATATATATTAAGCTATAGCCATTTTATGGCAAATGCTTTTTCGCAATTTTTCAAACAATGTTCGATTAGAATCTGTAGTGAGCAAATGCCTTGTTTGCCTCTGCCATTCTATGCATCTCTTCTTTTTTCTTTACAGATGCTCCAGTATTGTTAGAAGCGTCTAAAAGCTCATTTGCTAATCTTTCTTCCATTGTTCTCTCTCCTCTTTTACGGGAGAATGTTGTAATCCAACGAAGTGCTAACGCTTGTCTTCTATCTGGACGTACATCGATAGGTACCTGATATGTTGCTCCACCGATACGTCTTGCTTTTACCTCTAATACAGGCATTACGTTATTCATAGCATCGTTAAATACTTCTACTGCGTCTCTTCCAGTCTGTGCTGCGATACGCTCGAATGCTCCGTATACGATTCTCTGTGCTACACCTTTCTTACCATCTAACATGATATTATTGATAAGCTTTGTAACAACTTTATTATTGTAAATTGGATCTGCCAATACATCTCTCTTTGCAATATGTCCTTTACGTGGCACGGTTCTTCCCTCCTTAATTATAAAATTAATTCTACGGTACTCTCCTTGAATCACTCACGATTCAGGGCGTTCATGCTCGGACTGCGATCTCTATTTATCCTGCAACCAACAGAAAAAATATTGCTATTCCGGCACTAACTCTAGAATTTAAAATTTCTTAGTTTGTCTGTAGCATAGTAATTTTTCACACTACACTGCGTTATGTCGTCTTATTTTTTAGGACGCTTTGCTCCATATTTGGAACGAGCCTGACGTCTGTTTGCTACACCTGCTGTATCAAGTGTACCTCTTACGATATGGTAACGAGTACCTGGTAAGTCTTTTACTCTTCCTCCACGAATCAAAACAACGCTATGTTCCTGTAAATTATGTCCCTCACCTGGGATATAGCTTGTTACTTCGATACCGTTGGATAAACGAACTCTGGCGATCTTACGAAGAGCTGAGTTAGGTTTTTTAGGAGTAGCTGTCTTAACAGCAGTACATACACCTCTTTTTTGAGGAGCGCTTGCATCAGTTGCTTTCTTCTTTAAAGAGTTGAATCCTTTTTGAAGAGCTGGTGCTGTACTTTTTTTCTTAATTGTTTGTCTTCCTTTTCTAACTAATTGGTTAAAAGTTGGCATCCTGTTTCACCTCCATGCATATTTTTTACCGTGGTTGCCGATTTATAATTCAACCTGTTTACTATTGGTGACCGATTTACGTCCACACATTCATGAATTATATCTGTTTTCCATTTTATTGTCAAGGATTTTATTTCCTTTTCTCGCTAATTTTGTGAGTTTTACTTGTTTTTTACCTCTTTTTAGCAATACTATCAACAGTTTTACCTGAAAAATCAATTTTTATTCACATATATCGTGAAAAATCAAAGTTCTTATCTCTGTCTATGATAATGTAAAATATGGTTTATATCAATAAAACGATGGGGACAGACGCCAAGAGAGCAAGTAGGTATCTTCTGTGCAAACACGTTCGTTCCCACGATTTTTCGACATACGCTGATTTATACTGCTCCCGTGAAACTCGCTACGCTCAGACAGTCACTCCCGCAGCAAAGCTGAGTATATCGAAAAATCACTCCACTCTCTACCGTTTGCACAGAAGATACCTACTTGCTCTCTCGGCTGTGTACTGGCAAAACAGAAGGGAATATCTTGTTGTGAAAAAGTGAAAAAATTTTAGATATCATTTCAAAAATAGAATATGGTACTATCATTTCTCAAAAAATATGTTTTTTGTTAAACCATGATAATGCTTTATAGAATTATAGGATATTATTATGCTAAATAAATTTGTAAAACTTAAAAGGAAACAGGAGAAAGAACTAAGGAGATAGATGATATTTAAAATCTTTTTTCACTTTTATAACAATGTCTTGCCTCTTGTTTTGCCAGTACACAGCCATCCGTTAGAAGACCGTTCTTTCCCTAGCCAACGATAGTGGAGTGGAGCTGTTTTTCGCTACGCAAGCTTTATGATTCAGAGCGTGTCCAAGCGAAGTGAGTTTGCGATGAACCTCATAAATAGGCGGAGTAGCGAAAAATGGCGGGAACGCAACGTGTTGGAAAGGGAAAGAACGGTCTTCTAACGGATGGCGTCTCTTTCCAAATACTCCTTCCCCCAAATATTCCATTTTATCTGTTTCATAAAGTATACTTTGTAAAACAGAATATTTTTAAACTGCGGGGACCAACACCAAAAAGACAAAAAACATATACATTTCGCAAATTTTCTTCACAAAAAACTCTCAGCAACAAAGAAAAGGAAGACCTTTCTCTAGTGTCTTCCTTTTCTTCTATATTAGTATATAAATCAATATAAATCTCAAGCAAGAAAATTAGTCATCAATCTCCTCAAAATCATCGTCTTCCTCAAACATATCGTCATCCTCATCGATATCATCTTCGTCAAACTCGATGTCATCCTCTTCTGCCTCAATCTCTTCTAATTCATCTAAAACATCCTCGAATTCCTCTTCATCAAAGCTGAACTCTTCCTCATAGTTAATCTCATCTAATTTTTCTTCCTTATCCGTATTCAACTTAACATTTCTATAAGTTTTCATTCCAGTTCCAGCTGGAATTAATTTACCGATAAGAACATTTTCTTTTAGACCGTTTAATGGGTCTGTCTTTCCCTTGATGGCAGCATCGGTAAGCACCTTTGTTGTCTCCTGGAAGGAAGCGGCTGATAAGAAAGAATTTGTCGCAAGAGAAGCCTTTGTAATACCAAGCATTACCTGTTTTCCAACAGCTGGTTCTTTTCCTTCTGCGATTAACTCTTCGTTTGTCTTATTAAGCTCTAAAATATCAACTAATGTTCCTGGCAAATAGTTACTATCTCCATTTTCCTCAATGCGAATCTTCTTAAGCATCTGACGCACAATAACCTCAACATGCTTATCGTTAATATCTACACCTTGAAGACGGTAAACTCTTTGTACCTCTCGAATCATATAATCTTGAACAGCTCTTACACCTTTAATCTTCAAGATATCATGTGGATTTACGGAACCTTCTGTAAGCTCATCGCCTGCCTCAAGCTCCTGACCCTCCAAAACTTTGATACGAGAACCGTAAGGAATTAAGTATGTCTTAGAATCTGTATCATTGACAACGACAACCTCTCGTTTCTTCTTTGTATCCTTAATTTGAACCTTGCCTGGAATCTCAGAGATGATGGCAAGTCCCTTAGGCTTTCTAGCCTCAAATAACTCTTCGACACGAGGAAGACCCTGTGTGATATCGTCACCAGCTACACCACCAGCATGGAAAGTACGCATTGTAAGCTGTGTACCAGGCTCACCGATGGATTGAGCAGCGATAATACCGACAGCCTCACCAACCTGTACTGCCTGACCTGTTGCAAGGTTCGCACCGTAACATTTTGCACATGCACCAACCATAGACTTACAAGTAAGCATTGTACGAATCTTAACCTTTGTGTATCCAGCATCCATAACCTTAGCGGCAAGAAGTGGCGTGATAAGACAGTTACAAGGAACAATAACCTCTCCTGTCTCTTTATTTATTAAATCTTCTGCTGCAAAACGTCCTGTAATACGCTCCTGCAAACTCTCGATAACTTCTTTTCCATCCATGAACGCCTCTACATACATTCCTGGAACTTCTCCAGTTCCCTCGCAGCAATCTTTCTCACGAATAATTAAGTCCTGGGATACGTCAACAAGACGTCTTGTCAAATATCCAGAGTCGGCTGTACGAAGCGCTGTATCGGAAAGACCTTTTCTAGCACCGTGAGCGGAAATGAAGTATTCCAAAACGTCAAGACCTTCACGGAAGTTAGATTTGATTGGCAACTCGATTGTACGACCTGATGTATCGGCCATCAGACCACGCATACCAGCAAGCTGCTTAATCTGCTGATTAGAACCACGGGCTCCAGAATCAGCCATCATGAAAATATTATTATAGGCATCCAAACCGTCAAGAAGCTTCTTTGTCAATACGTCATCGGCCTGGAACCATGTGCTAACAACTGCTTTATAGCGCTCCTCATCTGTCATAAGACCACGACGATATTGTCTTGTAATGAGATTAACTTGTTTTTCGGCATCCCCTAGAATCTGCTTTTTCTCCTGAGGCACTGTCATATCTGAAATAGATACAGTAAGTGCTCCTCTTGTGGAGAATTTATATCCAAGTGACTTGATATCATCAAGTACCTCTGCAGTCTTTGTTGCTCCGTAAATATTGATACATTTATCCAAGATTTGTTTTAACTGTTTTTTCTTAACAAGGAAATCAACTTCTAATTTCAAGAAATTTTCTTCTTTAGAACGGTCTACAAATCCTAAATCCTGCATAATAATTTCATTAAAGAGAAGACGTCCCATTGTACAGTCGATAATACCCGTTACCTTTGTTCCGTCAGGTTTCTCCTTTGTCATACGAACTTTAATTCTCGCATGCAATGTTATAACTTTATTTTCATAAGCTAAGAAAGCTTCATTTTTAGATTTAAAGAACTTACCTTCGCCCTTATCTCCTGGTTTTTCAAGAGTTAAGTAGTAAATACCAAGTACCATATCCTGAGAAGGAACGGCAACTGGTGCTCCGTCGGATGGTTTTAGTAAGTTATTAGGAGAAAGCAATAAGAATCTACACTCAGCTTGTGCTTCCTCAGAAAGTGGCAGATGGACAGCCATCTGGTCACCGTCAAAGTCAGCGTTATAAGCAGTACATACAAGTGGATGGAGCTTAATCGCTTTACCTTCTACTAAGATCGGCTCAAAAGCCTGAATTCCAAGTCTGTGAAGTGTAGGGGCACGGTTCAGCATAACTGGATGCTCTTTGATAACTTCCTCAAGTACATCCCAAACCTCTCTTTGAAGCTTCTCTACCATCTTCTTCGCAGATTTAATATTATGAGCTAACTCTCTCGCAACAAGCTCCTTCATTACAAAAGGCTTAAATAGCTCGATTGCCATCTCTTTTGGAAGACCACATTGATAAATCTTTAATTCTGGTCCTACTACGATAACAGAACGTCCAGAATAGTCAACACGCTTTCCAAGTAAGTTCTGTCTAAAACGTCCCTGTTTACCTTTTAACATATCAGATAAAGACTTCAGAGCACGATTTCCAGGACCTGTAACTGGTCTGCCTCTACGACCATTATCGATAAGAGCATCGACCGCCTCTTGTAGCATTCTCTTTTCATTTCTCACGATAATGCTAGGAGCACCAAGCTCTAATAATCTCTTCAAACGGTTATTTCTATTAATAATTCTTCTATATAAATCATTTAAATCAGATGTGGCAAAACGTCCACCATCTAACTGAACCATTGGACGAATATCTGGTGGGATAACTGGTACAACATCAAGAACCATCCATTCTGGTTTATTTTCGGAGTGGCGGAATGCCTCCACTACCTCTAAACGCTTAATAATTCTTGCTCTTTTTTGTCCTGAAGCTCCCTTACCTTTACTGGAATCTTTCTCAGATTCACCCTTTAATTCTTTTTTAAGCTGTGCAGACTCTTCTTCCAAGTCAATTGCCTGGAGCAATTCTTTAATTGCCTCAGCACCCATGCCAACACGAAATCTATTTCCAAATTTTTCATAGGCTTCTCTATATTCTTTTTCTGTCAAAACCTGCTTATAATTAAGATCTGTATCTCCTTCATCTAATACAATATAAGAAGCAAAATATAATACTTTCTCTAAGATTCTTGGAGAAATATCAAGAATTAATCCCATACGGCTTGGAATTCCTTTAAAATACCAAATATGAGAAACAGGTGCTGCCAGCTCAATATGACCCATTCTCTCTCTTCTTACATTTGCTTTCGTAACTTCTACACCACAGCGGTCACATACAACACCTTTATAGCGGATTTTTTTGTATTTTCCACAGTGGCATTCCCAGTCTTTACTAGGTCCAAAAATTCTCTCACAAAATAAACCATCTTTTTCTGGTTTTAATGTTCTATAATTAATTGTCTCTGGTTTTTTTACTTCTCCTCTAGACCACTCTCTAATCTTTTCCAGGGAAGCTAAACCAATTTTAATTTCATCAAAATTCATAGGTTGATCCACTTGTTGTTGATTGTTCATCTCTGACATTCAAGTTACTCCTTCCATAGCTCCACATTTTCTTGTTTCGCAAATAACCTAACTAGAAAATAATGTTCATTCTCTATATGGTAGACAAGAACAATCATCTTCTCTCATACGACTGTTCCTGTCTTATCGTCAAGTTAAATTTTAGTACATATCAGAATCTTCTGTATCTGGGACAAATGTCTGATTAAAATCAGCATCATCTCCATCTGCAAAATTTCCCTCTCTAAAGCCACTCTTTTCTAAGGAACCTTCCTCATACTGACCAAAAATCATATCTCCTTCAATCATAGGAGTTAAATCTTCGTTCACTGTCTCTGAGCCCTCACGAATTTCAACCTCTTTTGTGCCACCGTCTTCTGTCCTCTTAAGCACGCGAACATCAAGTGCCAAAGACTGGAATTCTTTTAATAATACTTTGAAGGATTCTGGAATACCTGGCTCTGGAATATTATCCCCCTTGATGATAGCTTCGTATGTCTTCACACGACCAACAACATCATCAGATTTTACAGTCAAGATTTCTTGTAATGTATAGGATGCACCATACGCCTCAAGTGCCCAAACCTCCATCTCACCAAATCTCTGTCCACCAAACTGTGCCTTTCCACCGAGTGGCTGTTGTGTTACTAAGGAGTAAGGACCAGTAGAACGGGCATGAATCTTATCATCTACTAAGTGGTGAAGTTTCAAGTAATGCATGAAACCAATTGTAACTGGACTATCGAATTCCTCTCCAGTTCTTCCGTCACGAAGCTGTACCTTACCAGTACGGTCAATTGGAACTCCCTTCCACTCTTCTCTATGGTCTCTATTCTCATAGAGATAATCCATAACCTCGTCGTTTACTCTATCTTTCCACTTATCGCTAAACTCCTCCCAGGAAGTATTTGCATAGTCATTTGCCATCTCTAATGTATCCATAATTGCGTACTCATCTGCACCATTAAATACTGGTGTAGAAACTTTAAGTCCAAGTACATTCGCTGCAAGGCTTAAGTGAATCTCAAGCACCTGTCCGATATTCATACGGGAAGGCACACCAAGTGGATTCAAAACGATATCAAGTGGACGACCGTTTGGAAGGAAAGGCATATCCTCTACTGGAAGAATTCGAGAGATAACACCCTTATTACCGTGACGACCAGCCATCTTATCACCAACAGAAATCTTTCTCTTTTGTGCAATATAGACACGAACGGTCTTATTGACACCTGGAGAAAGTTCATCGCCATTTTCTCTTGTGAAAATCTTAGTATCCATAACGACACCGTAGGCACCATGTGGAACACGAAGGGAAGTATCTCTTACTTCTCTTGCCTTCTCACCGAAAATAGCACGAAGTAACTTTTCTTCTGCTGTTACTTCTGTCTCTCCCTTAGGAGTTACTTTACCAACTAAGATATCTCCCGCATGTACCTCAGCACCGATACGGATGATACCATTCTCATCTAAGTCTTTTAAGACATCCTCGCTAAGTCCAGCTAAATCTCTTGTGATTTCTTCTTGACCAAGCTTTGTATCTCTTGCTTCAATCTCATACTCTTCAATGTGTACAGAAGTATATACATCTTCTTGTACTAAACGCTCGCTAAGTAATACGGCATCCTCGTAATTATAACCTTCCCATGTCATAAAACCGATAAGAGGGTTTTTACCAAGAGCCATCTCTCCACCTGATGTGGAAGCACCGTCTGCTAAAATATCGCCCGCTTTTACTCTGTCTCCGACATTGACAATCGGTCTTTGATTCATACAGTTACCTTGGTTACTTCTTGCAAACTTAATTACATGATAAACATCTTTTTGACCATTCAGTCTTCTTACAACGATCTCTTTACTTGTAGATCTCTCTACTGTACCTTCGTTCTTTGCTACGATACAAACACCAGAGTCTACTGCTGCCTTTGCCTCCATTCCTGTTCCTACAACTGGAGACTCTGTCTTAAGAAGAGGAACTGCCTGACGCTGCATATTCGATCCCATCAGAGCACGGTTCGCATCGTCATTTTCAAGGAAAGGAATCATACTTGTAGCAACAGAAAATACCATCTTAGGAGATACGTCCATCAAATCAATTCTTTTTCTTGGGAACTCAGATGTCTCCTCGCGATAACGACCAGAAACGTTGACATGTACAAAATGTCCTTCTCCGTCCAATACCTCGTTGGCTTGCGCTACTGTATAGTTATCTTCTTCGTCTGCTGTCAAATATACAACTTCATCTGTTACAACTGGATTTTCTGGATCTGTCTTATCCACTTTGCGATAAGGAGCCTCGATAAATCCATACTGATTAATTCTAGCATAAGTTGCTAAAGAGTTAATCAAACCGATATTAGGACCCTCAGGCGTCTCGATAGGACACATTCTTCCGTAATGGGAATAATGTACGTCACGAACTTCGAATCCAGCACGATCTCTTGACAAACCACCAGGACCAAGTGCGGATAAACGTCTCTTATGAGTCAACTCAGACAGAGGGTTATTCTGGTCCATAAACTGCGATAACTGGGAACTTCCAAAGAATTCCTTTACAGCAGCAGTTACTGGCTTAATATTAATCAACGATTGTGGAGATACTGTCTCTATATCTTGTACTGTCATACGCTCTCTTACTACTCTCTCAAGTCTAGAAAGACCAATGCGGTATTGGTTTTGTAGCAACTCTCCAACGGCACGAATACGTCTATTACCCAAATGGTCAATATCGTCTTTATTTCCTAAGCCATACTCTAAGTGCATATTATAATTAATAGAAGCTAAAATATCTTCTTTTGTTATATGCTTTGGAATCAACTCGCTAAGATTTTTACGAATCTCTCCCTTAATTTCTTCTAAATCAGTGTATTGTTCTAAAATGGAAGCCAAAACTGGATAATAAACTGGTTCTGTCACTCCCACTTCTTTTGGATCTATATCAATAAATGCGGTGATGTCTACCATCATATTAGAAAGAACTTTTATATTAGACTCTTCTGTCTGAATAAATACATAAGGAATCGCTGCATTTTGAATCTGATCTGCCAATGTCTCATCGACAACAGTTCCTGCCTCTGCGATAATCTCACCTGTGGTCTGATCAATGACATCCTCTGCCAATGGATGTCTTACAATTCTATTTCTAAATGCGAGTTTTTTATTAAATTTATATCTACCTACTTTTGCAAGATCATATCTTCTTGCATCAAAAAACATGCCATTAATCAAGCTTTCTGCACTATCCACAGAAAGTGGCTCACCTGGTCTAATCTTTTTATATAATTCTAAAAGACCTGTCTGATAATCCTCGGAAGGGTCTTTTTCTATACTTGCCAAAATCTTAGGCTCTTCTCCAAATAATTCTTTAATCTCTGCATTTGTTCCAATTCCAAGTGCACGAATTAAGACCGTAATTGGTACTTTTCTTGTTCTATCTACACGCACATAAAAAACATCATTAGAATCTGTTTCATATTCTAACCATGCTCCTCTATTTGGAATGACCGTAGCAGAATACAATTCTTTACCTATCTTATCATGTCCGATTCCGTAGTAAATACCAGGAGAACGAACTAATTGGCTAACGATAACACGTTCAGCTCCATTGATAACAAAGGTTCCTGTCTCTGTCATTAATGGTAAATCTCCCATATAGACTTGATGCTGATTAATCTCGCCTGTCTCTTTTTTGTGGAGTCTTACCTTTACCTCTAAAGGCGCTGCATAAGTAGCATCTCTTTCTTTACACTCTTCGATAGAGTACTTTACTTTATCTCTGCAGAGAACGAAATCCACAAATTCTAAGCTTAACTGACCATTATAATCAGCAATCGGAGAAATGTCTGCAAAAACTTCCCTCAACCCTTCATCCAAGAACCATTGATAGGAATTTTTTTGAACTTCAATCAAATTTGGCATATCAAGTACATCTTTCTGTCTTGCGTAACTCATTCTTATGCCTTTTCCTGATTCCATCAGACGTATTCTGTTCTTTTCCATCGACGTTTTCACCCCTTGAAATAATATTCTATTGATTTTCTATCTTGTTTTCATGTTCCCAGGGCACACAAACCCATAATGATACATTTTCATATAATATCATACTGTGTCAACCATGTCAACTATTTTTCTTATAATTTAATCATCCAAAAAATTTGCAAAAATTTCTTCCAATTTTCTATACTGTCAAACTTTTCTTCCATTCTAGCACTTCACTCTATCTTTATTAGCATCAAGAGTATACCAGGTCCGAAGCCTAGCTACTCACTGCCTTATCAACAAAACATAAATTTCTTTTGCAAAGTCGCTTTTTATAAATATCGAAACATCTCCTTAGCATCTTCTTTCTTAGCAGAATCAGAAATAACAAGAATTTCTGCCTTCACTGTCTTATTGCCAAATTGAATCTCAATAATATCCCCCACCTTCACATTTAAGCTTGCCTTTGCAGGTTTTCCGTTTACATGAACTCTCCCTGCATCACATGCCTCATTTGCTACTGTCCTTCTCTTAATCAAACGAGATACTTTTAAAAATTTATCTAACCTCATAATTTCCTCCTTATTCTATCTTAGGACTTTCATAGTAAACCGATATGCCCGCTGGTGCGGGCACCACTAGACATGAAAGTCCCGATTGCTCCGTGCTTTGCACAGCAGTGAGCACTAAAATTCAACATCGCTCTACGTGCTCATACAGCTTAGTCTGTCAAATGTGCAGACAAATCCAAATAAATTTGTCTTTGTCCGCCCGCTTGACAGGGACTTTCATAGTAAAAAGGCTGTCACAAAATAATCATATATTTTGTAACAGCCTAATACTCTCCATAAACTTCTGCGAAGCATTCTCTTATTTATTAATCTGCTCTTTTAAAGCTTTACCTGGTTTAAATTTAGGAGCTTTGGATGCAGGAATGATAATAGCTTCCTTTGTTCTAGGATTTCTTCCTTCTCTCTCTGCTCTCTCAGATACTTCAAAAGTGCCAAATCCAACTAATTGAATCTTCTCACCTTTTGCTAACTCTTCTGCTACGATATCTGTAAATGCTTTTAATGCTTTTTCAGCCTCTTTCTTAGAAAGCTCTGTTTTCTCTGCAATAGCTGCAACTAATTCTGTTTTGTTCATGGATTGCCTCCTCCTTTTAAAATCTTAAACTTCTTAATAACTACTCATGACTACATACTATGTTTTGAATAGTTAAGATTTTTACAATTAACTAACTTATTCATCTCGCTTCATAAAAGCGCTTATAGACTTATTTATACTAGTTTATCTCGTATTTGTCAAGAATTTTATCTCGAATTTTCATGAATTCATTCTATATGCTTAAGCGGATTTATAAAATTTATAAAAAATTGTGGAAGTTTACGTGAATCACTTGACAACAAGTTACCGAAAATTCCCGCCCATTGACTAAAAAATATATGACATATCTTTTTTCTTTTATCATATATTATTAGTGAATTTTCTTTAAGGAGTCAACTATGAATCTTGACGAACATTCTTTAAAAAATGAACAAAAGCTCAGTCTCTCTAATCGAACTTCTGGTTATGTGACAGGAGTAAAAGAAGTCATTTCTTTTGACCCAAAAGAGATAGTATTAGACACTGAACAGGGCGGACTCATGATCAAAGGCTCCGATTTGCATATTACAAAACTCGCTGTAGATAAGGGAAATGTTGAAATTACAGGCTGTGTAGATAGCATGGTCTATTCTAATACAAATTTCTCCAAAAATAACTCGAGTCTTTTTCAAAGACTTTTCAAATAGCAATATATTAGGATTATATTATGAATGATTTTATTTATCACCAGTTTTTTCTCTTATTTTTAAGCTTTCTGCTCGGTATTTTTATCGCTTTCTTTTATGATATATTCCGAGCTCTTCGAAGAACAATCCATCATTCGATAAGATTAATAGCTATTGAAGATCTCTTTTTTTGGATTTTTTGTTCTTTTTTTATTTTTTTCTTATTATACTATTATAATGATGGAAATATTCGCTCCTATACTATTTTAGGAATTTTTCTTGGTATCCTATTTTATATTTTTATTTGTACCTCCTATACAATCGTCATTCTCCTTTTCTTTTTTCGTATCTTTACTATTGTACTCAAAAAACTTCTTTTTTTCCTACATTTACCTACAAAATTTTTTTTTAAAGTTTTGTTAAACCCATTGAAAAAAATATACCGAACGATTACAATAATCTTACGAACCAAATAAACAATCCAATTATTGTATTTAAGAAAGGATCGATTAGATGCCTAAGCAGATTAAAGTCTCGACAAACAAAAATCCAAAACGGAAAATTTTCACACCTCAAGTTTTTCTAATTATAGCAATTGTTATTGCTTTATTGTTTGTCATTATAATACATAGCCATCATTTAACCAAAAAGTCTCAAGAATACACAAAGCAAATTGAGCAGCTAGATGAGCAGATTAAAGAAGCCCAAAAAGAAGCGGAAGATTTAGAAAAGCAGGAAGAATATCAACAGACAGATGAATTCAAAGAAGAAATTGCCAGAACTCAGCTTGGCATGATAAAGTCAGATGAAAAAATTTTCAAATCCGTCGAATAAACTCTTGACTTTTATTTCAACATATGATACAGTATCTGAGTATTGACGCCGAAGACAGTAGGTGCCGGAAGGCATAACGTATTACACCTACCGAGGGATGCATACTTAAATACTCACTTGAGATTTTGTCGCTCTCTGTCTTCAGACAGAGAGCTTTTTTATTTATATCGTGTCCTGCGTCAAGGAAATACAGACTATACTAGTCTGTGGTCGAAAGCTTTTTTTCCGGCCAATCAATAATACAGGAGGTGCAAGACAACCATGGCTAAAGTAGAATTAAAACAGCCTATCGTAGATACAATCAAAGATCAGATTCAAGATGCTCAGGGTGTCGTTTTAGTTGATTATCGTGGAATCACTGTAGAACAAGATACAGCTCTTCGTAAACAGATGAGAGAATCCGATGTTGTTTACAAAGTATACAAAAATACAATGATCAAACGTGCTATTGAAGGTACAGAGTTCGAGCCATTAAGTGCTGAGCTTGAAGGACCTACAGCTATCGCAATTTCTAAGACAGATGCTACTGCGCCTGCAAGAATTTTAGCTAAATTTGCTACAGACAATAAGTTAAAAACATTAACTTTAAAATCTGGTGTAGTTGAAGGTAAATACTACGATGCAGATGGAATCAAAGTTATCGCTACTATTCCATCAAGAGACGAATTACTTGCTAAGTTCCTTGGAAGTATTCAGTCCCCTATCGCAAACTTTGCTCGCGTTATCAAACAGATTGCAGAAAGCAAAGAAGCGTAAGTTTTATCCAGCTTTTATTAGACTGGAAAATCGATTTCCAGCTATCGCATAGGTTGGTATTCATTTAACATTATATTATATTAAAATCAAAAAAATGGAGGAAATAAAGATGACAACTCAAGAAATCATTGAAGTAATCAAAGGTTTATCCGTATTAGAATTAAATGACTTAGTAAAAGCATGTGAGGAAGAATTTGGTGTATCCGCAGCAGCAGGTGTTGTAGTTGCAGCAGCAGGCGGAGCAGCAGCAGAAGAAGAGAAGACAGAGTTTGACGTAGAGTTAACAGAAATCGGAGCAGCTAAGGTTAAAGTTATCAAAGTTGTTCGTGAAATCACAGGATTAGGATTAAAAGAAGCTAAAGCAGCAGTTGATGGTGCTCCAAAGGTTATCAAAGAGGCTGTTTCCAAAGAAGAGGCTGAGGCTATCAAAGCTAAATTGGAAGCTGAAGGCGCTAAAGCTACAATTAAATAATTTAAAATTGCACTTTCCAAGAGTCATTGCCTATAGGCGGTGGCTCTTTTTTCATTATCACGCAACAATATCATCGTTTCTCCCTTCCTTTTTCATACATCGTCTTACTTACTCTCTGTTTGCCATTATCTCAGAGTTTTACCGCCAAAAGCGCAACTTATTTTCTCTAAACGTTTCTAAAAAGAAGTATGTAGTACTCTTCTTTAGAAATGCTGCCTGTAATAATAATGATAAAAAATTTTATTATTGATTTTCTTCCTATTCATATGGAATTTAGACAGCTATATTACGAGCTATTTTTATCTTGCTTCCTTCTCCACTCAATCATTTTCTACTTCTAGTATGTTTCTTTATATTCTCCCTATATTATTATAACAAAATATAAAAATAAATTTTTAGCCTGTATAGATTTCTTTTTTTTACAGATAATAACATCAAATACCATAATTGTTAGATAAAAGGGAATGGAGGAATTTTTTATGAAAGCTACAGGAATTGTGAGAAGAATTGATGATCTAGGTAGAGTTGTTGTTCCAAAGGAAATTCGCAGAACTCTGAGAATCCGTGAGGGGGATCCTCTAGAAATTTTTACAGACCGAGAAGGAGAAGTAATTTTAAAAAAATATTCTCCAATCGGAGAGCTAAGTGCTTTTGCTCAACAATACGCAGATGCAGTAAATCAATCACTCGGACATATCGTTTGCATTAGCGATCGAGATCAGATTATCGCTGCAGCTGGCATCTCTAAGAAAGATTGGCTTGGTTCTTCTCTTCATCCAAGTTTAGAGGAAAATATTGAAAATCGAAAGACAGTTGTGGCAAAGAGAGGAGAAAAAGATTTTATTTCTATTACTAAATATAATAATGAAGAAATCTTATCAGAAGCGATTTCTACCATCATTTGTCAGGGAGATGCTATTGGCGCTGTGATTATATTTTCTAAAGACTCTCGCGCACAGTTTGGACTGATTGAAAAAGCGCAGGTAATCACAGGTGCATACTTTTTAGGGAAACAGATGGAAGCATAAATCTACATTAATAAGGGGCTATCGCATATATTTTTCTTAATGCTATAGCCTTCTTTTAATGTTATAATATAATAATGAAAGCATCAAAAGGTATTTTGGCGCTCATGATATACGGATTGCTCCGTGCGAAAGCACTCCCGCAGTCCTAAGACACCCCAAACCCGCTCATTTTTCTTCGAAAAACGGCTGCTTTTCGGGGTTTTGCTCGTCTCAAAGTCACGCTTTTTCATGCAAGCATGAAATACATGACCTTTCGACGTTTGTATCATATAATCAAAAAAATTTCAAAGGAAGTGAAACTATGACCTATAATTTTGATAATTTAAAAGATATTATTGCCATTCTCCGCTCCGAAAATGGTTGTCCCTGGGATAGAGTACAGACTCATACCTCACTAAAACCATATTTTCGAAATGAGACAGAAGAGGCATTGGAAGCCTTAGACGAATATGAACAGACAAACGACGGAAAACATTTCTGTGAGGAACTCGGTGATGTATTATTCCAAGTTATGATACATAGTCAAATTGCCGAAGAAGCTGGCAGTTTTACGATAGATGATGTGATTGATGTTCTAGCTAAAAAAATGGTACGTCGTCATCCAAATGTATTTGGACTTACGGAGGAAAATTCTAAAAATGGCGTCGCTCTATCCTGGCAGGAGATAAAAAAACTAGAAAAATAAAAATAACCGATGACAAACTCGTATTTTCGTTGTAAGATATATGTATATTTTCATAAATTCAAAAAAGAATTTTATTATTTTTATTGACAATTTTATTAAGAAAGAGAGGAAAATATTATGTCAGAAAATCAAAAAATTCCTTATAAAATCTATCTTGAGGAGAGTGAGCTTCCTACACAGTGGTATAATGTACGTGCTGATATGAAAAATAAGCCAGCTCCACTTTTAAATCCAGGAACACTCGAGCCTATGACAGCTAAGGAGTTAGCTCCTGTATTTTGTGATGACCTTATCGCTCAAGAGCTTGACGATACAACTCCTTACTTCGATATTCCAGAGGAAATTTTAACATTTTACAAAATGTATCGTCCATCTCCACTCGTTCGTGCTTATTTTCTTGAGAAAGCACTCGGAACTCCTGCAAAAATTTATTATAAATTCGAGGGAAATAATACATCTGGAAGCCATAAGTTAAACTCTGCTATCGCTCAGGCGTACTATGCAAAGAAACAGGGCTTAAAAGGCGTTACAACTGAGACAGGTGCTGGTCAATGGGGAACTGCTCTTTCTATGGCTTGCTCTTATTTTGATTTAGACTGTAAAGTATATATGGTAAAATGCTCCTATGAGCAAAAACCTTTCCGTCGTGAGGTTATGCGTACTTACGGCGCCAATGTAACTCCTTCTCCATCTGACACAACTGCAGTTGGACGCCAGATTTTAGAAAAATTTCCTGGAACAACAGGAAGTCTTGGCTGTGCCATCTCTGAAGCAGTGGAAGTTGCAACTACAAATGAGGGCTATCGATATGTTCTCGGCTCTGTTCTCTCTCAAGTACTTCTTCACCAATCTGTTATCGGTCTTGAGACAAAAACAGCTCTCGATAAATACGGCATCACACCTGATATTATTATTGGCTGTGCTGGCGGCGGATCTAACCTCGGTGGCCTTATCGCTCCATTTATGGGTGAAAAACTTCGCGGCGAAAAAGATTATAGATTTATCGCTGTTGAACCTGCAAGCTGCCCAAGTTTTACTCGCGGTAAATACGCTTATGACTTCTGTGATACAGGTATGATATGTCCACTCGCAAAAATGTACACACTCGGAAGTGGATTTATTCCATCTGCTAACCATGCAGGAGGACTTCGTTTCCACGGCATGAGCTCTGTATTATCTCAGTTATACGATGATGGCTTAATGGAAGCTGTATCTGTAGAACAGACAGCTGTATTTGAAGCTGCTACACAGTTCGCTCGCGTAGAGGGAATTTTACCAGCTCCTGAGAGCAGCCATGCAATCCGTGTCGCTATTGACGAGGCATTAAAATGCAAGGAGACTGGTGAGGAGAAAACAATCGTATTTGGTCTCACTGGAACAGGATATTTTGACCTTGTTGCTTATGAGAAATATAACGATGGCACTATGGGCGACTATATTCCTACAGATGAAGATTTGGCTATTGGATTTGCCGGTCTTCCAAAGGTTGATAAATAAAATTTATATATAAAAAAGAAAATCATCGCAAAATTTTATTTGCGATGATTTTCTTTTTTAATTATTTCCTTAAAGCATCCACTACCATCAATCTACATATTTTTTCAATGTCTCACGGACAGCTCCTGGTCCCGTCATTAACTCCTTAAAATATCCGATAACAGTATCCGCCAAACTACATTCATATAAATCAATACCAAAAATCGCCTTATCTGATAAGATTGGACGAAGCTTTTCTTCGTCAACCTCTCCTCCTAATGTCATACCATTCAAATACTGCTGCATCACAGAAAGTAATGGATCAGAGCTACATTCAAATACTTTTCCCTCATCATCAACTGCAATAAGATAGCGCAACCATCCAGCTAATACAAGTGGAATTAATTTTAGCTGACTTACATCATAATCTTCTGAAGCAATATACGCCTTAATTGTCTCGCCAAAACGAATCGCTAACTTTTGTGATGTATCTGTCGCAATACGCTGTGGGGTATCAGGCATAAACACATTTGGAAGTCTCACCTCAAGTACTTCTTTTAGGAACTGCTTTGGCTCAATAACACCTGGATCTACTACAAATGGCATTCCCTCTTCATATCCCATCTTTGTGATAAACTTAGAAAGCTCCTCATCCTTCATTTCTGCTGCAATGGATTCATATCCTAAAAGGCATCCATAAATTGCAAGACAAGTATGAAGTGGATTTAAGCAAGTACATACTTTCATTTTTTCTACTTTGTTTACTGTATCTCGGTCTGTAATAATAACACCGACTTCGTCAAGCGCTGGTCTACCGTTTGGAAATTTATCTTCAATAACTAAATACTGTGGCTTTTCTGCATTGACAAACGCTGCGGTAAATGTATTTTTTGTTGTAATAAATGGGCTAATTCCCTCTAATCCGTCCTCTAAAAGCTTTTTTTCCACACTCGCATTTGGACGAGGCGTAATTTTATCAATCATGCTCCAAGGAAAAGCAATATCATTTTTCAGATAATCATACTCTTCCCTCGTAATTTTCTCATTATCTAGCCATGCCTTTGCAATTTCCATTACTGCAATCTGTAGTTTTTCTCCATTATGAGAACAATTATCCATAGATACAAGGGCAAGAGGTGCACCGCAAGCAGCTTTTCTTTCAAGACACATGGCAGCAAGCTGTGCCATAAATGACTTGCAGTTTTTAGGACCATTTGACATATCCTCCTGTACTGCTGGAATAATTTCTTGTTTTGCATTGCGAAGAGAATATCCTTTTTCTGTGATCGTGAAAGAAACCATTTGTAAACTTGGTTTTTTAAAGATTTCTGCAATTTTTTCTCTATCATAAAGCATTGTCAAACTCTCTACTAAAGAGCCAATTACCTCTTTTTCAATACTGCCATCTACGTTTAAGGTAACGGCAACTGTTAAATTATCATACGGATGAAAACATTTTGTGACAATCTCATCATCATAACCCTCACAGCATACAATTCCCGTATCCATTTTTCCCATCTCAATTAATCTCTGACATAATGTACCTGAAAAAATACGGAAAATATTTCCAGAACCAAAATGCATCCACTGTGGATTCTCTTTCGTATTTTCTACAATTTTTTCAATATCATACTGTGGAAGATGATATCCCTTCCACGCTTCTTTCTCCTTTATCGATTCCAATGATAATTTCATAATCTTTTCTAAACACATTCCTCTATCTTTTGAGAAGGCAGCAAAGATTGTATTAAAACTCTCTCCCATATAGGATTTTTACAAATACTTTTAATCTTCTGTTTTTTAGTATCCTTCTCTTTTATGACAGAAAGAATGTTTTCCTCCTTTCTATTCTCCCACTTTTCCTTCTGTCTTTTCAAGCATATCCCAACATCCCCATAGATACATAATTCCAAGAGCACGGTCATAAAGTCCATATCCTGGTCTACACTTCTCACCCCAAATATGTCTTCCATGGTCTGGACGAACATAGCCCGTATATCCACAATCATGATATGCCTTCATAATTTCCAAAATCCCCACATCTCCATCACAGTCACGGTGGGAAGCCTCCGTGAAATCTCCATTTTCAAAATGCTTTACATTACGGATATGAGCAAATGCAATTCTATCACAATAAGTACGAATAATATCTGGCACATTATTATTTGGATTTGCACCAAGAGAGCCTGAACAAAGGCAAAGACAATTATACTCGTCGTCTACCATGCTTAAAAATTTTCCAATTGATTCCTTATCACATAATAAACGTGGAATTCCAAAAATATCCCATGGTGGATCATCTTGATGAATTGCCATCTTAATTCCTGTCTCATGACAAGTCGGCATAATTGCTTCAAGAAAATATTTTAAATTCTCCCATAGTTTTTCCTTTGTTACTGGACGATACGCCTCAAATAACTCATCCAATTTTGCCATACGTTCTGGCTCCCAACCTGGAAATGTCATACCATGTAAATTATTGAGAATATACTCTGCCATCTCCTTATAATCTTCATGAATTTTAGATTTCTCATAAAATAATGCTGTAGAACCGTCCTCCATTGGATGGAATAGGTCTGTTCTTGTCCAGTCAAAAATTGGCATAAAATTATAAGTGACAACCTTTACCCCAAACTTCGCCAAATTTTTCAAAGTTTGCTTATAATTTTCGATATATTTATCACGAGTTGGAAGTCCAATTTTAATATCGTCATGAACGTTTACACTCTCCACAACGTCCATATTAAAACCTGCACCCTCAATCTGTCGGCGCATTTCCTCTATCTCTTCTACTTCCCAAACTTCACCTGCCTGTTTTTGATGCAAAGCCCATACAAGCCCTGTCACACCTGGAATTTGCTTAATCTGCTCCTGTGTAATACTATCATTTCCCTCGCCGTACCAGCGAAATGTCATTTTCATAAAAATGTCCTCCTTTTTAATCCTTATTTCACCATCCAATGCCATATATAACTACTCCAATGTTCTACTCATAAGCCTTCCATTTTTTCATTAAAAATACGGCATTGGATAAAAATTTTATCTATACATCAAAGTGGAAAAATTCATTTGTATTATTGTAACAAATATCCTCCACTATTTTCTTTAGCTGCTTCTCATCGTCTGGATACTGACCTTCTTCCACCCATTCCCCAATTAGTTCACATAAAATACGTCTAAAATACTCATGTCTAGTATAACTTAAGAAAGAGCGAGAGTCTGTCAACATTCCTATAAATCGTCCTAATACTCCATTAGCCGCTAAATCAGATAGCTGTGCTCTCATACCAAGACGATTATCATTAAACCACCATGCACTTCCAAGCTGCATTTTTCCTGCTACGCCGCCGCCCTGAAAGCAAGCCATAATAGATGCAATTGCGGTATTATCAAGTGGGCTAAGAGAATAAAAAATCATCTTAGGCAATCCATCATTTTCCAAAAATGCGTTTAAAAGAGGAGCGAGATTTTCCACACCAGACTGGCTGTTTACCGCATCAAATCCTGTATCAGCGCCAAGCTTTCTATACTGTGGTTTATTACAATTTCTCAGGCATCCAAAATGGATTTGCATTACCCAATTTTTCTCTACATATTTTTTAGCACATGCAATCGTAATAATAGTTTTATACGCATCTACTAAATACTTTTCAATCTTTTCTCCTTTCATTGCAAGTAAAAAAGCTTGGTTAGCAACGTCTAAATTTGGTTCTTCATACATACAATAATCCAATCCGTGGTCTGCACAGAGACAACCGTGTACGTCAAAATATTCAATACGCTGGCATAATGCCTCAATAACATCCCCCACAGAGTTCATCTCTTTTCCCACTATTTTTCCAAGTTGTTTTATATACTCCCCAAACTCAGGCTTTTCGATATTAATCGCCTTATCTGGACGAAAAGCTGGCAATACTTTAATCTGCATTGACTCATCTTTCGCAATAACCTCATGCCAATGTAAATCATCAATTGGATCATCCGTTGTACAAACTGCTCTGACATCAAATTTTTCCATAAGCTGGCGAGCAGAATATTTCTTTAATATTTTATTACATTTATCATAAATTTCGTCCGCATTCTCTTCCGTCAAAGGTTCTGTAATACCAAAGACTCTCTGAAGCTCTAGATGACTCCAATGATAAATCGGATTTCCCATAATTTGAGGCATTGTTTTCGCAAATGCTCGAAACTTTTCACGATCAGATTCCTCTCCCGTAATTGCCTCCTCGGTCACACCAACTGCTCGCATCAGACGCCACTTATAATGATCTCCTCCAAGCCATACTTGCGAGATATTATCAAACTTTCTATCTTCTGCAATCTCCTGTGGATTAATATGGCAGTGATAATCAATAATTGGCATTTTTTCTGCATATTCGTGATATAGCTTTTTCGCTGTCTTCGTTGACAGTAAAAAATCTTTATCCATAAATTTTCTCATAATCATTCTCCTCTCTTATAATAAGCCTGCTAATGTTGGAAGTCCCAAACTAATAAATGGTACATAGGTAACAAGCAAAAGTCCAACTAAAATAGCGACATAATACCATACCATATACGGAATTGTTTTTGCCAATGATGTCCCTCCAACCTTAATTGCAACAAATAATGTATTCCCAACTGGTGGTGTAATGTTTCCAATACAAAGGTTATACACTAAGATTAATCCAAAATGTACAGGATGCATCCCAAATGTCTGTACAATCGGTAAAAATAACGGTGTAAAAATTAAGATAGCTGGTGTTACATCCATAAATGTTCCTGCTACAAGTAAAATTACATTCATAATAAGCAAAATTAAAATATAATTATTTGTAAGTCCAAGAAGAGCAGCAGAAACAGCTTGTGGAATTTGTGTAAACGCCATAACCCATCCTAAAATATTAGATACCCCAATTAAAAATACAACCATTCCACTCATTTTTGCACTATCTACTACAATTCTCCAAAAAGACTTCAATGTAATATTTTTGTATAAAATACCTAAAATTAAAGCATATACAACTGCAATCGCTGACCCCTCTGTCGCAGTAAAAATTCCACCGACAATACCACCGATAACAACGACAATCAAAGATAGTGCTGGAAGTGCACTCACTGTTGCTTTTCCAAGGTTTTTCCAGTCAAATTTTCCAGCCGTTCCTTTATACCCTTTATTCTTTGCGATAATAACTCCAACGACAATACAACATAACGCCCATAAAATTCCAGGTATATATCCACCTAAGAATAAAGCTGCCACAGAGGTTCCTCCTGACGCTAGAGAATACGTAATCAGCGCATTTGACGGAGGAATTAAAAGTCCAGATGGAGCAGATGCTCCGTTTGTAGCTGCACAGAGCGCTGGATCATAACCTTGCTCTTCTTCTCCCTCTTTTACCATGCTGCCGACCGCTGCTGCGGCCGCAGACGCTGAGCCAGAGATTGCTCCAAATAATGCATTGGCACCGGCATTTGTTACAAGCAATGCACCTGGCATCTTTCCAAGAAGTGCCATAACAAAATCAACTAGTCGCTTTGCAATTCCACCTTGATTCATAATATTACCTGCTAAGATAAAAAATGGAATCGCAGTTAAACTAAATTTACTCATTCCTACAAATGTTCTCTGTGCCGCTGTGACAACGGATACATCTAATGGAACAGTCTGCAAAACGGCAACTAAGGAAGAGATACCAATAGAATAGGCAATCGGTACACCGAGTGCCAATAAAACTAATAATACAACTAAAATTATAATTAAAGATTGAATTGCCATCATGCCGCCTCCTCTTCTGTATTCCCCTGCACAATATCTACTATATTAAGAACTGTGTAAATCATATTTAAAACTCCACAAAGTGGAAGAACAATATAGAAAATACCGATTGGCACGCCAAGAGAAGATGTCATCTGTCCCATCGCCAAATTCGTAATTTTTATTCCGCCGTATACTAAAATAATGGCTGAGAATAAAAACGCAATGATTTCTCCAAGACAATTGAATGCCTTTTGTCCATTTTCACTCAGACGCTCGACAAAAATTGGAATATTCATATGTCCGCGTTCACTTGTAACAACAGACGCTCCAAGTAAGCTCATCCATGCAAATAGATATGACACTAATTCCTCCGACCAAGTCGATGGACTTTTTAAAATATATCGAGTTATTACCTGCCAGCAAGTTAAGACAACCATAGTCAAAAAACTAATACCTGCAAGACCATTCAAAAGATAATTTAAAATATTTCTAAATGCTTTCATTCTATCCCTCCCTACTCAGCAGCCGAAGGATATTCGGCATTATATTGCTCTATTTTTTCATAAATTGGTTTTAACTCTGGATATTGCTCTAATAATTTTTCATGCATCGGAGCACAAATTTCTTGAAATGGCTTTGTATCTGGATAATAGAAATTTACTCCCTGTTCATTTTCTGCCTTATCTTTTGCTTTTTCTACTGCTTTTACCCATTCTTCGCGCTCTACTTTATTCACAAGTTCAAAGCCTTCCTCAAAAATAGCCCTATCTTCTTTTGACAATTCGTCTAAAAAAGCACAGTTTCCAATCAAAATATCTGGTATCATCTGATGCATATCATAAGAATAATGCTTACAGACATCTCCATGTCCATTGGATGTAAGGGCCATCTCATTATTTTCTGCACCGTCAATAACCTTAGATTGTAATGCCGTATATACCTCACCAAATCCCATCGGTGTAGCTGAGCCGCCGAGCAGACGCATCATTTCTACATTAGTTGGCGACTGCTGTACACGAATTTTTAATCCTTTTAAATCAGCTACGGATTCAATTGGCGTAGAAACTGTGTAAAAGTTTCTAGTTCCAGCATCAATCCATGTTACTGCCTCAAATCCAGCCTTTTTCGTAGACTCAAAAATTGGTTCAACAACCTCTGCATCATCCATCGATGCGTGATACGATTCTGTCGATGCAAATAAATACGGCAGATTAAATATAGTATAATTATCTGAGAACGTTTCTAAGATAGAATTACTAGCTACGCAAAAATCAATTGCTCCTGTCTGTGTAAGCTGAACCATATCTGTTTGTGAACCGAGAAGCTCGCTTGGATATACCTCGACATCATACTTATCCCCCAATTTACTGTCGATAAATTCCTCAAATGCGATAAGTGCAATATGAGTCGGATGATCCGTTGCTTGGTTATGCCCAATTCGGATTATCTGCCTATTATCTTCACTATTTCCACCACATCCTGTTATTGCCATTGCTAACATTCCCATACTCAGTAATGCCGCAAGAGCCTTGCGAAATCGCTTCATAGATTTCCTACCTCCTTATTTACTTTTATGAAACTTTAAAAATTTAAACCATAAGGTATGGATAATCCTCTTGTTTCATTTATGATGTACTTAATCTCAGCATATTTTTTCTGATTTATACATCCTTTTATCTAAAACATTACCGGTTCCGCTTTTTGATAGTATAAGTATAACAAAACACCTCCTTTCATGCGTGGTAGTTTCTGCTTGAAATATGGTGAATCTTGCTATATACTATATCTTATAAAAGAAAAACGATTTACCTTATGGTATTTTTTTAGTGATAGAAGAAAGGTATTTTTGTATAAAATGTATAGAGAAAGATTTGATACAAGCCAAATTATGCGTGAACGTTATTATGAATTTCACCACTATTATGATGAAATTCCACCAGACATCGATTTCCATCAACATCCTTTTTATGAAATTTTTTTCTTTTTATCTGGAGATGTCAATTATATTATTGAGGGCCGTACGTATAAGCTTCGCCCTGGAGACTTACTTCTCACAAGCAGTTCAGATATCCATCGACCAGAAATTCATCCTGGCAAACCTTATGAGCGTATTGTTTTTTGGCTGGCAGATGATTTTTTTTATTTTTTAAAAGATTTTTATGGAGAAGACTTCTCAACTTGCTTTATAGACGCAGCCCAAAAGGATTATCGTCTAACACGTCCCGATGAACATTGCATTACACAATTAAAGCAACTTTGTAACCAAATGTCCAAAGCTAAAAAAAGTCATGAATTGGGAAGCTATGCTCTTACATCTGCTTATCTTCTAGAATTTCTTGTACATCTTAGTCGCGCTTACTATGACTCTCCTGATTCCATTAAGGAAGATATCACAGAAAATGATAAGATTAATCACGTAGTTCAATATATTAATGATAATTTATCCGATAACCTTTCTCTTGACCAGCTTGCTCATACTTTCTATACTAGTAAGTATTATTTGAGTAAACAGTTCAAACAATTCACAGGATTATCTATTTATCAATATATTATGAAAAAACGACTCATTATCTCTAGAAATTTACTTCGCTCTGGCTCATCCGTTATGGATGCCTGCATGCAATGTGGATTTAATGATTACTCAAATTTTCTCAAAGCATTTAAACGTGAATTTGGCAGAAATCCAAGTACATATACATAATTTAATGAAAAAGAAAACGGTCTCTTCTGATGATATGACAGAAGAGACCGTTTTCTTTTTCATTAAATTATATTTGTCTATTAAATTTTTTCAAAATCTGCTGCTCCATGCTTACAAACTGGGCAAACAAAATCAGATGGCAAATCCTCACCCTCATAGATATATCCACAAACCTTGCAAACATAGCCCTTTTTCTCCACAACCTGTGGCTTAGGCTTTACATTGCTCTGATAATAATCATAGGTCATCGTTGGTCTAGTTGACATAACGCGAGACTCTGTAATCGTGCAAACAAACATTCCATGTGTATCCATATCAACATATTGTTCTACCTTTAGAGACAAAAATGCATTGATATATTTTGGCAGATAGATAAGACCATTGTCGGAGCGAAGCGGTGTCCTTGCACATCCCTCAAACTTATCCACATTGCGGCCACTCTGGAAGCCAAATTTCTGGAATATTTTAAATGGTGCATCCACAGATAAACAATTAACATTTAACATGCCAGTTTGTTTTACAATATCATGTGTATAATTATTTTTATTGATTGTGACAGCAACACGGTTTGGAGTATTTGTAAGCTGTGTCACTGCATTTACGATACAAGCATTATCTTTCTTGCCGTTGTTTGATGTAACAACATATAAACCATATCCAATCTTAAACAACGCAACTGGATTATTCTTATTTGCTGTCTCATCGCACTGAGATAAGTACTCGAAACAAAGCTCATTTGTCACTGCCTCTATCTCTGCAATACTCTTCTCACTAAGAGCAGAGTGAATATGTACGGTATTCTTCGTAAACAATAAATTATCACATTCCAATAGCATTTCTTCCATCAATCTAGCCGCTCTCGGAGCCCAAGAACCATTTTCAACTAAAGCAACTGTTCTATTTTGGAATTTATGCTCTACTAAGCGATGAATGAAGTCATGCATAAATGGATACATATTAGAATTATAAGTCGTCGTAGCTAATACAAGCTTATTATAGCGAAACGCATCAGACACTGCCGCTGACATATCACAGCGAGCTAAATCATATACGACAACCTTCGGACATTTTTTCTCTTTTAACTTCTCGACAAGAAGCTCCACCGCCTCTTTTGTATGTCCATACACAGAAGTATAGGCGACAACAATTCCCTCATCTTCTGGTGTATAGGATGACCATGCATCGTAGAGAGATAAGTAGTATCCTAAATTTTCATTTAACACGGGTCCGTGCGTTGGACATATTGTCTGAATATCTAATTTTAAATCAGCTGCCTTTTTTAGAAGAGCCTGCACTTGTGGACCATACTGTCCAACAATTCCGATATAATATCTTCTCGCCTCATCTGCCCATTCTTCCTCCACATCATTGGCCCCAAACTTACCAAATCCATCCGCTGAGAAAAGCACTTTATCGCAAATATCATAAGTTACAATAACTTCTGGCCAATGTACCATCGGTGCCTCCACAAATGCTAAAGTATGCTTACCAAGACAAAGCGTATCTCCCTCTTTTACAATAACCTGTCTGTCAGCAAAATCTGTTCCAAAAAACTGTCTCATCATCTGAAATGCCTTAGCAGAAGACACAATCTTTGCTTTTGGGTAAGCCTTCATAAATTCTGCAATATTGGCAGAATGATCTGGCTCCATATGTTGAATAATCAAATAATCTGGCTTTCTACTTCCCATCGAATACATAATATTAAAAAGCCACTGTGAGCCAAAATTAATATCGACAGTATCCATAACTGCTGTCTTTTCATCCAAGATTACATAGGAATTATACGCCATGCCGTTTGGCACAGGATACTGACCCTCGAATAAATCTACTTGATGGTCATTCACCCCTATATACTTGATATCATCCGAAATATACATTTCACACCTCCAATAATTTAAAATAACCTTTTCCCGTTGTCCTTTCTATCCTCATCAATATGTTTAATTTTATTCCCCAGACTTAAAAAAGGACAAACTTTCCCTAGTATAGTTATTATATCATAAACAAAATTTTCAAATAGGAGGTTTCGAGACAAATAAAAGAAGATTTATCAACTTTCCACTTTCTACAAAAATAACTTTCTAAAAACTGCCTAAAACAAGAATTACCACCAAAGAAACTCCTCTTCTCTTTGATGGCAATCGTTTTCTTTTTATTAAACTATATTGAGAATTCTCTTATCCTTTATAGATAACAATATGAGTTCATACAAAATTTAAATATCAAGTTCTATCGGCTCATCTAAATGCTCCGAGACATATTTCCCATTTTTCTTTCTCTGCCGTACACATTCCGTCAACAAATACTCAATTTGTCCATTGACAGAGCGAAAATCATCTTCAGCCCATGCAGCAATGGCATTATACAAGTTTTCAGATAACCTGAGAGGAATCTGTTTTTTCTTTCCAGCCATATTAGTAGAGACTTCCTGTATTTACAATAGGCTTTGCATCATGATTTCCACAAAGTACGACGAGCAGATTGGAAACCATTGCCGCTTTTCTTTCCTCATCCAACTCCACAACCTCTTGTTCACTCAGACGCTCTAACGCCATCTCGACCATTCCGACAGCTCCATCGACAATCATCTTTCTCGCATCAATAATAGCAGATGCCTGCTGTCTTTGAAGCATTACCGCTGCAATTTCTGGGGCATAGGCTAAGTATGTAATACGAGCCTCAATAATCTCAAGACCAGCTTCTGTCACCTTTTCTTGAATTGCATCTCGAATTCTGGCAGCCACTATTTCACTAGAACCACGCAAACTTCCCTCATCGGCAATTCCATCTCCTGTTGTATCTACATTAGGAGCAGTATCATACGGATAAATACGAACAATATTGCGAAGAGCGCTATCACATTGTAAAGATAAATATTCTTTATAATTATCTACGTTAAACACTGCTTTTGCTGTATCTGTCACTCTCCACATAACAGCGATACCAATCTCTACTGGATTTCCAAGACAATCATTAATCTTTTGGCGATTATTATTCAATGTCATGACCTTGAGAGAAATCTTATTATTTGACATTTCTATTTTCATCGCATCTGATTTTAGAGAAGACAAAGATTTTGGTGATACTACATCTCCACTTTGATTTAACTTTGTCTTAGCAGCTGGGTTCACACTTGTACAAAAAGGATTCACAAAATAGAATCCGTCTTCTTTCAAAGTTCCCACATACTTTCCAAATAGAGTTAATACTAGAGCTTCCTGTGGTTTTATTACTTTAAGTCCACAAAATGGAATCCATCCTATTGAGAGCCATATGATAGAAATAATAAGAATAACTGGTGAACCTTTGTCGGCAATAATAAATCCTCCCTTAATACATCCTACAATTGCTGCTATATAGAGTAATAGAAAAACAATCATAGCCACCATGCCATTTTTATTATTATGTAACACTTTTTCTTTCATAGCTAACTCCTCCTTTATATTCTAGTTTTTTGATGTTATTATGATATCATTTTAATATCATTATGTCAATATATTTCAAAAAAATAATGCTTTTCTATACATTATAATTATTTCTATACTATAAAATATAATTTCTTACCTCAATTATCTATTTCCTAATAATAAAAAAATAAATAGCAATTCTGTGCAAAATAATTTATAAATTATCTTACACAAAATTGCCATTCATTTTTCTTTTCTTCATAATATAAACTGGTCCGTTATTTATATTTACAAATAACGAACTTCTTAACCAATAAGAGCAAAAAACTCTTCCTCTCCAAGAGCAGTGATTTTTACGCTCTAAAATTATAAATCATTCCTTATTATTTACAGATTCTGCAATCAATTCACAAATTTCTTCTCTATCTTTTTGAAGAACAAATCCCAATTCCGAATACAAATTATTTTCTGCTAATCGAAAATATCGCTCATCGACCATTGTACTCTTTTTTCCCTGCTCTACTCTTTTCTTCCTTCGAAAATAAATCATTTTAATAATACCAACTAAAACTTCTGGATTACAGCTTCTAACCGCCTCCTTATATCTGCGTTCACATAATTTTTCATTACCTATCCGTTCTTCTTCAATCTCAGGAATTTTGTCAATGAGTTTCCATACTTCTTCTTCTGTCATAATTTTTCTTATACTTGAATCAGCAATATCCGTAGGTAAATATATTTTTTCCTTTTTATCATCCACAGGCACTAGTAAATAATATAATTTATTTTCATCTGCTTCTGACATACTCAAATACAAAATATCCTCAACCTTGCACACTCCATTAACAGACTTTACAATATAATCTCCAATTTCATACATCGCAAATTCCTCCATTTCCTTCTATTAAATTTATTTTATCATAAATTTAACATATCTTTCAAAGGACATATTCCACATAAGATATGCGATATATATAAGACAATTTGCACAAAAATCATTTCTTAATATTGTATAAATTTTCTTTGCATATTTTTGCTTTTCATTTGTAAAATCTTATCGTCTACTAGCCAGATAATTAATTTTATACTAAAAAGCGGCGAGCCTTGCGCTCCCCGCTTTTAAATTTTTTATTTTATGTCCTTCTAAACGCCTCGATTGGATTTAGCTTTGCCGCCTTCTTCGCTGGATAAATTCCAAAGAAAATACCCACAACCGAAGAAAATACTGTCGCTATAATAATCGAGCTAATACTTGTCTTCGGAGCAAAACTACTTCCCATCATTGCTCCAATCACAACTCCGACAAGCTTTGCGCTCAAAATTCCTAAAATAATTCCAATAATTCCACCGATTGCAGTAATAATCGCAGATTCTATGACAAACTGATACATAATAGATGATGTCTTCGCTCCAAGCGCCTTTCTAATTCCAATTTCCCTTGTTCTCTCCGTAACTGACACAAGCATAATATTCATAACACCAATCCCCCCTACTAGAAGAGAAATCGCCGCCACAAAGGAGATAAAAATCGTAATCATATCCAATACGCTAGTAATCGCCGATATAGACTGTCCCAGATCCTCAACTGTATAACAATTACGCCCCTCGTTTTGATGTCTTCTCTCCAAGAGAGCCAAACTTTTTTCCGTTATTGTTGGAATATACTCTGTATTATCGACATAAACTGTCAAACTATAAAAACTATCCATCCAATATCCAAAATTTTCCATAGATAAATATGGAATATCCAATGTAATACTGTCACCACTGTATGAAAACATAGAATTTTCTTCTGATTTTGTCACTCCCGCAATTATAATATCTTTCAATGTGTTTTCCACATTAACCTCTATTGTCATTCCCACAACATCACTTGTCCCAAATATCTTTTTCGCATCTGTTTCTGAGATAACTCCGACTAACCTTCTTCCATCCAAATCCGCTCTCGTATAATATTTCCCTGCTATAATTTCCTTCTTTGTGGTCGTCTCATTATTCGGAATTCCCCCAGAAAGTATCACAGAAAACGCTCCTTTTTGAGTATATGTCGTTCCTCCCACACTATAATTAGGTAAGATTCCCCTGATATGTTCAATCTCCTCCTCCAACGATTCTATATCTTTCTGTGAAAAATAATCATCACTTGTTGCATCATTTCCCATATAAAACATAACTTGACCACCAGCAACTGCACTTAGCTGATCTTCTAACATGTATTTAGCTCCATTTCCGATAGAGATAATCATAATAACAGAGGCAATTCCGATGATAATACCAATCATTGTGAGAACTGAGCGGGCTTTATTACTTTTTATATTGTCGACGGCCATCTTTATATATTCTAGAATTTGTTCCATATTGCTCCTCCCAGATTTCATGTTTTGTTTGCTTCAGTTTCTGAGAAATCTACTTAATCTATTTTCTCATCAAACATACAGAACACCCATAAGTTCTATTCCTACTCTTCTTGCATATTCTTTTCAACAGGAATTACTTTTTTTCCGTCTTCTACAACATTTTCTGGATTTAACACAACCTGCTCCCCTTGCTTAAGTCCGTCTACTATCTGGGTGCTCTGACCATTTGTCGCTCCAGCTTCAACTACTCTTCTTTCCACCTTAGAATCTTTGACTACGTAACAAAAAGATTCATTTTTTGAGACATTGATACTCTCTGTCGGAATAACCAAAATATTCGTATACTTTTTGCCCTCAATTGTAACTTTTCCCTCGATACCAAGATAAATATTATTGTCCGGGTTCACTACTTTAATCTCTGCTATAATGCTACTTTTTCCTTGTTCATTTTTGACAACAGTTCGACTTATTTTACTGACAATTCCATCATATGTATAATCTCCAAGAGTAATCTTCGCATTTTCTCCTTCTTCCACTACCTCTAAGTCATACTTGCTAAGCTCCACTTCAAGATAAATCTCTTGATTACTCTCTATTGTCATAAGTTCTCCACCTTGTGTTGCCATGCTTCCAGTCGGTGTCTTAATATCTGTCACGATCCCTTCAAACTCCGCTGCGATTCCTGAACTTCCCTTCGTTGCAGTTTGTCCTGCTACCTCCGCTGACATCTCTGCTGAGTATTTCTCAACTTCCAACTTTTTCTTTTCGTCCTCTGTCAAAATGCTACTCTTAGCCTGTTCCTTCTCTGATTCACGCTTTGATAAATCACTCTGCAAATCCGCCAAATCACTCTGCGCTTTCTCTAAATCTCTCTGTGCACTCGAAAGCATAGATTCTATATTACTATTCGTCTGTGTTTTAGAACTCCCAGAATTGCCCGTCTGTGAACTCTGATTACGATTTAACTCTGCAATATAGTTTTGTATATTATTGATATTATTTTTTTGAGTAGAAATTTGATTTTTTAATCTCGTAATCTCATTTTCCGCATTACTCAAATCCTGCTCTGCCTTTTTACTCTTCTCAAGGGAATCCAAATAACTATAATAATTAGAATCCTTTTGAAGGTTTGCCTCCACTTGCTTTGTCTGTAGTTCAGATAAATCAAACTCAACAAGCTTTGCTCCCTCTTTTACGACATCTCCGACTTCCACATAACATTTTGATACCGTGGCAGAAACTGGAGAAAAATAAATCTTTTGTCTCATACTCTTAAATGTTCCGCTCGTATCTAAACTCTTTTGAATTTCACCTATCTTCGCTGTAGACACCTCAATATTAGCTGGCATCATTGCCTTAATAGCAGATTTCGCAACTGTAGAAACAACAAGTAGCGCTATAATTCCTCCTACGATTAACCACTTTTTCTTTTTGGTATTTCCTTTTTTTCCTCTTGAGGCATCCTTTTTCTTATTCTTATTTCTTTTATGCTTACTACCTTCCTCTGTTGGAATCTCCTCATTATCTATTTTCTTTTTCCTCTGGAATCGTCCTGGTCTTCGACCTTCCTTAATATAGTCGTTTTCTTCCGTTTTCACTTGATTTTCTAAAATGAAAGGAGATCCCTCTATTTTCTCTCCACTTTTCAATCTATCAAATATACTTTCCTTGCCTTCTTTTTCTGTATCAGATAATATATTCTCATCAGAAAATAACATTGCTCTTTCCTCTTCTGTTAATTGTTGATCTAAATTACTCGAATCTGTATTTATTTTATTATCCTCATTTTTCATATTTTTACCCTCCTATGTCATCTCTCTTTCTGCCATCAAATTTTTGTTGTTGGAAACAATTTTTCACTCCGTCTTTCTTTGACTTCTTCTTCGTATCTATCGTTTATTGCCTTAAAAAGTCTTTTATCTCTATCTAACACAATGATTTGGTCTTTCCCTGCTAAGCCAAAATACATAAAGAATAGTTTCTATTCTGTTCTTGAATCTGATATCACTTTTCCATCTCCGATTCTAATAACCCTCTTTGCTTTTTTCGCTATCTCATCGTCATGTGTAATCAGCACAATCGTTCTTCCATTTTGGTTCAATTCCTCCAAAATAGAAATAATCTCTTTACTTGATTTGGAATCCAAATTTCCAGTCGGCTCATCTGCCAAAATTAACTGTGGCTTAGATGCAATCGCCCTCGCTATCGCCACTCTCTGCTGCTGACCTCCAGACATCTCGTCTGGCTTATGCTCCATACGGTTCGCCAATCCGACCATCTTAAGCGCCGCTGTGGATAATAAACTTCTCTTCTTTTTATCCAATCCGCGGTAAAATAATGGCAATTCGACATTTTCTTTTGCCGTCAAGTTAGAAATTAAGTTAAAGCCTTGAAAAATAAATCCAATATACTCATTTCTTATCTCTGCCAGCTCATCATCCTTCATATGGGAGACGTCCTTTCCTCGAAGATAATAGGAACCAGAGGTCGGAATATCCAGACAGCCTAAAATATTCATCAGAGTAGA
Source organism: uncultured Blautia sp. (assembly GCA_964439395.1). Lineage (GTDB taxonomy): Bacteria > Bacillota > Clostridia > Lachnospirales > Lachnospiraceae > JAUUSJ01. Next base: position 25,050 of record CAYTNV010000023.1, on the reverse strand, counting down.
TTTTCCAGAACCCGATTGACCGATAATAGCAGTGTACTCACCCTCATAAATCGTCACATTAACATCATCCAAAGCTCGCACTTCATTTTCTCCCGGATTATAAATTTTAAATAGATTCTCCACTCGAATTAACTCCTTCTCCATAGTTTCCCCCTTACCTCTCAGTTCTTATTTTGATACTCAAATTTTTCTTTAATTTTATCATAATTGCTTTCTTTATTCCACTGATGTAAGAAAATTGAAAACAAATCGTAACATAAAAAAATAGTTCTATCTTAATAAAGATGATAGAACATTATTTTTTATCAAGCTCAAAAAAAGCCCAAAAATTATAAACTAGTGTTATACTATTGTAAAGAGATAATAATGTGAGCAACTCATCATTTCTAAGAATAATGTGTTGGTCCAATATATCCTATATATAAAATTTATTCTATAATATTTTCTCTAATTATATGAAAAAACATGAAATTTTCCCATATAATTATAATTCTTTTATTCTCAAAATTAATTTGCTAAAATATCTGGTTTTTATTATATCTATCACTTCCTCATCAGTAGCATTATCAAATTGATTTAGGGTCTTATTATTCTTTATTAAAGCAGATGATACTTTTATATTATTTTTAACTAATTTGCTCCATAACTCAAGACGCTCGCTTTCGTCTTGCACTATCTGTCCCCAAAACTTCTGCATCTCATCATCTGTCATATCAATAATTCTTTGTTTAATACTTTCAGCATTTTCTAACGCTCTGTACATAACAGCTGATACATATATTCCTATCTCATCCACAAACTTATTTCCACCAGACGAGAATATATCCCTGACATTGCCACACCACACAAAGCAACTATACACAAGCCATGGTGTAAAATTGTGATAATCCCCTTTAAACACTTCAGGAAACAATGCTATTCCCTCATTTAAATATATTCCCTTTTCTTCCTTTGACAAGTCAGAAAATGCTACTGTTTCTCCTCCACTCCACCATGTGGATTTCTGAGTTCTGAGCAATTTTCTTATTTTTCTATTTAACTCATCTCCTGATAATTCCAACAAATCCTTTGCATCATTGTTAGTAAGATAATCCTGTCCCTTTTCTAAATCCAAATTCAAATAAAATCTTGGACTATGTGTTACTTTTAAATCTGCAATGCATTCCTCATACTTTCTCAGACGTACTTCTGGCTTTTCTCCGCCCATCTTTGCCATAAGTACATATGTATCATCAATGTCATTCTTAAGACTCTCATATATACTTCCGCCTATCACTTCCCACTTATTTGAATTTGTCTTTTTAACTTCAACGCCAATTTTGTCGCCATCCCCTTTGTCCTCTAATATAAAATCTGGAAACTTTTTAGCACTATGGGTAATTGAGTCCTTTTCAAATCCAGCTTCCAACAAACTATCATATACAACTTTCTCAAAATCAGTCCCGGACATCTTATCCGAGTCTATTCGCTCTGCTTTCTTATCCCGTAACTTCTTTTGTACATCTTCCCTTACGCCGTACAACTTTTTAACATATTCTAATAATCGCTCTTTTGACATATCAATCTCCAAAATATCTATTCCAATTTTCTTCTAATCTCTTTGCGATATGGAATGCTAAAAGAGGAGGAACCGCATTACCTATAATTTTATATGCTTCTGATGCAGACACTGATGTGTTATTTCCATTCTTTGGTATAATAAACTCATAATCATCTGGAAATGTCTGTATTCTTGCACATTCTCTTACAGTAAGTCTTCTCTCATCCATTCCATTACGCAATTCGTCAACATATACTCCCCCATGTTCTTCTGATAGCCTTCTAAACTCAATATTTCCATGATGCTCAGAACGTATCGTTGGCCCAATTCCATCAAGTTTCACTTCCTGTTGTCCCTGACAATGTTTTCCCATATATTTTGCTTTTGAATATTTCTGTTGATTGATGTCACGAGACATATTCGGTTCTACTAAATCGACGAATGCCTGCTTAACAGTAACAAACGGAACTTCATTTTCTTTTTGTTTATCTTGTTTTAGATAATGTGTTGGTACAGGATATGGATCGTAATCGTCATCAATTTTTTCAGCACTCAGTTTTTCCAATGCCTCTTTCGTTAGTTCTGACTTCTTAAATCCAAAGAATATAACCCTCTCTCTTCCCTGTGGAACGCCATATCTTGCAGCATTCAATACTCTTGCTGGAATAACAAGATATCCACCATTACACACAGAGGAAAAATCATGTTCTATAATTTTCTTAGCATCATTAAGATTTGCCAATCCCTTTACATTTTCTGCTATAAACATTTTAGGCTTTGTGATAGAAATTACCTCTCTCATCCACATATACAAATGTCCCCTATTCTCGACAGTCGGTGCATTTATATCAACCTTCCTACCATTATGCCCTTTGTCAGATTCAAAACCCTTTCGTTTTCCTGCAATCGAAAAATCCTGACAGGGAAATCCTCCTGTTACAATATCCACATCCTCTGGAAATATATTAATCTTATTTTCTCTTTGAAGTTTTACGAGATCAACAATACTATCTAAATAATATGATGTTTCATCAAACCCTCTTTTTGCAAAATAATTACTCCACGCTGCTTTTGCCTCTGGCTTTATATCATTTGCAAAGATCGTGTGATACCTATTCTTAGGCAATTGAACCCAATTATCACTTTCTTTTTTTACTTTCCATTCTTTATGCATTTTTGTATTAACAGAATTTTTTAGTACACAAAATCCTCCCTCAAATCCTAAATCCATTCCACCACATCCTGAAAATAACGAAAGGACATTTAAAATTGTGTTTCTTTTGCTTTTCACTCCTGCTTTCATCCTTTCTGGTTTTTTTGCTCCACAAGGAATAAACCATACCCCACTTTGCTTTTTTGCACCTGGAATTCTGTTTTCATTACACAATACTTGTATTCTTCGAACCGATATATTCCATCTCTCAGCCGTTTCCATTACTGATATATATTTATCCATCTTTATCACTCCTTTACAATACTATTATATTCGTTAATACGAACTTTTTCAAATATTTTTTAACTTTATAAGAAAAAAGTAACTAACTCGATTACAATTATTCGGTAAATTTCAAAATATCTTACTGAATTCCTAATACTGCGAAAATGTGAATTAAAAACATATAAATACAATCTTGAAAATACTATGAAAACAGAAAGTATCAATCTTTTTGTATATGATACAAAATAAATATTGCATACAAAAAGCAATGATTAATATATGGCTCAAAAGGCGATAGAAAAAATTTTATAATGAAATCTAAAAAACACTCTGTGTTACGTTATTTTCTTTTACGATCGTATCACAGAGTATTTTTTTATTTATAGTTTATAATTCATTTATTGTATCTGTAACTGCCATATTTCTCATACGTTTTGACGGTGCATAAACTGAAACAATCGTTGCACCAACTACAAACAACATTATAATCAGAAGCGCCTGCACTGGAACACTCCATGTATAATAAGGATAGTGAGTCGTAATTATTTTATCATACATAAACTTACTAAGAGGTAATCCTACCACACAACCAATCATACAACCAAGCAAAGCATAGGTGAACGCTTCTGCAGCTATCATCTTTGTAAGTTGCCATCCATCCATACCGACAGCTCTCATAGCTCCATATTGTTTCGTTTTTGCTGACACACTCATAGAAATACTATTTATAATATTCAATACTGTAATCAAGACAATAATTACAAGAAATCCATAAATAAATAGACTAAACGCCCAAAATGTACTTCTGTCACCTTCATCACGCCTATCCTGAAATTCGTACTTTCCTCTTATCAAATCGTGAATTGCTGATACATCTTCATCTGTTGCACTCTTCTTTACTTGTATGTCGATAATAGCGTAATCTTGCTCACCTGTCAATCTTGTAAAAGTCTCCTCTGAGCAGATAAGTATAATTTCTCCATTGGTACGACCACTATTCGAAAATGGACTGTATTTCAGCATACCAGCAATCTCCACTTCAGAATCACATAACTGTATTTTATCTCCGATACTGATAGGATTTTTCTCATCCCAGATTGCCAATACATAACCATTGTCCCCATATACTTTTGACAAGTCGCTGCCTTTTCTAAGCATATCATCCTTCAGTAAGCAGTTCAATTGAAGTTTATTATAAGAAATAAGGTCAACTGTTTTCTGTTTGGTTTCTACATAAAATTCTGCAGGGACATCTGTTTTGTACATTCGTCCAAACACATGATTTACACCTGACATTGCGCTAATTTCATCAATTAGTTCATAGTTTATAGTATTCGATCCATCACTACTCAAAATCGAAAGATCAGGAGAAGCCACTGACGTTGGAAGTAGATACCCCAATAATTCCACCAATACAGAAAAACATAAAAATAAGATAATACTTAAAGCGAATGAACCCGACATAAGAATCAAATTCTTTTTTGCTGATATAGCATGGGAAACTCCAAGAGTCGACTCAATTCTCAAAAAATGTAGTTTTGCCTTATGCTGCTTATTCTTCTTATCATCTATATTACCAGACACTGCCGCTACAGGCGAAACTTTAGATGCACGTTTCGCTGGTGATTGCGCAGCTATCAATACAGTCAAAACACCAACCAACACACCACTGATGATACCAGTTGCACTTACTCCAAAAACAGGAAATTCTGAAAATTCTCCACCGATAAAATATTTCAGCACTGCATTTAAAATCCATGAAATTACAGTTCCAAGCAGCACACCTATTGGAATGGCTGCCTTACACCAATTCAAGGCTTCCAATCTCACGAAACTAATCACCTGCTGTTTACTCATACCGATACAACGCATCATTCCAAAAAATTGTGACCTTTGGGCGATTGTACTATTTAAACTCCCCGAAATCATAAGAACTCCTGCCAGCAAAACAAGAAAAAATAAAATAAAAACAAAAGGATAAAGATTTTTTACCATCGTATTATCGCTCAACCCTGCCAAACCCATAAGTATAGAATTCTGTTCGATATCTGTATCCACAATTCCACATTGCTTTTTGATTTCATTCATCGCTTTTTTCATATTAACGTGGTTCTTAAACTGCACATAATAGGACGGACTTCCCGAATCGCCATTTTCACGAACAATTTTACGGAATGTTGATATATTTATAAAGGCACCAATCTGTTTTTCTTGTTTTACAAGTAAAGCCGTTGTTTCTCCGCCATTACCAGTCACATACCGACTATCGTCACTTCGAAAACCCGTTACACAAAATTTATAACTTCCAGCTGGCGTATCTAATACAATATTACTACCTATATCTGCACCGATAAGCTCCTTCGCATTTGGGGTAAGTATAACTTCGTCATCTGCCTGTATGCTGGAATTCTCGTCAAAATAATTCATAATATCTGTTCGAAATGTCTCTTCAATACCACATAATGCTGTCTGCTTTCCGTCAATCAGATATTTCTTATCCATATCAAGATTTACCACATCATACCATGACGCAGCAGCTACATCAGAACGTGACTTTATCATCTTTGCTTCTTTGTCTGTAATATTTTCAATGCGAATCTGCCAATCCCCATGACTTTCTTTTGTATGCATAGCTTCACTTCGAACAAACATCTCCGCCGTACTAAAAATAACTGTCACGAGAAACACCGCAAAGATAATACATAAAACTGTCATCCGATTCTGTCGCCTATGCACCTTTGCAGAAATTGGAATAAGACTTAAATAAGTTTTCATTCACTACACCTCCCAAAGTCGGTCAGCACACCGTCCGATACCTGTAACACCCTATCTGCTGCCTGTGCGATACTCTGGTTATGCGTAATCATGATAATGGTTTGTTCATATTTCTTCGATGCATTTTTTAGTAGAGCAATCACTTCACTGCTGTTTTGCGTATCCAAATTTCCGGTCGGCTCATCCGCAAGAATTAAAGAAGGACGTGTGATAAGGGCACGTCCAATTGCCACTCTCTGCTGCTGCCCTCCAGATAACTGACTCGGCAGATGATTTCTGCGTTTTTTTAAATTGAGTACTGTCAATAACTCTTCCAGATACCTTTTATCTGGCTTCTGATAATCCAACAGTACCGGGAAAATAATATTCTGCTCGACAGTTAATTCTGGAATCAGATTAAACGCCTGAAAAATGAACCCAATATTCCTTCTTCGAAATATTGTAAGTTCCCTCTCTTCCATTGAAAAAATATCATTACCATCAATAAATATACTTCCAAAAGTAGGAATATCAAGTGCCCCTATCATATTTAAAAGCGTACTTTTTCCAGAACCAGATTCTCCAACTACAGCGACAAACTCACCTTTTGAGACAGAAAAACTAACATTCTTTAAGGCTTTTACCGCTGTCTCACCATTGCCATAAGTCTTAGAAATCGATTGAACTTCTAATAAATCCATAATATAAACACCTCTTTCTATTATTTTTAAATCATATGGAAAGAGTATCATAATTTCCCTACTACAAAATGAATTTTAGCCTACAATTTTGTAGGAATTAAAAAATCAATTGTAAAAGTCGTACCTCGACCCAATTTACTATCTACCTCGACTGTCCCATTATGAGCTTCAATAATTGACTTAGCAAGTGGAAGTCCAAGTCCAATTCCCTGTGTATCCTTTGAAAATCTACTGCGATAAAATCGCTTAAAAATATAATGCAGATCTTCTGGATGAATACCACTTCCATTATCTTTTATCATAATTTGAATAACAGATGCTAATTTTCTCCATTCAATCCAAATAGTACCTCCTTCTTGAGTATGGTCGAGAGCATTTTTTGCAATATTATCAATCGCCTCTATCAGCCAACTACGGTCACATAATAAAGTAATATCATTATCACCTATCAAGATAATTTCTTTCCCCTCATGTTCTGCTCGAAACAAAAAATGCTTTTTTACCTTTTCTAATAATTCAACTATATTCTCTGGTTTTTTATCAAGCGTGATTGTCCCCGCATCCAATTTCGCAATTTTTAGAAGGTTTTGTATCAATACTTCCATTCTATCCAATTCCTGCTCAGAGAGACTAACAAACTTCTGGATTTCTGGTATCTCTTCTGTTTCCTCTTGCAATATGCCATTATAAATATTAAGAGCAGCAATTGGAGTTTTTAATTGATGTGAAATATCAGATATTGTATTTTTTAAAAACTCTCTTGTTTTCCATTCATCCTCCGTGCGAGTATTCAAAATAGAAGCGAGTAAATTTACTTCGTGAAATAATCTATATAGTTCCCCCTCTTCATTACATTGTATATGTACATTAGGATTTCCCGAAACATATTCCGTAACTTGCTGCACAGCATTTTCGATTATTTTATCCTGCGAAATAAAATATCCATAGCAGATGATCAATATTAAAATAAACATACATAAAGAACATATGAATATATAAAAATCACGATTCTCCAGTTTTCCCAAAATAAGAACTATAGAAATGAAACTAAACAAAAACACACATATTAATATTTTATAAAATAGTAATTTAATTTCCTTATTTGCTAATATTCTCATTTTACACCCTCATCCACAGTATTCCATTTATATCCCATCCGACGAACCGTTATTATCCTTTTGGGGTTACTTGGAACATCCTCAATTTTCATACGCAATCTGCGTATATACACAGTAAGTGTATTATTATCTACATAATTTTCATTACAATCCCATAATCTGCTTAAAATCTGTTCTGAAGAAAGTACTATATTAGGATTTTCCATAAACAGACAAAGCAGTTTGTATTCGCTTGCCGTTAATTCAAGCTGATTACCGTTTTTATATACCTCTCCTTTGAGAAGCTCAACCTTTATACCATTAGAATTCAGTTCTATATTTTCTTGATTAAAATTATCACTTCTGCGAAGTAATGCGTTTATTCTCGACATAAATATGGCCAGCTTAAATGGTTTTGTTATATAATCATCACCACCAATATCAAGCCCCATTATAATATCTGTTTCTTCATCGGCAGCGGTAAGAAAAATAATAGGTACTTTTGATGTTTGGCGTATCTTTCTGCATATATCAAAGCCAGAACCATCGGGCAAAGATACATCCAAAATTATTATATCATATTTTCCATCTATCCATATTCTTTCCTCCTCACAACTAGTACGAGCAACATCCAACATATATCCTTGCTTTTTAATAGCAAAGGATAGTCCATTTATTAAGCTTAAATCATCCTCTACCAATAGAATTCGTTTCATTTATGTTCACCAGCCTTTCTACTCTGTCTATCGGTACAATTATACGTGGAAATCCGAATAATAACAAGACTCTATCTCCAATTACTCTATCTAAGTATAAGAATTATGTAAACAATAAAAAGTAATCATTTGCGTTGCTATATTAGACATAAAGATGGAGTTGTCTCTTTAACAAATAAAAGTTCGTAAAGCGACAACTCCCTTTAATACTATCTCAAATATCAGTTATCATTATGTTAATATCTATCATCTCTTCGGTCTCTGCGGTCATCTCGTCTGTCGTCTCTTCGGTCTCTGCGGTCGTCTCGTCTGTCATCTCTTCGGTCTCTGTGGTCATCTCGTCTATCGTCTCTTCGATCTCTGCGGTCGTCTCGTCTATTATCCCATCGATCTCTCATAGCGTCCTCATTACGACGATTACGTCTGCAAGACGAACAATTAAAAAAACCTGACATAGAAAAACCTCCTTTTTGTTTATAATATGCCGATTATGTCGAATGTTGATGAAAAAATATATAAGTTGAAAAATTCTAAGAAACAAGCATATAAGAAAATTAGTTAAAATATCATGAATCCTCACATAACTAAAATTACAAATATGGAATAAACATTAATTCAAATAAAAAATACTGGAATACTATCATCCTAAATGGTACAATACAAAAAAGAGATATAAAATAGATTATTATAAAAGAGCTATAATTCAATTATCAGAAAAAATAATATAAAAAAGGAGGAATATAATGGCAAAAGTATATTTTTCAAGAGAGATTACGCCTGAGAAAGTGCTAGAAATGTATCAATTATTTGAAACACCACTAAAAGGAAAAATAGCAATTAAGCTTCACTCAGGAGAGGTGGGAAATCAAAACTTTCTAAAACCAGAATTTTGGAAGCCGGTTATCGACCATGTAGGCGGAACTGTAACAGAATGTAACACTGCTTACGAAGGACAGAGAAATACAACTAAAAAACATATCGTGACACTAAAAAAACATGGATGGAGCAAATACTTTGATGTGGACTTATTAGATGCCGAGGGACCTGATATGGAACTTGAAATTCCAGACGGAAAGGTAATTAAGAAAAACTTTGTCGGCAAAGATATCGCAAATTACGATTCTATGTTAGTATTGTCTCATTTCAAAGGTCATCCAATGGGAGGATACGGTGGAGCTATAAAACAGTTATCAATCGGCGTTGCTTCTTCTTATGGGAAGGCATATATTCACGGTGCTGGAAATCCGGACGAGATTTGGACTGCTCCACATGATAAATTCTTAGAAGCAATGGCAGATGCCGCAAAATCTGTAATAGAATATTTTGATGGAAAGATTCTTTATATCAATGTTATGAAAAATATGTCTGTTGACTGTGACTGCTGTGCAATTGCAGAGGATCCTTGTATGAAAGATATCGGAATTTTGGCTTCTACAGACCCGATCGCCATCGATCAAGCTTGCTTGGATTTAGTATATCAGTTAGATGATCCAGGCAGAGACCATTTAGTTGAGAGAATTGAGTCCCAAAATGGCATTCACACAATTGAGGCGGCAGCAAAATTAGGGTTTGGTTCTAGAGAATACGAATTAATAAAAATATAACTTCCAAAAATTTTTATAAGAAATATTACCTTATCCATAAAAAGTCACCTAAATTATTCACTGTACTCTAGTGAATAATTTAGGTGATTTCACCTCAGTTATAGCACCATCTTTAAACCTTGTTTTCAGTACCCACATTTCTATAAAATTCCTAATATCAACTCCCTCTACTTTATCTCCATTTATATATACTGTCGCAACTATACCATGCTTTTCCTCTTTTTAAATATATCTTGCCTATAATTTAATACTAGCGCAGTATTTATCTTAAAAAATTTTGTTCAAGCCTGTTATTCCAATTATTGTTTTTTAATCTCATTTTCTCATCTTTCTTCTAATATATCCACCCAACAGCTTTATTCTACTCTCACAATGTTCAAAAAATATTTTATAACCCTCGCATAGATAATTTAACTCCAGTTCACCATTGGACTTCATATCACGCCATCTTCGGCAGCCGCCTCGACATAAGTAAAAATAGGGACATTCCCTACATTTTGGTTCTGTCTTATGGGAAATTTTCATAAATTCCGTTGACTTTTTCCCCTGATAAAGATTCCAAAAGCCATCCGAAACTGTTCCAAGCTTCCATCTATCCTGTGTATAAAAATCGCATGGATATACACTTCCATCACTTTCTACCACAAAATATGTATTACACTGCCCGCACATACCGCATTCCTCTGGTGCATATCCTGCCGCCATTTGAGCCAGATTAGAAAACATTCTAATGTCGATGGAAAGACCATGAGAAAAATCCTCATACCATAAATCAAACAGTTTACATAAGAATTCTCCATAAGCTTTTGGTGTTAAAGAATACTCTCCATGCAATCCATATCTTTCATCCAAACATGGAATAAATTGTAAATACTGAAATCCTTTTTTCTTAAAAAAATTATAAACTCCCGATATTCGGTCTACTGTCTTTGCAGTTACCACAGTTACCACATTAAAATCTACCCGATACTTTTGGAATAATGCAATTGTCTCCATTTCTTTGTCAAAAATACTTTCTCCCTGGCGTGTTACCCTACAGAAATTATTCACTCCTCTGGGACCATCCAAAGAAAGTCCCACGAGAAACTTATTTTTTCCAAGAAATTTTGCCCATGCTTCATCTATCAATGTTCCATTCGTCTGTATAGTATTTTGAATAATAAGATTTTTGTTATTATATTTCTGCTGCAACTCTACTGCCTTTTTAAAAAAATCAAGTCCAGCAAGGGTGGGTTCCCCACCCTGAAATGCAAAGCAGGCGAACCCATCGGCGTATTTTATGGTTTCTTTTACAAGCGTATCTAGCTGCTCCTCTGACATAATTCCATAATTAGGAACTTCACGTTCACTTGCTATAGAATGATAAAAGCAATATTTGCAAGCGATATTGCATCCTGAAGATGCAGGTTTTATTAAAATGCTCACTGGTGCCATAAAATACTCTCCTTCTTTTCCTTTTATATTTACACTCCGTATCTATCATAAACTGTAAAACCAATATTGCCCTTTTCTAATATTTTTCTCATACTGAATTTCGTTCTCTACTCAGCACTACGCAGCTTTTCTAACTCCTCATCTTGATTTCTTATAAATGGAAGAGTATGGGCAGTAAGTTTTTTGATTTCTCCAGTAAACTCAAATGGTACTTCATATTCTGGTGAAATTTCCGTGTAAGGGTTATAACGAATGAAAAGCGAATTGAATGCTCGCTGGAAATAAGTTCTATCGATATGAACCTCTCCTGCTTTTTTTCCATTTACAGAAATTATAACATCGGCATCATTTTTACCGTGATAGAAAAAGTCAAATCTCACATTAATTTCCCCTGTCGGCAACTCTTCTGATTCTACCTTAAAATAAGCAACTCTATTTGCATTATACACATATTTCAAGCGATTATCCTTAATATAAAATACGAAACCGCCAAATCTATCTCCTGCCGCAAACAGCACACCTTCCTCCTTCTGTTTTCGATTAATATCTACCGTAATATAATGGCTTACACCATCTACTCTAAAACCAGGATTTTCTGTCAACGTATAAGGTTTAAACATATCTGTGTATACTCGCTCGCTCTCTGGCGTCGGAATCTTTCCATAATATCCAATACTCTTATCTGGATATGCATGCATGGAACCGAGTATTAATGGGAACACATTATTTTTTGCAGCCTCAATTAAGAATTCCTCTTTTAATTCTTGAAGCTTCTGTGGAAATTGCTCTGACACATCATACTTTTCAGAATAATCTTCATCTACATGGAATAATTCCCATATATCATTGGCATAATCTGGGCTGAATGCATGATTTGCAACTGCCTTCCATCCATCCTTATAAATAGAACGGTTTCCAAATATTTCATAATACTGAACTTTTCTTAAAGACTTGCTCTTTGGCTGGTCAAAAGTGTATTTTGCACTAATGCCAGTAAAAGGTTTCTGTGCCACCCCTTTTATAGCGAATGGTTTTTCTACTCCGAGAATATCTAATATAGTTGGTGTAATATCACTGACATGCAAATATTGAGAACGTATTTCCCCGCTATTTTGAATAAGCTTTGGATACCTTATAATAAGAGAATCCTTTACACCGCCCTCATATGTCCATGTCTTATACCACTGGAATGGTGTATTCAATGCATTTGCCCAACCTGATGGATATTGGTTAAAGGAATATTCTGTCCCAATCTCGTCGAAATGTTCCAAAGCGAATTTTGCATCTGCCTCTTCGTCTAGGTCTGTTATATTGATTCCAGTAAAGCGATTGATACGTCCTTCTCTTCCCCCTTCTGGGCTGGCACCATTATCAGACAACAATACAACTACCGTATTATCCAACTGACCAATGCTCTTTAAATAATCTAGCACTCTTCCGATTTGTTCATCAGTATAATCGACCATACCCGCAAAGGCCTCCATATAACGTGCATAAAGTTTTTTATGCTCTTCATTCAGAGAATCCCACGCCTCTACAAAAGGAGCGCGGTCAGTTAATTCTGCATTCTGTGGAATTACACCAAGTTTCTTCTGATTTGCAAACCACTCCTTACGGATTTCGTCCCAGCCAGCATCAAATCTTCCTTTATATTTATCAATATATTTCTTTGGTGCCTGATGGGGTGCATGAGCAGCCCCATAAGCTAAGTATAGGAAAAATGGTTTATCTGGATAAGAATTCTTATGATGATATATATAATCAATGGCATTATCTGTAATATCTTCTGTCAAATAGTATCCATCTTCCACCGACTTTGGCTGTTCTACATAAGAATTATCTCGAATCAGTTGTGGATGAAAATGATCTATCTCCGCGGCTAAAAATCCATAATATCGGTCAAATCCCTTTCCAATCGGCCAGTTATCATAAGGACCAGATGGCGTATCCTGAGCAGATAAATGCCACTTGCCAGATGCATAAGTTGCATAATCATATTCCTTTAATATTTCAGCCAAAGTACCATACGCTGGATCAATTTTTCCTGCTGCATTTGGGCATCCTGTCGCCATCTCAATAATGGAGGCCACTCCTACCGCATGATGGTTCGCTCCAGTAAGCAAAGATGCTCTTGTGGCAGAACAAATCGCCGTTGTATGGAAATTATTATAACGTAATCCTTCTCCTGCCAATTTATCTATATTAGGTGTATCAATATTAGAACCATAGCATCCCAATCCCGCAAATCCCAAATCATCCAAAACAATATATACTATATTGGGCGCATTTTTCGGTTTGGTACTCTCCGTCTTAAAACGATATTCTGTGTCTGCTACCGTTCTTCCGATTGTTCCCGTAAATACTCTTTTTGTCATTACTCAACCTCCCAAATTAATTTTTTCATCATTCTCCTAAATTCAAATAGATTGGCTTACCTGCTCCATTTGAAACTTCAACATAACATTATTTCGTTCTACTATAATTCTCTCATTATAAAAACTTCCTCTAATTTATTGAAACTCAATCGTTTCTATCCTCCTGCTCTAATGGTTCAATTAAATTAAAATTCTGATATTTCGCCGTATCCACCACATATTGATCAATCCACTCCAAAATATCTTCTCGTTTTGTTTGAAACAACTCTTTGTTTTCCTGATATTTTTTTATAGCCAATAGATAAATGCCTTTTCTCGTTGTTTTTACAATCGGTATAGAATCTAACTGCTTCTGTCGCTCCGTAAGTCGAAGATGAAAAACTGGTCCTTTGTATATATGAACAATATGTCTTTCCTTTATCTGTTCAAAATCCTCTTTTTTGATTTCTAGTATGAATTTCAGTTTGCCCTCCCTATACTCTGTCAGTACCTTTGCCTCTTTTTCTTCCAATTTTTTTCTGCCCGATAACCATCAAAATTAATTCCTAAGTGATCCAATAATAACTCCACCCCAGCTGCAGAAATTGTCTCATCATTGCCCATAAGATGAATTGCATGACTTTTGGAAAATCCCGGTTCTCTTAACTCCGCCGCTGCTGTCAAATAGGCATTTCTCCACAATCCACTCTCTGCCTGGTAGCCTAACTGCTCTAGTGCATCTGCACATAAATATCTTGCTTTCAAATTATTAGGTTCGTAAAATACCAAATGATTTGTGACTTCTGCCACCCACTGATACTCTCCCTTTACAAAATCAACTTCTGCTTTTTCTAATATTTTCTCTGATGAACCAACATATTCTATAAATTTTGCAGCAACCGTCTTTTCTGAAGAAGGTAATAAATGAACTGGATTTCCATCATAAAATCCTAAATATTTCTGATAGGTTCCTCTGGCATTAAATGTATAATCCCCGTAATGTGCACGGGTATACCAGACTCTTTTAATAGAATCTGGAATTTTGATAGCGTGCCCTACTTCATTTATGCTATATCCCTCATTTGCCAACAATAATGCCTGATCATTGGTAAATTTATACGCTGCTCCATTATTCAAAAGATAATGTTTCAGATTATCTGGTCTGTCTGCATTTTTCCAATGTGGTACACCATGTCCAGCATAAATCACCTCAACCTCTTCTCCGTAACTTATATATAATTTATAAAGCAGTTCTCCCCAATAATTGGCATCTCTGACCGCTGCGCCTCGCATAGTATAGGTATTATGCACTGTTCCCATTACCGTGTCTGCAAGATATAACGTGCGATAACTTTTTACATAAGTTATAAGATGTGCAAGAGTTTCTGTATCTGGTGCAGGAATCAATTCGATCTCTACACCATCAATGGAAACAATGGTATCTTCCGAAATCTCTACTGTTGGATATACTACTGTTACCTTTCCGCAAAATCCTGCACCAGTGCCCCATAAGAAGGGAACGGAGCCTTTTTCTCCTTGGGTAATCCCCGTCCCTCCCTGATATTGGAGCCTCCTTGACATTGCAATACCTGCATAGAGATTATCATTTATCAATGACTGCTCATAAGATGCAGGTCCATATACAGAAATCTCCTTGCCTGCTGTAAATACCTGCGCTCCTCCAAAATGGTCGTAATGAGTATGACTGATAATCAATGCTTTGATATTCTCTCTCACATTTTCTCCTATATATGTTTCAAATGTCTTTAAGACAACCTTTGCCTCTGTCATATTAGTACCCGCATCCTGAATAATCCATCCTGTATTACTTCTTATAAATCCAATGGGTGCTGTTCCTATTCCATAGGAAATATATATTTTATTTTTTACTAGTTCTACGATTCCTGACACACTGCTTGTTTTTGCTACCTCCCATAAATATGGATTCACAGTATCCGGATTTTTCGTTTGAGCCAAATTACCAGAATGATTCCTCCAAATAATTTTTTCATTTCCAAGTTCTGCATCTTCCTCGCCAAATTCATAGACTAAATGTGAATTCAATAGTTCAATATCTTCTTTTTCCTCCGCAATATAATCTGGATTATACGCATCCCGAAGTTTTTGATTATATTCCTTAGTATGAATGGTTGCTTCCTTTTTTTCTGCGCTATATTGGTAACTCATTTTCCACTCTCCCTATACTTATCAACTCTCTATTCTATAGACAATATCTTTTTTAATTCTTCCTGGGCACGAATCAATCCTGGCTTTTGATAAAACTGCAGCTTTTCAATTTTTCCCGTAAATGCAAATGGCACCTCGTAGTCTGGTGATACTGGAGAATAATAGTTGGCACCCACAGTAGCAGTAAATCCAATCATATAGGCGAATCGTTCCACCACTGTTTCTCCAACTGCTTTTCCATTAATATATAATATGACTTTTGCTTTATCATTTTCACGTACAAAGCTGTAAGCAACCTCCACATTACCTATAGGCACCTCAATATCTGATTCCGCCTTATAGTAAGCAGTTATATTGGAATTATAAGTATACTTCAAATGATTATCTTTTATATAAAAAGTAATTCCCCCAAAACGCTGACCATTACTATAGAGAACTCCCTCCTGCTCCTTGAAATCACGATAAATATATGCTGTTACAATATGACTCACTGACTGTGACATAATATTTCGGTTCATCACCAAATCAAACGGCTTTCTGATATGTTCAAATAAGACCTTCTTCTCTGGAATCGGCAAATGTTCTCCAAATTGTCTGGATAAATTTTCTGGCTTACCATGCATAGGAAAGCGCAGCATTGGAAATACACCATATTTTCCTGCTTCATGCATGAAATCCTCTTGCAACTCACGCAGCTTTTCGGGATATTTTTTCGCTACATTATATTTTTCAGAATAATCTTCTGCTACATGGTATAACTCCCACTCATCTTTTGCATAATCTTCTGCAAAACAATGATTAACTACCGCTTTCCATCCATTCTTGTATATTCCACGGTTTCCATGTACTTCATAATATTGAACGTATTTTTTACTCGGCTCCTTAGGTGCATTAAAGGAATACTTCATGCTGACACCAGTATAAGGATTTTGATGAACGCCTTTAATAAAATCTGGTTTTTCCACTCCAATAATATCCATAATTGTCGGTGTAATATCACTCACATGATGATACTGACTTCGTACTTCTCCCAGCCGTTTGATGATTTTCGGATACCGAATAATCAAAGGATCTTTAATTCCACCTTCATGTGCCCATATTTTATACCACTGAAAAGGTGTGTTTCCACAATTTGCCCAACCTGTAGGATAATGATTAAAAGCAAGCTCTGTTCCGATCTCATCTAGATGCTCATAGGCGTAATCTACTTCCTCTGGACTCCTTACCGTTACGTCCTGTCCTCGCATCCCATTAAAACGACCATCAATACCGCCCTCTGCACTTGCCCCATTATCGGATAGGAATACAATTATCGTATTGTCCAACTGTCTGCTCTCTCTCAAATAATCTATCAACCGTCCAATCTGCTCATCCGTATGGGTCAGCATTCCTGCAAATGCCTCCATTTCCCTTGCATAAACTGCCCTTTCTTTTTCATTGAGAGAATCCCAGTCTCGAACATACTCATTTTTATCCGTAAGCTCTGCCTCTGATGGAATAATACCAATTCGTTTCTGATTTTCAAACCATTGCTGCCTTATCACATCCCATCCTGCATCGAATTTTCCTTTATAGCGTTCCATATATTCCTTTGGTGCATGATGGGGGGTATGCATTGCCCCAAACGCTAAGTACAAGAAAAATGGCTTCTCTGGAAAATTCATATTATGTTCAAATAGATAATCAATGGCATTATCAACAATATCTTCTGAGAAATGATATCCTTCTTTCACATTTTTAGGCTGCAAAGCCTTCGTATTATCCCGCACTAAATGAGGATGATACTGATCATTCTCTCCATGTAAAAACCCATAATATCTGTCAAATCCTTTTTGTAAAGGCCATCCATCTATCGGTCCTACTGCACATTGCTGCCCAGATAAATGCCATTTTCCAGTACAGAAAGTTGCATACCCATATTCCTTTAATACTTCCGCAATCGTAGCATATTCTGGTTTTAATTGTCCGACTCCGTTGTCACATCCAGTTCCCATTTCACAAAGACTTGCAATCCCTGCTGCATGATGATTCGCTCCAGTCAGAAGGGATGCTCTTGTAGCGGAGCATACCGCCGTGGTGTGGAAATTGTTATAACGCAGTCCCTCTCTTGCTAGTTGGTCTATATTGGGAGTATCGATACTAGACCCATAGCAACCAAGCTGTGCAAATCCCATATCATCTAAAAGAATATAAATTACATTAGGTGCATCCTTTGGATTGGTATCAATGATACGATAATCATAATGCGTCTGTGACAAAGTACGTCCAATCGTTCCTGTAAAAATTTCCTTCCTCATAAAATACTCCCCTACTTTCCTGCTTCTGCTGTAATACTCTTATCTATCAGACTATCGACATCTACCTCTGAAGTAATCAACTGATTATCTTTCTCATATTTTATTAAATCTTTTAATTTTTCTATCGTCAGATCATCAATTGTCGGATCAAAATATTCAAAGCTCTGATCACTATATACTTGTTCCTGAATTTCTTTTGGGAAGTTCTCTGTCGCAAGGTCACTATATACCCCCTCTGGATCTGTTTTGGCAAAATCATATGCATCATATAAAGCCCTCACAAGTGCCACTGCAGCCTCCCTATTATTTTCCAAAAACTCTGTCCTCACCGCTAATACCATCTGATCAGAAAATGTCTCATCATCTCTTGTTGTAAACACTACCTTCCCGATATTTGCTGCCTGATATGCATACCCTGCTGATAATTGTGTGACAAATGCATCTACCTGACCAGAAGAGAGCATTGTAGGACCGTCTGTACTTGAATTTATTATTTCCACATCACCATTAATGGATAAATCATTCTTACTTAGAAAATTTCCCAGATACCTATAAGGTCCTGTTCCGAAACCAACTGCGATTTTTTTCCCTTTTAAGTCTTGAACAGAAGAAATATTAGCATCATTTGCCGCCACAATAGCATATTCCAATTTCGACGTTACAGAAGCAATAACTTTTACATCCACATCATTGCTCTTGGCTGTAACTACTGGCATATCTCCATATATTGCCGCATCTATCGCTCCACTTGCAAAAGCTTCATTAATTGCAGGTCCCGCCTGTGCAAATCCCTGATAATCAGGTTCATATCCCACCTTGGAAAGTTCTTCCTCAAAAAAATTTTCTTTTTGAGCTACACCTGCAATCTCTGTCAGAACTCCCTCTACTCCTGGATTCGCTATATTGACCTTTTTCAATTCCTTTATGTTATTTTGTGTCTCCGTCCCTGTTTGTGTGGTTTTGCCTTCTTCTTTTTTTGCATTATTTCCGCATCCTATTACACCGAATGTCAATCCAACTGCTAACAAAATACCAATAATCTTCTTGTAATTTTTCATAATCATTTCCCCACTTTCTGAATTTAAATATTATATTCCTCTGTTTCTCTTTCCTCTTCAAAAAAGTGATGATACACTCTTTGTTTATAATAAGAAAAATCTGTACTTCCTCTCACTTTTGCATTCGCAGAATCAACGTTGATAATTTCTTTAATCTCGCCTGGTCTAGCTGACATTACTATGATTCTGTTTCCGAGATAGATTGCTTCATCAATATCATGGGTTACCATAATCATAGTTGTTTTTTCTTCTTTCCAAATACGCAAGATTTCTTTTTGCATTTGAACTCTGGTCAATGCATCTAATGCACCAAATGGCTCATCTAAAAGTAAAATATCGGGACTTGTAACAAGCCCTCTAGCTATCGCTGCTCTTTGTGACATTCCACCAGATAGCTGCGAAGGATAAGCATTTTCAAATCCTTGCAATTTTACAAGTCCTATATGTTTCTTCACTGTTTCATTCCACTTATGTTTATCCGACTTATCCAGTCCAAAGCCGATATTATCCTTAATCTTAAGCCATGGAAGAAGTCGATGTTCCTGAAACACCATACCACAGTCTGTATCAGGGCCAACTACTGGTTTGCCATTTCGTATAATTTCACCTTCTGAATAACCTACAAGCCCTGCAATGAGCTTTAATAGAGTAGACTTTCCACATCCACTATGACCAACGATTGTGATAAATTCTCCTTTTTTTATAGTCAAGTTAATATCTTTTAATATTTCAACCTGCTTTTTATCCACATCAAAAGTTTTATGTAAATGGTTAATTACCAAGCTATTTTCCTCTACCATTATCCACGTTCCCTCCTTTTCTCCTCCCATGGGGTTAATGTGGTAAAAATAATTGTAAGTATCTTATCCATCAAAATTCCAATAATTCCGATTACAATCATACAAATGATTACCACATCTGACTGCATAAGGGTTCTTGCATAACTCATTCGATATCCAATTCCAGAAGTGGAAGCAATTAACTCTGCTGCAACCACCGCCATCCAGGACACCCCTAATCCCAATTTCAATCCAGTTTGAATATGCGGAAGTGCATGGGGAAGATAAACCCTCAAAAAAGTTTTTCCTTTGCTTATTTTATAAAGTTTTGCCACTTCTACATATTCTAAAGGTGTTCCGCTAATACCGCTTAAAGTATTTACCATAATTGGGAAAAACGAAGCAATTACTATAATTACTATTTTGGATGTTTCTCCAATTCCACACCATAAAATCAGCAATGGAATCCATGCCATAATAGGAATCTGACGTATCGTAGTGACCGTTGGCTGAAATATCTTCCGCGCTGTTTCTGACATTCCCATAATCGTTCCGAGAAAAATTCCCAAAATTGCTGAAATAAAATAACCTTCTACAACTCTTGTGATACTAATGAGTAAGTCCTCTTGTAAGGTGCCATCCTTACACATCTGCTGAATTGTTTTTCCCACTGTACTAATTTTTGGAAGTATACTTTCTGGAGTAACCCCAAAGTTTGTAGCGTACCACCAAAAAATCAATACAAGAACTGGTATAATAAGGCCCAAAAAAACTGTTTTTAATTTATTCATTTAATACACCTTCTTTTTCTTTTTTGCTTCGACGTCTTGCTTGATGTATTTATACTCCTATTCCAATAGAATTTCTATAAATTTTTTTGTAATCGTTTACTCTTTTCCTGTTTATTGTTCAAAGAAATCTTTTGATTATATTCTTTTTACCTCTTCTTTTTATGTATTCTTATTTCTAAAAATTATTTTTTGTGTAAACGTATACACGTTATATTTTCTATATTTCCAAAGCTTTCTTGTCTTTTTTTCTACATTTTTATCGTTGATTATGTCATCCTTCATGCAAACCTTTTCACAGAAAACAAAAAAGAGGATATCCCAAAAATCATTTTATGACTTTTGGAATATCCTCCATATTTTTTAAAAAAGAAGGAAACTCTCGGTAACTTATTGCCGAATAGTTCAAAAAAGAATCGTTATAAATTCTCTTAAATATAATATTCTATCCTCGTGCTGTTTTCTACCGACACACAGCTTTCCCTCACAATCAATTTTCCCTCTAGCTCAGTTCGAACTATCCCCTTATGTCCTCCGCTTAGGCGGTCCAAAAGCAGATATATGGCAAACTTTCCCATCTCTTCTTTTGGCAGTCTCACTGTTGTAAGCATTGGTTTTGTATATTGTGCCTCTTCAATATCATCACTGGCTATGATGGATGGAACATAATATCGATTTCTATATTTATTCAGACACTTCAACATTCCAACTGCTATCATATCATTGGCACAGTAAATGGCGGTCGGAGCATCCGACCGCTGAATCAGCTTTTCCATTACCTCATAGCCCTTTGCCTCTGTATGCTCTATCTCAATTACATTATTAATATCTATATAAATATTGTACTTAAATAAAGTCTCTTGATATCCTTTATATCTAGACTCATTATGGCAATCACCCACATATCCAATTTTTCTATGTCCAAGCTGAATCAAATACTCTACTGCCATGGCTGCAATTCTTCTTCCATCACAAATAACCTCATCCGCCTTATAATTTGTAGAATTGCGGTTTACAGAGACGAGACTTTTATATCTAGCTATCAGTTTTTTCAATACCTCATTATTACATTTTCCAATGACAATTAACCCATCACTTTGTATATCCTCTTTTTTCATCATCTCTGCAAGGATTTTGTCTATATTTTCTATTTTGCATTTCTCATCATTGGAAAATAGCGGTTGATGCCATACTCTCACAAGAATACATCTTTGCTTATGTATTTCACTCTCAATAATCCGCAGCAACTCACTAAAAAACGGATCCGCCTGTGCACTTTCCGTACGCGTCATTAAAATATCAATATAATATGTTTTTGAACTCTCGCCTGATACGCCCATTTTCAAATTTCTGGCTGCTTCATTTGGCATATAATTCAATTCACGGGCTATCTGCCATATTTTATCTCGAAGAGCTTCTGAAGAGCATTTATAATTAGGATTATTTAAGACCCGAGATACGGTTGCTGTGGAAACTCCCGCTTCTTCTGCTATTTTTTTTATTGACAAAACTCTCACTCCATTTTATTCCCTAGTTTTTCTATATGTTATTAGGATAATAAGATGTTTCTTACATTTTGTCAAGTATTTTATCCCCGCTTTAAGATAATTGACTACTACGATAGCAACTTTTAGCCAAAAATTCTCACCCTTTTTCCTAAAATATTATCCATCATGTTTTCTCTATCTGTATTTCCATCTATTGTTTTTTATCCTGTTTCTGTATATAATACAAAATAAAAACACTTAACTACAGTATAATATTTTACTGTAGTTTCTTATAATTGTATAAAGGATGGTGAAAATAAATGAAACAGATATTTTTAGTGGAAGACGATAAGGAAATCGCAAAAAATCTTACACTTTTACTCCACTCAGAAGGATTTGCTGTCACTCACGCCCAGACACAGAGCAAAGCTATTTCTATGCTCGCAAAA
The DNA here is from genome assembly GCA_964439395.1 of uncultured Blautia sp. GTDB lineage: Bacteria > Bacillota > Clostridia > Lachnospirales > Lachnospiraceae > JAUUSJ01. Next base: position 2,367 of record CAYTNV010000023.1, on the reverse strand, counting down.
AATAAATTCAACCTAGCTTTGGTAGATATTTCTCTGCCTGATGGAAACGGCTTCGCAGTTTGTACCGAGATCAAACAAATGCAAAATATCCCTGTTATCTTTCTGACGGCTTCTGGGGATGAGGCGAGTGTCGTTACTGGATTAAATATGGGAGCAGATGACTATATTACCAAACCGTTTCGTCCGCGTGAATTAATTGCACGAATGAAAGCTGCTCTAAGAAAATTCGAACCTTCTTCTTCTACTTTTCATATCTGCGGACTTCATGTTGATACAACTAGCGGCATTGTAAAAAAAGACGGCAAAGAAATTTTTCTCTCTGCACTGGAATACCGTTTGCTATTAGTATTTATTAATAACCCCAAAAACATTATCACAAGAGACAGATTGCTCAATGAATTATGGGATGCAGCAGGCGAATTTGTCGCTGACAATACGCTAACCGTCTATATTAAACGCCTGCGAGAAAAGATAGAAGACAATCCTGCGAACCCTCAGATTATTTTAACTGTTCGTGGAATAGGATACCGATTAGGAGGCGACTATGTTTCGAAATAGAGAGATTCGACAGTTTGCCATTTTATTTTTCTTAATAAGCGTTATCACTATAATACTGGGATTTATAATCAATGCAGCTGCCGGACTTCTTTGCATCATTTCCACTGCTGCTTTTGGAATACTATTTTTTATCTTTACAAAAGCTCGCTATAAAAATATTGCATATCTTTCAGAGCAAATCGATCTTGTACTTCACAACGCCGATCATTTGTATATTAAGGAGTCAGAGGAAGGAGAACTTTCTATTCTTCAAAGTGAAATAATAAAAATGACATTACGCATCAGAGAGCAGAATGAGGCATTAAAAAAAGAAAAAAAACATCTTGCCGATTCACTCGCCGACATCGCTCACCAACTCCGCACTCCTCTCACGTCCGCAAACCTTATTTTATCATTATTAGAAAAAAATCCTGATAGAAATGAACAAAAAATATTATTGCATAAAACAGAGGAATTATTTGTACAAATGGAGTGGCTTATTAATTCATTATTAAAATTATCTCGTCTAGATGCGGGGATTGTAGTTTTTCAAAGTGTCCCCATCGATATAAACAGTTTGATAAATACTGCTACCCGCCCATTTTTAATTTCAATGGAGTTACATAATATTGATTTACTAACAGATTTACCAGATGAAATGATAATTCATGGAGATCTAAACTGGCTTTCAGAAGCCATTCAAAACATTCTAAAAAACTGTATGCAGAGTGTAGGAGATGATGGAAGAATCGAGATTATCTGTACAGACACTCCATTGTTTGGAGAAATCATCATTCATGATAACGGGACTGGTTTTGAAAGGGAGGACTTGCCACATCTTTTTGACCGGTTTTATCGTGGAAAAAACGACAACGCCTCGGGATACGGTATCGGATTGGCTCTTTGCAAAATGATTATCACTCGGCATAATGGAACTATTACCGCCAAAAATGACCCGCAGGGCGGTGCAACTTTCCGTATTCGTTTTCCAAAATGATAGATCTCTCACTGTAAAATGACAAATCTCTCACAAAAAAGTCATCTAAATGTAAGCTAAAAATTCTATTATATAAATAAGTTCAGATTCAGAAAACTTATATGAAGCTATACATTAAATACTTACATTCATAATTACGACTTAAAGTAAATTGATTTAACAGGAGTCAAATATCTCTAAAATCTACGAAATCTTTAAGATGGAATCTGAATATTTACCAAAAAGGAGGTTCGTATAATGGAATTTTTAAAAATTGAAAATTTATGTAAAATTTACGGAAAAGGGGAAAACCAAGTCACAGCATTAGACCATGTCTCACTCACAATCGAAAAAGGAGAGTTTACCGCAATCATCGGCTCCTCTGGTTCAGGTAAATCTACATTGCTTCATGCTATCGCAGGTGTAGATATACCAACGAGCGGAAATATATATTTAAATGGACAAAATGTTTATTCCCAAAATAATGAAAAACTTGCTATTTTTCGCAGGCGATATGTTGGATTAATTTACCAATTTCACAACCTTATTCCAACTTTAAATGTGGTAGAAAACATCACATTGCCTGTGCTGATGGATAAACGTAAAGTGAACGAAGAGCGCCTCAACGACCTTCTGGATTTGCTTGGGTTACAAGAACGAAAAAAACATTTGCCTAACCAACTTTCAGGAGGACAGCAACAGCGTGTTGCCATCGGACGTGCTCTGATGAATGCACCTGCAGTCATGTTGGCCGACGAACCTACTGGCAGTTTAGATAGTCGAAACGGTCATGAAATTATCAAACTGCTAAAAGCCAGTAATAAAAAAGATGGGCAAGCGCTTCTCCTCGTCAC
>CAYTNV010000022.1:0-62106 GCA_964439395.1 uncultured Blautia sp. | reverse complement strand
AAATACCATTTAGAGAATGTCGAAATGGGTTTTCTCCACTTAACATTGTCTCCTCGTCTGGATAATATACATGATCAGAATGCGCTGGCAAAGCATTTTCTTTAAAAAATTCTGGATTTTTAATATTCTCATACTGAAACATGATTTTTCCTCCCGTTTTCTAAAAATTTCTTAACTCTTATTCAATATTCTCTCTTGTCTTTGCTACTCATCTTTGAGTTTACAATATCATTTCCAAAATGTCTAATGAAATTTCCAAAATTTGTAGAGATATATCGAGCCGTTTTGGAAATATTTTTGTGCATAATAAACATGGATTTTTCGCTCATCAATATGGCATTTTTAACCTATTCACTTCTCGGAAAATCTCGAATCACTTCAAATGCCGGCAATATATTTCCTTCATAATCAAATAACGCTTGATTCGCCCACTCATTTCCACATGGTCCTGGATCGTTCATATAGGCTAGAGATTCCTCCGTTGCCCAACCACTGCCTGGCATTGGTAGCCAAGCTGGCTCCCAGTAGAAAAATCCTTTTCCTCTGCCCTCTGGAACCTGCTCGATAATTTCTAGTATCTCTCTCATAAACTGCGCCTGTCCCTCTTTTGTCATAGGATACTTCAAATTTTCTACGACATCAGACTTCGTAGCATATCCTTTTCTCTCATGATTTTCTAACTTTTCATACTCTTTATAATCTTCTAGCGTAAATCCCATAGAAACCTCCGCCACAATTAAATCCTTTTTATATCTTATGGACAAATCATTCATATTCTCTCGAAGAGCATCCATCGTTCCATGCCAAAATGGATAATAGGAAAGTCCAATTATATCAAACTCTTCCGCTCGTTTAAAAAACTCATCCATCCATTTTACATAGATTTCATTATTGCCACCTTGGTCTAAGTGAATCATAATCGGAATTTCACTGTCTACCTCTCTTACAGCACGAATTCCCGCATTTAAAAACTTAGCAATATTATCATAATTTGGCCACTTTCCCTCTGGCCAGAGCAAACCGCTTGTCACTTCATTTCCAACTTGAATCATGGAGAGAGAAATATTCTCTTTCTTAAATCTTTCCATGACAGAAACTGTATACTCATACACTGCCTTCTCCAGCTGTTCGGCATTATAATTTGCCCATGCCTTAGGCTTAATTTGCTTCTGCGGATCTGTCCAAAAATCACTATAGTGAAAGTTGAGCAGGACATTAAGCCCTGCTCTCGTTACTTCCCTTGCGATATTTAATGTTGTCTCTAAATCATTATTACCAGCGCCATAAGGTTTCCCGTCTTTAGAATAAGGCTCCAACCAAAGACGAAGTCTGATTGTATCTACGTCATAATCCCTCATAATATCCAAAAGATTTCGCTCTTTTTTATTGTCATAATACTTGGCACCTAATTGTTTGAGCTCCCACATTGTGGACAAATCCATACCTTTTATGTATTTCATTTATCCTGCCTTTCTCTTGCCACTTTATATATTTAAAACAGCAGACTTTAAAAATCTTTATTTGGCAATTATTTTCTATAAGCACCTTTGTTTAAGCCAATACAAAAAACTCTAACTCTTGATAGATATTTCTCTTATTATCGTCTTAAACTTTTAGTCAAAATCAAATTTTGTAAAACGCTTCCCCATCGCTTTATATTTCAAGCGAATTCTCTCATTGCCTTCTAGTACCTCTGCTTCCTTTCCAATGAACTGGCAGCGAAGACAATAGTACTCGTCTTTTTCTCTATCATAGAACATATCAATATCCAAATCTCTCATAAAACACGAAGGACATCTATAATTTAATTTGCCTTTTCCAGCTTGAGCCATGTCGCAAACATCTCCTTATCTTTTACCATTTTTTTATAACCAAGAGTAAACATTGGCGAGAATGCATATCCCTCTCTGATATAACCTTCTGCTCCTTTTGTTGCAGTCATAGAAACTTTTGTCTCAATTTGAGGGATAACAGCAGATACAGCATCTGCGTCAATCACGCTCTCCTCTCTGCATTTATACTCATAAATAATTTCCTTCTCATCGCTGCCTTCGCATTTTAGAATAATTCCAGTCATATCTTCTGGATATTCTGTTGTTCCATAGCAGGCAACCATATATTCGTTAATTTCTACTTCTGCCTCTTCTTTACTCATCTCTAAAATCTTTCTCTCAATCTTGATCTGACCGCTACCCTCCTCGAAGTATTCCTTCGTCTGGAGAGTGAGCGTCAAATCTGAAAATGTAATCTCAACAGGGTCAAGGGTAAGAATCCTTGTTTTCCCCTCTTGCGAGAAATGTGCCTTTGTACGACAAAGACATAAATCGACCTCTTCCTTTTTATAAACAACCTTGGCACTTCTAATGGTACCCTCGCCTGCATAGTGAGTAAAGTATCCAGCACGGTACTTTTCTTGGATTAAGAATGGGTAGGAGGCATCCTGTACGTGCTTTGTGCCGATTCCAACTTCCCATCTAAGTTTAGCGGCATATGGACGAAGATCTATAATGGCACCACCTTGATCCATATTTACTCCCACTCTCATATAAGGGTCGGTATACCAGAATAATTGTTTATCAGATCCATATAGGATGTCGCGCCAAAGAGCACATTCTGGTTCAGTATATGTTTTTTTCTTTCTATAATAATCGGCAAATTCTGACATAGTCATGTCAATTAATTTGCCCTCCTTCTTTAATTGTCCATAATATTTGCAGCCGTCAGAATATGATTTCTTTAAGAGCTCATATGGTGCTTCCCAACGTCCCATCTTATTCATCCAGCCAGGTCCAACGAACATCATATTATAAGCATATCCGTTATTATATTTTTCTAAGTTGCGATATTGATCAATCAAATTATAAAGATAAGGGTACTCCCAAGTCTTAGAATCATAAATCATACCGCGAAGTACATTTTGTGGATGTGTTCCAAAATTAGAGCCGTTTCCGTCGTAGCAAGCAAGTAAATCTCTTGATAGATGAGGAATTGCAACAATTCCACTGTCCTCCTCCTCATTTGCGGCTGGCGCATGTGTGTTTTGCTTTGATGGAATCCAAGGTCCCCATGGACCACCGTCAAATAATGTATACCATGAATTATTGCAGGTATGATAAGCCTTTGGACCTTCCTCCCAGCATGTCGCAATCGCACATTTTACGGAAGGATAAGTCTCCTTGATATAATTTGTCAAATCTGCATCCATATAATAGGAACCAGTAGATTCTGGATAAAATCCAAAAATATCTTTAAATTTTCCAAATACATCATCTACAATTCTTTTTTTGTCTTCCATAGAAAACATCCAAATACAGAAATCTTTTGTTTTATATTTCTCACGAAACTCCTCACATGGAAGTCCGAGCAAGGAAAGCGCGATCTCATCGCCGTATTTTTCGTGGTCTTCTCTTGCAATCTGTACTGCCTCCTCATTAAAAAGAGATGCGTAAGTCATATGAATTGTGACCTTCAGCCCATTTTCATGTGCAAGTCTCTGTTGTGTCTTAAAAATATCGAGAGATTCTGTGAGCAACTTCTTATCTCCGATATCCTCCTCTTTTCCATGACCTGTGACTGTAGCAGAATACTCTGGCACCATCTCTGGTCTATGAATCACATTCAAAATAAATTCGCTCATTTTCCTAACTCCTAACTCTATTAAAGATTTTTTTGCATTTTACCCAAATACTCCATTATTCATAGAATATTTTTTCATAGGTATTAGCTTAAATGATTACCTAATTTTCTCTTTTGTGGTAAAAAAAGGGCATCCGACGGCAAAGTCGCAGTCGGATGCCGAAAGAACAAGAACATTTTTTACTTTTTCTTATTTTTTACTTAACAGCACCTGTAATACCTTCTGCGAACTGTTTCTGTAATATGAAGAATACAACCATTGTAGGAACAGAACAGAAGAGTACACCCATCATCAAAACACCGTAGTCTGTTGTATATCCACTTGCCAAGTTAGCAATCAACATAGGCATTGTCTGTGCGCTATTATCTGTTATAACAACCTTTGGCCATAAGTAAGAGTTCCATGCATTCATGAAAGTAATAACGGCTGCTGCCGCATATGTAGATTTCATCATAGGCATATACATCTTAAAGAAAATCTGAATCTCTGTAAGACCATCAATACGAGCCGCCTCCATAACATCGATAGGAAAGTTTCTCGAATTTTGTCGAAACATCATAATAAGAAACGGCGTCGAGATACCTGGTAAAATAAATGCCCATACAGTATTTAATAATTTTGCAGCAGAAATCATCTTGAATAATGGAATCATCGTGGCAACCTGAGGAACCATCATAGCGAGCAAAATAATAGAAAATAGAAAATCTTTTTTCTTATCATGGTAAAGCTCAAATCCAAATCCTGCTAAAGAACAGATAAACAATGCTAAGATTGTCTGAACGATGGTAAAGAGGAAGGAATTACCTAGAGATTTCCATAAATCTTGCTGGGTAAGCAAATTCTGAAAGTTTTGCAATGCATATCCGCCAGGAATAATCCTACCTTGTGCTACATCGACAGATTTATTCGTCGCTGCCGAAATCATCCAATATAATGGAAATACCGATATAAAGGATACAATAATTAAGAAAATATATGTTGGAATCAATCTACGCTGGATTGCTGATTTGTTTCTCTCAGTCACGTGTATCACCTACTTTCAAGTTGATTGCTGCGAGAACTGCTACAAGAACGAATACGAAGAAGGACATCGCAGACGCATATCCAAAGTTCGCAACACCCTGACCAAATGAGTTATTGTAGATATAATGTGACATTGTAATTGTTGCATTGGCAGGACCACCGTTTGTCAAGTTTACAGACTCATCAAATAACTGTAATGTACCGTTAATAGACATAATAAATGTCATAATAATTGTTGGTCTTAAAAGTGGAACTGTAATATTCCAGAAAGTCTTCCATCCATTGGCACCATCAATCTTAGCAGCTTCGTATACGGAATACTCAATATTTTGTAAACCTGCAAGATAGAATACCATATTGTATCCAGTCCATCTCCAAATAAGTGCAATAATAATGATAATCTTTGCACTAGCCGCATTTCCAAGAAAATTATAATTATTTTGTAAAATTCCAATTTTAACGAGAATTGTATTGATCAATCCCTGTGTTGCAAATAATGATTTAAAAATTAAGGAATAAGAAACCAATGCTGTAGCACATGGTAAAAATACGCATGTACGGAAAAATCCCTTCAATCTCAAATCTTTATTATTTAATAACTGCGCTAATAAAATAGCGAGAACTAGCATAATAGGTACCTGAATAATCAGATATAAGAATGTATTTCCTACAGAGCGAAGAAATAGCTTATCTGAAAACATTCTCGTAAAGTTATATGCAATAGGTTCGCACCATGTCATATTGGCACTCGATCCTGTCTTAAAGGCTGTTAAAAAAGCTTGAATCATAGGCCAAAAGCTCATGATTGCAATCATTAAAGTGGCTGGTGCAAGGAAAATCCAACCCGCTCTCTGCTGCTTACCGGTAATACTCATACCTTTTTTGTTCTCCAATCTAAACCCTCCTTTTAGGGAAACAGGGAAACGATTTTTCGCTTCCCTGCCATTGTATCATTCTAACGAATTATTTTTAAAATCATGCTTGCACGAAACATATGACTTTTACCTCTGATGTCAGATCAATTAGTTACCCATCTCAAAGTTTAACTGATCCTCAGCATCTTTTAGGGCTGTCTTAGGATCAGCTCCATCCTTAATCTGAATGATAGCCGCTGCAATCTTCTCACGACATGTATAGTGATAATCGCTTTGCTCTACGATAGGAACATTTGCGCCCATCTCTACAATGTGTTGATAAACTGGAGTATTATTGAAGAACTCAACGCCCTCTTTATATACATCAGAATCACCAGCGGAGATACATGTTGTGATAACTCCACCATTTTTCAATGCACCGTCATATGTCTCTTTGCTGCCGCCAAATGTTTTAGCTAAGAAATCTTTTGCAAGGTCAACTTTCTTACAGTTTCCTGTGATATAAAGAGAAGAACCACCGTTAGAAGCATATCCTTCTTTTCCATCGATTGTTGGAAGAGATGTAATTTCCCATTTTCCATTATTAGCCTCTACTTGCTTCATAGTAGGAATAATCCAGTTACCGTTTATAATACCTGCAACCATATCACCAACAATTGTCTGATCTGTGTAGTCTGACCAGTTATTTGCAAGATATAATACATTTTTCTGAATCATCTGATTAATGATATCAACAATCTGAATTAATTTTTCATTCTCTGTGATATATGGTTTTCCATCCTTAAACTGGGATACACCTTCTGCCTGAAGCATCATATAAGGCAAGTCATTTCCGTCACCGTCCATAGAAAGTAAGTATTTGCCTGTCTTATTGTATACGTTTTCACCGATCTCAATAAATTTATCCCATGTAACACCTGTTAAATCGTCAATTGTGTAGCCAGCCTCCTTTAAGATATCTACTCTATAGGCAGCGATTACTGTACCGTTATCTACAGGCAATCCGTAATGCTTTCCATCGATTGTTGAGTAGGAAAGTTTTTCCTGGCTAAAATCATCCCAATTCACATCTACATCATTTACATCCTGGAATGCATCTGGATAATCCTTCACATAACGCTGAATCCAGTGATCTTGGAATAAAACGATATCTGGCAATGTCTCATAGTTTCCAGCAGAACCTGCTGTTGTGATAGCTGTCTCAATATCAGATGATTGAGATTGCTCAATGATTTCAAGATTGAAATCTGGGTTTACATTTTTCTTGTAGTCCTCAGCTGCCGCTTCAAGTGCTGGAATATTAAAAGTTTTATCCCAGGCATATACGGTCAAAGTGTTTTCATCATCACTTGTAACTACTGCTGCATCCCCATTTGCATCGTCAGAATTCCCATTATTGCTACTGCCTCCGCCGCATGCAGCTAATGAAAGTGCCATTACTCCAACGAGTGCCATCGACATTAATTTTTTCCTCATGTCTTCTCCTCCTTTTTTTGCGGTCGATCACTTTTGTTTATTTTTACTAATTTTCCGACCATTTATAAGTTATATTATATAACCTTTTTTGCACTATAGTTGGCATATTCGACCAAAAAATAGGCAATTTCGCTCATTTTTTTTAATTATTTACTAGTTTTTTAATTTATATCTGTTAAATTTTTGTCCAAAAATACTTTTTTAGGGAACTTTTGCTTTAAAACTCTCAGCATTGCTTCATCCAAATCTAACAATAATTTTATCTTTTTTTGTCCATTTTCTATAATCATCGTATAATATTCCACCTCTGGCTCATAGGAAGTATAATCATACTTTGGAAGTATCATATTTCCTCCATTTTTTCGATACTGTGCCACCGCTTCATGCCAATGTGGAGCTAAAACTTCCATATGCTGCAAATTTAACTTCTGCTCCCTTGTTCTTCTTCTCTTTCCAAGAATAACATCCACACAAAACTCATCTCCCTCCATTGTATACTCATAAGATCTATCGCTTCGCACATCATAAAAATAATACAAAACAACGAGCAAAAATCCCGGAAGCATAAAACTCTGGGAAATAAAAATACCGAGTATAATAAAAATAACTGCAAAAACAATCATAATTTTTCTAAGAAACGATGTCATTGGCTTTGCTTTCCGGTTAACTAAAGTTGTTAATTTATAATCATACATAATTTATACTACCATCCCTTCAATGCTGTAATATTAAAATATTGTTTTTGATTCCCATATTCATCGTGAGAATTTTTCCACTGTCCCGGCGTCATACCAAGAATTTTCTTAAAATTCCGATGAAAAGTGGATGTATCAATAAAGCCTGTCTTGTAGGCAATATCATTTGTAGATAGTTCCGTCTCTGTCAGTAGTTTACACGCATGGCGAATTCTAACTACATTGATAAAGTTACTCGGTGTCATATTCATATAATCTGTAAACACTCTCCTAAAATGACTCTCGCTCATCCCGCATACATCTGCCAATTTCTTTATCTTTGTCTCCTCACAGTAATGCTGCTGCATATAGTCGATAGCAGGCTGCACAATATTTTTACAAATTCTAGTTTTTTCCGTATTAGAATCTATTCCTTTTATTCTAAGTAATTCTACAATAAAGTCTTGAAGAAGTACTTTTATCTTCTGCTCATATAAAAATTTCTGCTCAGCACATTCATCTCGAATCTCTTTAATAATCTCTCCTATTTGGGGATGATCGTTCATATGAAAAAGAAGTGCCTCCTCATTTAAAATAGATAAAATATCTGAAATCTTTAATTTTCTTGTCTCTAGATAATTCATATCTTCTAAAATCCTTGGAATATCTATATAAAACCACTCCCAAAATGCTAATGACCCATTCTCAGATAACATGGTATGCATAATATTAGGAGGGATAATGACAATACTTCCGCCTCTAAATTCACATCCCTTCTCATCCGTTAACCATGTCACTCCTTTCCCGAAATAACAAATTCCTATCTCCGTATAATTATGAAAATGATAATTTCCAAATCCCCGCCCGTACGGTCTTAGCCAATCTCCTCCAATCAATGGCAGTATCAGCTTCCCCTTAGGTATATCATAATAGCGGAATTCCACAGTTCTCTTTTGCTTTTTCCTCGCCATCCTAACACATCCTCTCTAAAATTTGTTAAATACAAATCTATACCAACTTCCTCTGTCTTTGCGGTACAGAAAAGCTTTCTCTGTCTTTTTTATTATATAATATAAACAAAAAAATAGAAAGTTTTTTTACAAAAATTACAAATAAAAATGTTTTTATTGAAATTTTTTTTTAAAATTATACAATAAAACATTTTTTATAGTGGTATTATTGTCTAATTATATATTCTATTATTCTTACTCTTAGAGACCAAATAATTATTATTTCAAATATCCACAAAAAAAGGAATCTATATCCTTCAAGTAAAACAGCTTGCGCTGTTTCATAAAGTATAATAAAAGGCGATTACATAAAACTATTTTTTCTATGTAATCACCTTATCACTTTTTACTCAAAATTCCTCACTGCTATTTTCTGATTTTATTCCTGCCAAAGTCCCTGTGGATATAATCCTTCATCCTTTAACGCCTGAAGGGCTGCCATAACCTGTGGCTTATCTTCTTTATAAGTCACTCCATACCACTTATCATCAGACTCAAGAACTGTGACCTCTGCCTTTCCCTCTTTTAAGAGCTCATCTGTCACAAAAGGAATAAAAAACTCTCCCTTTAACGGATTCTCTCTCAATGCCTGCTCTAAGAAAATTGGGAATCTCTCTTTCAACTCTTTTAAAATACTTGCATTATAACCCCAAAGATTCATGGAAACTGGAGTTCCATTTGGAATTCCCACCCAAGTTTTTCCATCATCTTCTGTATAAGCTGCACCATCCCCACGCTTTTCAATTCTTGTCCTCTCATGGATGTCTACAAGATGTCCATTTTCATCGGTTGTGCAGACTCCTCTAGACACATGTCCATTTTCTGTGATTGTATTTTCCACACGATATCCCATCATTGCATACTGATATTTCTCACCATCTTGATTCTGCTTTAACCAATTATAAATAATCTGGAAGCCCTTTACTCCGTAATAATCGTCCGCATTAATGACAGCAAACGGTCCATCCACCACATCTTCGACACAGAGAATTGCATGTCCTGTTCCCCAAGGCTTTACTCTACCTTCTGGAATCTTTGCACCCTCTGGCATCTTGGCATCCAGCTCCTGAAATACATAGGCAACCTCCATCTGCTCTTCAATATGCTTTCCGATTACTTCCTTAAAATCCTTCTCAATTGCTTTTTTAATAACAAAGACAACCTTTTTAAAGCCAGCACGCTTTGCATCATAGATGGAAAAGTCAATGATGGCATGTCCCTGCTCATCTACTGGATCCATCTGTTTTAACCCGCCGTAGCGGCTTCCCATACCTGCTGCTAAAATAACCAATACTGGTTCTCTCATAATCTATAGACCTCTCTTTCTTTTCATTTCTTTTTTCTTCCTCTTGTAGCTTACCATATTTAATACGGTTTTGTCACTATCTATCTCTTATCTTTCAGAATCTATACTTTATGAAACAGTGGGAACAGACGCCGAGAGAGCAACTTCTATCTTCTTTGAAAACGATAGAGGAGTGAAGTGATTTTTGCTACGGATGCTTTGAGGTTCTGAGCGTGTCTGAGCAAAGTGAGTTTGCGATGAACCTCATAAATCGGCGGACGTGTTTCTAAACCAAAAGAGGGTTTCCTGGATTCTTCGTGTCTGTCTCCACGGTTTCACAAAGTATAGAAATTGATTTTCATTCCTTTTCATAGAGAACTTCATACATCTCTCGAATTCTCACATCCAAATTCGTATATCTTTTTTGCTCTGTTGCATTTTGAATCATAGAGTTTACCATATATTCTGTGCCCACAATCGTCACACATTGCTTTGCTCTCGTAACTGCCGTATAAATTAAATTTCGATTCATCAGCACTCTCGGCCCTCCAAGAATTGGCATAACAACCGCTGGATACTCACTTCCCTGTGACTTATGAACGGTAATCGCATAGGCAAGCTCTAACTCATCAAGCAGATTAAACGGATATTCCACTAACTTTCCCTCTTCAAACTCCACGATTACTTTCTCAGAGAAAGAGGAAATCTCCTTAATTCTTCCCATATCCCCGTTAAATACTCCGCATCCTTCCTCTAGGACATATCCTTTTTTATTCTTAGTCTGCCATTCTAAATTATAATTATTTTTAATCTGCATAACTTTATCTCCCTCTCGGAAAATACCATTATGCACTTCCCTCTCAGCTTTCCCATTATCTTTTGGATTGAGATAATACTGGAGTACTATATTTAATCTCTCTACTCCAAGCTCTCCCTTCCTCATCGGTGTTAATACTTGAATGTCAAAACTTGATGCATTTACATAGTTTGGCAACTTATCTCTCACAAGATAGACAATTACCCCTATAATATCTCGTGGCTCCTCTCTATGCAAAAAGAAAAAATCTTTACTCTTATTATCCAGCAAAATATGTTCTCCCGCATTAATCTTATGAGCATTTAGTATAATATCGCTTCGCTCTTTTTGTCTAAAAATCTTTGTCAGTTTTACAACGGGAAATACCTCCGATGCAATCATATCCTGCAACACATTTCCAGGGCCAACAGAAGGAAGCTGATTCGCATCTCCCACAAAAATAAGCCTTGTTCCACAGACTGTCGCCTTTAAAAGAGAATACATAAGATGAATATCTACCATAGACATCTCATCCACAATTAAAACATCTGTCTCTAACGGATTTTCCTCATTTTTTTGAAATTGGAGTCTTGCCTTTGACTCCACGTCTCCATTTAGCTCGAGCAATCTGTGAATAGTAGAAGCCTCATATCCAGTTGCTTCCTTCATTCGCTTTGCGGCACGACCAGTCGGAGCGGCCAACATAATCTCCATATTTTGTTCTTCAAAATATCGAATTAATGTATTAATCGTCGTTGTCTTTCCAGTACCTGGACCACCAGTAATAATCAAAACTCCGTATTTTGCCGCCATCTTAATAGCCTGTCTTTGGAGTTCATCTAACTCAATTTCTTCTTGTTCTTCGATTTGTTCAATCTCTTTTTCGAGCTCTGCTTCATCCATCTCTTCTTCTATATTTCTCTCACAGAGCATATTTGCCGTGCTAAGCTCCATAAAATAATAAAACTCGCTATATGCTTGCTCTTCCTCTCCGTCTGTTTTCATAACGATTTTTTTATCTAAAATAAGACTCATAAAATGGTCTTCTATATAATCTGGATTGATACCAAGAAGCTCTGCCGTCTTTCTCACAAGCATCTCTTTTGGCAAATATACATGTCCTGCTGCCACGGCCTGCATCAACATATACAAAATTCCAGAGCAAATTCTAAAATCTGACTCTCGATCAACACCGACTCTTCTGGCAATCTCATCCGCAGTCTTAAATCCAATTCCCGATATATCCTCCGCCATCTGATACGGATTTTCCTTCACAATCCGATACAAATCTGGTCCATATTCTTGATAAATTTTCATTGCGTAATTCGCAGTAATACCGTAATCAGATAAAAACATCATTGCCTGTCTCATATCCTGCTTTTCTTGAAACTGCTCTGCGATATCCATCGCCTTTCTGCTAGAAATCCCCTTAATTTCGGCGAGACGTTCTGGCTCTTCTTCGATAATACGAAATGCATCTTTCTTAAATTTTTTTATGATACGCTTCGCAAGCTCTTTTCCAATTCCTTTTATCGCCCCTGACGCAAGATACCGCTCCATTCCGCGATGGTCTGTCGGTATTTTCGTCTCATAAGAGCTCACTTGAAACTGCGGTCCATGTACAGGATGCTCCGTATATACTCCCGTGGCACAAATATATTCTCCCTCGGTAATATATGGAAAATTTCCTACTAAAACTTCATCAAACTCTTCGGATTCTAAATATAAAACTGTATAACCATTTTCTTCATTTCTAAACTTAATATGGGATACATAACCCTCAATTTTTTCTTCCACGCTCTGTCATTCACCTGCCATTCAAAAATAGACTCATCATCAATATAAGTTTATCCTCTTTTCACTCTACATATTTGAAACAATAATCTTCTTTCATCTGATATATCAAAGGCTGTCGCAAAACTGCCACAGCCTGAATAAATTTTTTATGTACTATATTCCCATCTTGATTAGAATTTTTATAATGCTTTACCTCGTCATGAGAGAAATTATAATCCACCCACAATATTTCTAGGAGAAAATACTTTTTAGCCAAGCCCAAAATCCTTTTTTTCTTCTCGTAATTGCAGTTGTAGCTCCGCTCTCCAAAAAACTTACAAACTTTCCTGTTCCCTCCGCCACGACTGTAAGTGGATCCTCCGAAATATGTGTCTCAATTCCTGTGCTTTCTTGAATTATTTCATCTATACCATGCAATAATGCACCACCACCAGTGAGTAAAATTCCCTGTTCAGAAATATCCCCTAATAATTCTGGCGGAGTTTGCTCCAACACAATATAAATCATATCTATAATCTCTCTAACACTATCGTTGATAGCATCTCTCACCTCTTTGGAAGTAATATCAATTGTCTTTGGAAGCCCTGTCACAAGATTTCTTCCTGTTACTTGCATATTGCCTAAATCTTCTCCTGGTCTTAAAGTTCCGATATTAATCTTTAAATCCTCTGCCGTCTTTTCTCCAACTAAAACATTATGTTTTTTACGGATAGAGCGGATAATGGCCTCATCAAAATTATCACCTGCAATTTTAATAGAACGGCTCACTACACTATTGCCAAGAGAAATCACTGCAATATCCGTTGTACCGCCACCGATATCTACGACTAAATGTCCACATGGCTTTGTAATATCAATTCCCGCTCCAACAGCTGCTGCGACCGGTTCCTCTATCAGTTGTACATTTTTTGCTCCTGCATCATATGTAGCATTTATTACAGCATTCTTTTCCACATCAGAAGCTCCGCTTGGGATGCAGACATTAATATTAGGACGTCTACCAAATATATTTTTTGTTGGAACTTTGTGGATAAAATACTCTAACATCTTTTCTGTTACAACAGAATCTGAGATAACTCCTTGTCTTAGAGGACGAACAACCGTAATTTCTTCTGGTGTTTTGCCAATCATGGAGCGAGCCTCCTCACCAATTGCCACTAGCTGATTGCTCTCTCTATCAAACGCCACTACAGATGGCTCCTTTAACGCAATTCCCTTTCCCTTCACATAGACTAGTACATTCGCTGTACCTAAATCAATTCCCATATCTGCCTCTGTCATATTTTTTTCCCTTTCTTAATTTTTTCACTTTATTATCATAAACGAATTTACGTATTTTTTCAATCTTTATATTTTTTCTGTTGTTGCACTCCATATAAATAGTCAAAGACGGGACATCACATATATTTTCTCTCGAAAAAAGATGCTATTTATATTTTACTCACAATTTTTTTAAGCATTTAAATCTATTCCAATTAATTTTGCCACATCAAGAGGTGTATCCGCCATATATTTAGGAGAAAACCTGGCTAATTCTTCTTTTCCTCGAAATCCCCACACAGCCCCAACTGCATCCATTTTAGCTGCGATAGCAGTTTTCATATCCGTATTTGTATCACCCATATAGAGACATTCCTCTGGTTTGAATCCAAATTTTTCGATTATTATATTGGCTCCTGTTGGATCTGGTTTTTTCGGAATTCCCTCTTGCTCTCCTAAAATAGCATCAAAATAGCCTTTTCCGTATACATGCTCTACATTTTCAATTGCTCTGGCATGTGGTTTATTCGTAAAAACGAAAAGTTTCATACCAGCTTTCTTCATTGCCTCTAAAAGCTCTCTCATTCCCTCATAAGGCTCCAACTGATAGAGACAGTTCTTGGCAAAAAGCTTTTGATAGAGAGATAGAGACTCCTCATAATGCACAAGCTTCTCATCCCCACATGCCGTGAGAGAACGTTTCATTTGCATTTTATATCCATCACCAACTATCTTCATCATTTCTGCTTCCGTTAAAGCTCTAAGCCCAAACTCAGCCATAACTAAATTTGTCGTATAAGTGAGAGAATGAATTGTGTTAATAATAGTTCCATCCAAATCGAAAATACAACATTTATAATTCATCTTTTTTTCCTTTCCTTTTCACCCATTACTATATATTATAATTTTCTCTTCTGCCTCAGCGCTCTCTCCTGCCTTTACAGAACTGATAACGCATAAATCTACCATTCATATCGATGAAGTTGTCCTTCCAGCTGCATATTCCTAAACTCCAGCTGTCTTAACGCTTCATACACAACAATAGATACTGAATTTGACAAATTAAGCGAGCGAATATGCGGGAGCATTGGAATACGGATACAATTTTCCTTGTTCTCAAGCAAAATTTCCTCTGGAATTCCAGCACTCTCCTTGCCAAACATAATATAACACTCCTCCTCATACGAGACATCCGTATAAGTCTGCTTAGATTTTGTCGTCGCCATATAAATTTTAGCATTTGGATTTTTTTCCAAAAACTCCTCAAAATTAATATATGTTGTCACATCAAGCTTATCCCAATAATCAAGACCCGCTCTTTTTACCATTTTATCGCTAATAGAAAATCCCATCGGCTCAATTAAATGAAGCCTCGCCCCTGTTGCCACACAGGTTCTTCCAATATTTCCAGTATTTGCTGGCATTTCTGGCTCCAATAATACTACGTTTATCAACTTAAATTTCCTCCATTTCTTTGGAGCATCCCTCAAAGCGTCTCCAAAAATTTCTCAATTCTTCCAAGCGCCACTTTCAACTCCTCGATAGAGTAGGCGTAGGAAACTCGAAGGAATCCCTCTCCGCTATCTCCAAATGCACTTCCTGGAACAACTGCCACTTTCTCCTGATACAAAAGCTTTGTGGCAAATTCCTCGGATGTCATTCCAAATTTCTTAATACATGGAAATATATAAAAAGCTCCCTCTGGCTCGAAGCAAGGAATTTGAAGTCTCTCAAACTCACGAAGTAAAAATCTTCTTCTCTGATTATAAGACTCTCTCATCCTCGCAACTTCCTCATCGCCGTCTCTCATCGCCAAAATTGCCGCATATTGACTCGTCGTAGGTGCTGCCATAATGGCAAACTGATGTATTTTTAGCATCTGCTCTACAATGAAAGCTGGTCCTGCTAAATATCCAAGTCTCCATCCAGTCATCGCATATGCTTTTGAAAATCCATTGATAATAATCGTTCTCTCCTGCATTCCCTCTAAGCTTGCAATACTTACATGATCCCCGCGGTAAGAAAGCTCAGAATAAATTTCATCGGAGATAACAATCAAATCCTTCTCTCTCACCACTTCAGCAATTGGCTCTAATTCCTCTCTCGTCATAATCGCACCTGTTGGATTATTTGGATAGGAAATCATTAAAATCTTTGTTTTATCTGTAATACATTCTAATAATTGCTCTTTTTGGAGTTTAAATGCATTTTCCTCCTTTAATTGTAGTGGAACAATAGTCGCACCCGCCAATTTTGCACATGGAGCATAAGACACAAAGCAAGGCTCTGGAATAATAACCTCATCTCCTGGGTCTATCATCGCGCGTAACGCAATATCGATTGCCTCACTTCCACCAACTGTAATTACAATCTCTTTTTTGGAATCATATATGAGCTTTTGCTTTCTGTATAGATAAGATGCAATTTCTTTTCTTAACTCTAAAAGACCTGCATTGGACGTATAAAATGTTCTTCCCTGCTCAAGAGAGTAGATTCCCTCCTCTCTCACAAACCAAGGAGTATCAAAATCTGGCTCTCCCACGCCGAGTGATACGATATCTTCCATCTCATTTGCAATATCAAAAAATTTACGAATTCCCGAAGGCTGTATCTCAACGATAGTCTTTGATAACGGATTTCTCATAATGTAATTCTTCTCCTCTCTGCTTTTGGTTTACTCTCCAAAATAGAGCCGTGGTCTTTATATTTTTTTAAGACAAAAAGTGTGGATGTGCTAAGCACAGAGTCGACAACTGCCAATTTATCTGACACAAACCTTGCCACCTCTCGCATCGTTTTTCCCTGCAAAATAACCATAAAGTCATAGTTTCCTGAAAGTAAATACATACTCTCAACCTCTGGATACTGACAAATTTTTTCTGCAAACTGAGAGAAGCCTCTTCCTCTTTGCGGTGTAACCTTTACTTCAATCAGAGCTGTCACTTTTTCTGTACTTGTCTTATCCCAATTAATCAATGTAGTATAACCACAAATAATCTGCTCTTTTTCCATTTGAGCTATCTCATTTGCAAGATCCACTTCTGTCATTCCAAGCATTTTTGCCGCATCACTTAAATCAATACGACCATTTCGTTCTAATAAACGTAAAATTTCCTCTCTCACTGTCAAGCACTCCCTTTCCTTTTTATAATGCCTGTACATCTTTTCCTATCATTTATCAAAATTGTTTCTTATAAATAGAATTAATCTTTATCAACAAAACTCTATTTGCATTTTCACTTTATTTTATATATCTCGTCTCCTCTTGAAGGCTCCAAAAATCTTTTTTCCTCTTCATAATAAACGACACGACCATTGCCTTTTACTGCCTTTCCGATAATTGCCGCTGAGATTCCCTCTTTTTCTAAAATTTCTACCAACTCATTTCCCCTCTGAGTAGAAATAAGTAAGCTTCCATTTGAGAGAAGCTGATACGGATTAAGGTCAAAAAACTCACATACCTCAACCGTATGCTGGCGAATTGGAATTTTGGCAAGAAATATCTCAACACCCATATTGGAGGCAGAAGCCATCTCCCAGATCGCCCCAAAAATACCACCTTTTGATATATCATGCATTGCCGAGACCCCAAATTGTTTGGCAATCTTTGCCTCCTTCTCAATGGAAAGCTCTAAGATAGTATTTTGTGCTGCCTCAATAAACGGTCTCGCATATCTTGTTAAAAGCTCTTCTTCTTTTTTCCTAGCAATCTTCGCCGTTCCATAAAGTCCAGTATGTTTTGTTACAATAATATCATCCCCTAGTTTCATACCAGAAGTTTTTATTATATTCTCCTGTTTTTCCCTTCCAACCCCCGTAATACAGAGAGTTGGAAGGCTAACCGCCTCGGCGACCTCCGTATTGCCGCCTAATATAATCATATTTCGCTTTTTACACTCTTCCTCCATCTCTTTCATAATTCTGCGAAGCTCTGGCTCTATGCTAGAAGGCGGTAGGAGCAAATCTACCATAATACCAACTGGTACAGCCCCCTGGGCAGCTAAATTATTCGCCGCTAATATTACGCCAAGTTTTCCTATCTCATCTGCTGCTCCTATAACTGGGTTCGCAGACAACATTACAATTTCATCTTGTCCTATCTCAATCGCAGCTGCGTCCTCACCCACTTGCGGACCGAGAATGGCTCCGCTATTTTTTATTTTAATCTGCTTAAAAACAGAACGTTTTAACATAGATTCTGGGATTTTTCCGATATTCATCTAAATCTCTCCCTTTTCTTCTCTTTCTACAATATATTTTACCTATTTTTAGGAATATAATAGCGGAGAAATCATTCCCACTACCATTGCAAGTACAATAAGTATAACAATAACTGCTGCAATAATTCTAGTGTTCTTTTTATTATTAAAATTCATCATAAATATATCCTCCTTCTTATATTACATTTTATCAACTAGTTAATCTAACTTTTCATAACCAATCCATACTTTCATTAAAAATATATTTTGTTTATTTTAATCCTTTTATATTAGATTGTAAAGCCATTTTAATTCTTCCTCATACGATAATTTCCATCTCAAAATCTATAACTAATATTTAAAATAAGTATAAACTCTCAATTTTTAATCATATTTTCATCTATCATTATCGTCCTGGCCTCCCCAGTTAGAGGACTTTTCTTATCATAATCAAATAAAATATGCTGCTTTTTTAAAACTCTCTCTCCCTCAAGACAAAGCCTTGGAATATCCACAGAAAATAGCTCAATATGATATTTTCTTGCCGCCTTTTTCGAGTCATACTCTCCCTCAATTTCAAGATAAAAGCGTGCGGACTTCTCCGACTTAAAGAAATTTAAATACGACTTTCTATATTCATTAATATTCGTCGCCCAGGCTGGCCTTGATTTTAAATTTTCTCTCAAATAGAGGTCGTAAAGCAAAATTTCTTTAAACTCTTTTCTCTCCTCGCCCCATTTTTCAAAAGCAAATTTCATCAAAATATCATATCTTGCAATTCGCGTATGATTTCTATCATTCAATCTTTCTTTTTCATAATAATCTGACAAATCCTTAAAAAGATAAAACGGTCTATCATACTCTTGCTGTAAATAAGAAAGAGAATAGACAAATTGATTACTATTATAATAAACCTCCACCATCTCTTCCACGCCCTTTAACTCTAAGATTTCATCATAAGAAATCCAGTTTGTGCGATATACCTCATAGACAGGACGGCTCTGATAAATAAGACCATATTCTTTTGCCATCTCATGCATATAGGAGCCTTTTAATACTTTTAAAAATCCAAGCTGTAGCTGCTGAGGCTTCATGCGGTAAATATCATCGAATGATTTTTTAAATGTCTCGTAATCTTCATATGGAAGTCCTGCAATTAAATCCAAATGCTGATGCATATTTTTCATCTCATGAATTCTCATAACATTTTTTTGTAGTTTTTCCAAATTCATTTTTCTGCGAATCGCCTCGACAGTTTTAGGATTCGTCGATTGTACACCAATTTCAAGTTGAATTAATCCTGGTCGCAGTGTGGCAAGAAGTGCGAGTTCCTCCTCGTCAAATAAATCTGCTGAAACCTCAAAATGAAAATTGGTAATTCCATTATCATGATCTCTTAAATAAGTCCAAATCTCCATCGCATGTTTCTTTTTACAATTAAAAGTTCTATCTACAAATTTTACTTGCTTTACCTTATTTTTCAGAAAAAAATCAAGCTCCTTTTTCACAAGGGAAAGTGAACGAAAACGAACTGTTTTGTCGATGGATGATAAACAATAACTACAAGAAAAAGGACATCCCCTGCTCGTCTCATAATATAAAATTTTATGTTCAAATTTATAAATGTCATCATAGACAAAGGGAAGCTCATCCATATTCATACATTTTCCCTGTGGATTCTCGATAATATCTGCATATTCTATCTCATTTAATTCTTCTTTGAGATAAAAATTAATAGGCTCCCCGTTCACAGGTTTCAAATTCATATCATTCGTATTTATATCATTCCTGTATACAATTCCTGGAATTTGACTTTTTTCCTCTTCTAATAATAGTCTTGAAAAAGTTTCCTCTCCCTCTCCACACATGACTAAATCAATAAACGGATATTTTTTTAGGACTTCTCTCCCATCGTAAGAAATTTCTGGACCACCTGCCCAGATTTTCGTTTTGCTTGCCACAGTTTTTAACTCACGTGCAATATGAAGCACATACTCTATATTCCATATATAACAGGAAAAAACGACTAAATCCGCCTTTTCTATATAAATATCTCGCAAAATATCATGCTCAAATTGATTAATTGTATATTCCTTAATCAAAATATGATCCTTTATCTTTTTCTTTTCTAATGCGTATTTTTGCAAGCTATATACTGCTAAGTTAGAGTGAATATACTTTGCATTAATCGCAACCAATAATACCTTCATCGAATCTCCATTCCTCTTTCTACTATATTTCAAAATCTATACAAAACTTGGTAAATCGTTTACATTGACGGAGCAAACATATTCATTATATAATGAAATCATCGAGGGAACAAGCAAAACATTGACAGACATATAATCCGATATTTCTATACTAGACAGAAAAGAAAAAACACTTCACTTTACTGTCCAGATTGGGATACCGCCCTATAATAGAGGAGGAAATTCAAATGAAATACGATATTTTAAAAGAAAACATTAAACATAAAAATAAAACATTGCTTATTCAGCTTAAAATAAAACTATATGATTTAGAAAAGAAAGAAAAAATTCGCCTTATTGCAATTTTTTGCTCAGGTAAGGAGGATAGACGAATTGTCTGTCACACGGATTTAAATTGGAATGAAAATACAAAAGATTTATTTGTCATTTGTCAGCAAAAAATAGAATTACCGTTTGTATTCTTATATGGAACCAAGGAAGAGGATGTCACTCTCCGTTTTGAGGTGGAGAGATCTTATACTACAATCAAGCTCTTCCCTGTTTATCACTATGAGGCTTCTCTTTTTGACAGACCAAAAACAGAGAGCTCTCTCTTAAAAAACTGTATTAATAATGTGGCTTTCGCTGGCTGTACTTTAATGCTTCCACTTCTTCTATTAGATGGAGTTTTAGCCTCAAAAGGACTTAAACAACTAGATACAGGAGAAAACACCGTAAAAACTGGCAAAAAAGCAATCTTTTTTCACGCCAATACTATCGTGAAAAAAGCGTGTAATCGAAGCTATAGTCCAAGAGAATGGAAAACATCTTACCTAAGCCAATGCTATGAAAAGGAAAAATCAAGACCAATAATCCCAAATCAAGTTCTCTTCTTGTCAGAGAGAAAATTAGAGAAAAATAGCAACCTTGATCTCATATATCAGAGATTTCAACAAGACCCTTACATAAAAACAGAATTATATGTTAATCCAAAAACGATAGATAGACTCAGTTTTTCTGAGCTTCGATCTATCGCAAAAAAAATGGCCGAAAGTTCTGTTATTATTTTAGAGGACTTTTATCCTCAAATACATTTTCTAACATTAAGACAAGAGACAAAGCTTCTTCAACTTTGGCATGCCTGCGGTGCATTTAAAACCTTTGGATTTTCTCGCCTTGGAAAAATTGGCGGTCCAAGACAAAACTCTCTTAATCATCGCTCTTACGATTATGCTTTTGTCAGTAGTCAAAAACTAGAACCAGTTTATGCCGAGGCTTATGCCATTCCAACCAAAAATATGAGAGCCTTCGGCGTTCCAAGAACGGATTTTCTCTTTGATGAGATGTATAAGAAAATGACAAAAAAACGTCTTCACGAAGAATATACAATTCCTACAGACAAAAAAATTATTCTCTTTGCCCCAACTTTCCGCGGTCATGGCAATAAAGATGCTTTTTATCCGATGGAAAATTTCTGTATTGATAATTTTATGAAGACTTTACCAGAAAATACTATTTTACTTTTGAAAAACCATCCTTTTATAAAAACCAAATTTACTTATAGCGAACAGTGGACTAATAGAGTTCTTGATTTTTCTAATCTCCCAGAAAATATCAACGATTTACTCTTAATAACAGATTTACTTATCACAGATTATAGTTCTGTTATTTTTGAGGCTTCTCTATTAAATATTCCGATGCTTTTTTATGTATTTGACAAGGATGAGTATTTAAGAGATAGAGATATTTATTATGATTTTGACCAGTTTATTCCAGGACCTGCGATAGAAACACAAAAAGAACTCCAGGAATATACAAGCAAAATATTACATAATGATTTATCTCAATTAAACTTAGAACAGTTCAAACTTCAGTACTTAGGAGCGTTAGATGGAAAATGTACAGAAAGAATTTATTCTTTTATAAAAACAGAAATTCTAAAAACGGAGCATTAAAGGCAAATTAAATTTTTAAGGTTTCATGATGATTATTGAAGGAAATCAAAAAGAACTAGAGGCAATGAAACAATTTCACAAAGGCAATCGAAAGGAAGGATTAAGATTACAAGAAGAATTCGCTTCAGAATTTCGCAAGATTTATAAAGAGAAAGATCATTACTCCTGCCAAAAAGCCTGCAGATACCACGGCAACTGCAAAGAATGTGTCGCTATACACAGAGCTCACCAAGAACATGTTCCAAACTGTATGAGACCAATCATTAATAAGAAAATTAAACTTCTCCCAGAATTGACTGAACATACAATAGCACTGGAAATTGAAGCACTCAATGAAATATTACGAACAGATTTCACGAAAAAGTCCGTACTGAGTATTTAAAGCTTATTTTCAAGTTTTAATACTTCATAATCGTTGGAAATTTCAAGACACCCGCACTATACAATAACACAAAATCAGAAAACAACTGCCTATTTAAAATTAAACAAAAAAGAAAGTATAATAAGTTTTCTCTTAATATACTTTCTTTTTTGTTATGATATCCACAATACGCTTTGTCGCATTTTGATCAAGATAATCATACTGCTGTCTTATAAAATCTTGATACTTCTTTGACTGCACATCTAAATGAGAAAATGCATCGAGCATTTCCTCCATATTTCTAACTAAAATGCCAGGAGCAGTCTCCCGATAGCTATTATAAAATCCTCTATCATAGTCGTCCAAATCATAGGCATATAAAACAATCGGCTTTTGAAGAAGCACATATTCCACAACAGTAGAGGAATAGTCATTAATTAATACATCAGATACAATAAATAAATCCTTAATATCTGCATACTCTGTCATATCCACACATCGTTCTGGAAGATTTGGCATATTTCCATGGATCTGAGGATGCAAACGTATTAAGAGAACCCATTCTTCTCCTAAAGTATCTACTAATTTTTGCATATCAAACTTCTGTAAAATTTGGTTGTTTTCTTGCTCTGTCTCGCGAAAAGTAGGAGTATATAAGATAATCTTTTTCTCTTTTAACTCTGGGTACATTTTATAAAATCTTGTACTTGAATAATTTTTCTTTTTGTCATCAAAATAGAAATCTGTCACTGGAATACCTGTAG
The DNA here is from genome assembly GCA_964439395.1 of uncultured Blautia sp. Classification (GTDB taxonomy): domain Bacteria; phylum Bacillota; class Clostridia; order Lachnospirales; family Lachnospiraceae; genus JAUUSJ01. Next base: position 38,805 of record CAYTNV010000022.1, on the reverse strand, counting down.
CAAAAATTCTACTTCTATCAATTCCAAATGCCTCCTCATAATAAGGAATTATCTGCTTTGAACTGACAAAAAGATGTGTCACGCGACGATTGCCTTCTCTTACAATTTTTCTAACTTCCTCATCTGTCTCTGTGCTAAGTCCAAATCTCTTGAATGCCCCGACTCCATGCCAAAACTGAACAATCTTTACATTTTTGGCTGGATTCATATAGGCAAGTGGAAGAAAGTTATCGTTTAGCAAAATATATTCTGACGTAGCCAAATGATAATTGACGCCAATAAATAACTGTAATCCTCCGAGCATTGTCTTCAAAACCTTCGCTGCTCCTCTTTTTTCAGTTTGAAATAATGCCCTTTTTGAAATTTTAATAAATTTATATTGTGAATCTCGCTTTTTCATCTCTTCGTAAACATATCGAATATTGCCCTGAAACTTACAATCATGAAGCATCCAAAGCACAACCTTTTTCTCCTGTACTGGAAAAAGAATACGAAAAATATGAAATAACATTCCATATAGCCAATATCCTATTTTCTTCATTTTCTTATGTTCCTCATTCCATCATTAGGTTCAAAACAAAACTGCTTACTAACTTATCAGTATGTTTTCTACTATTTATTATAAATATAGTATCTACAAAAGTCAATGAATGACCTACTATTTCAAAGAAATTTTACTTTTTCTTTATGATTTTGCGACTATTACGGCTTGAGGCCTATAAAAAAGTATGTTAGAATATTATAATATTATAGTTGAAAGAAAAAAAAGGAAAGGAATCTATGCAAGTCATCTTTCAACTCTATGATTTGCAAATTCTCATAAATTATACATATGATATTGGAATCATAAAATAATGCATTTTCACATAATCATAAAACGCATTACTTTCCACTTCTAATATCATATAGATTAATAAACTTGAGAATATATGGTAAACTTATGAAAAGAATATTATTATCCGTACTTTTTGCCCTTACTATGGTGCTTGCAATCTTTGGATGCAGCTCCGATTTCTCTAGTGATTCCCAACTGGAAGAAAGTGAAAACACACAACTTGAGATAACGGATGAATCTAGTGAATCTTCTAATGTTGCACTGGAAAGTTCTTCTGACGAAAACATTGATATTAATGGTTCTTATACCTCTAAGGATGATGTTGCACTTTATATACATACTTATAACCAGCTTCCAAATAATTTTATCACAAAAAAAATAGCACAAAAGCTTGGATGGTCTAGTGGCTCCCTAGAGCCTTACGCACCAGGAAAAAGTATCGGCGGTGACCGCTTTGGGAACTATGAGGGACTTCTTCCTAAAAAGGCTGGACGCATCTACACGGAATGTGATATCGATACAATGTACGCCGATAAGCGTGGCGCAAAACGTATTATTTTTTCAAATGATGGTCTTATTTACTATACAGATGACCACTATGAGACATTCACTTTACTTTATGGGGAGGAATGATAAATGAGACAAGTAATCTTAGATGCCAATTATATGACTAACAAAAAAATTGCTCATGAGTATATTGCCAAAATGCTCTCCTTCCCAGAATACTACGGTCATAATCTCGATGCGCTCTATGATATGCTTACAGATATAGCAAACCCAATCACAATTATTATTAAACATAGCGAATTATTAGAAACACAACTTGGCATTAGCTATGGAAAACTTTTACTCGAAGTTCTAAAAGACAGTGCTACTGAAAATATCTTCCTAAAACTCGAGATTCAATAATTTATAAAATAAAGAAGATGGTGAAAAATATTTTTCACCATCTTCTTTATTTTATAAATTATATGTTTTTTCGAGAAAATACATAATTTTTGTAAAAAATGACTTGACTTTTTCTTGAATTCCCTTTATAATAATTTTTGTTGTGAGAGATACATAACATTTGCCCAGATAGCTCAGTTGGTAGAGCAGAGGACTGAAAATCCTCGTGTCACTGGTTCGATTCCGGTTCTGGGCATTTTTTTATTGCCAAAATTTCAATTTATTTTAATAAAACAGGGAAGTTCTCTCCCATCATTTCAAATATGCAAGGCATTAAATGATCAGTAGAGAACTTCCCTGTTTTTTCTTTCCATGTTAGTTATTTATAAAAATTATATATATTTAAACTTGAATATTACAACATAATAGGATATACTAAGTTAGACTTAATTGTTCTACTTATGAAATACAAAATTAGATTCAGATAAACTATCAAGGGGGTAAACTAATGATACATATATGTATATGTGACGATAAAAAAGAACAATTGAAAAGCTTAGAAACTTTAACAGAACAATATATAATTTCCAAAGATTTAGATGCTTCTTTAACAGCCTTTTTACATCCAGATGAGATGCTCTCTATCTGTCAAAAGAAACGCTACCATATTTATGTTTTAGATGTCTTAATGCCAATGATTAATGGAATTCAAGTTGGTGTAGAAATTCGACGCTTTGACCCAGATGCGATTATTATTTTTATCTCAGTATCAGACGAATATGCCTTATCTTCCTTCAGTGCAAGACCATATAACTACATTTTAAAACCACTAAAAAAAGAAGAATACTATCAAACTTTAGATGAGGCCATTGATGGATTAGATATTATAGACAGTAGCTTTACAATTCATACAAAAGAGGGAATACAGATTATTCGCATAAAATCTATCGTATATGTAGAAAAATTAGATAAGAAAGTTATTATTCACACTAACTCAGGAGAAAAAATTGAATCTGTCTCAATTCGTACCTCCTTTGCTGATTATATCGCACCTCTCTTAAATGAAGATAGATTCATTCAACCTCATATTTCTTATGTAATTAATATGGATTATGTTAAAAAAATTACAAATCAGGAATTCCTTATGGCAGGAAATTTTTCTGTCCCAATTGTACAAAAGAAAAAGAAAGCTATGAGAGAGGCTTATTTTAATTACCGCTTTAAAGGAGAAACTTCACCATGATAGAAACTGTTATTTATGCTTTAAAATACTTTATTCCTAATTTTTATTCTCTGCTATTTCATGTATTGGGTCTGGGATATAAAACGAAAAAAAGAGCTATCATTGGCTTAATGGGATATACAATCTACTTAATGGGATTTCTATGTTTTGTAATTTCATATTTAGGATATCGGCAATCCATTTCTTTTCTTTATTTCATTATGCTATCTGCCGAAATTTTTCGCTTTGTTATATCCAGGGACCCTCCACTGCAGACATTATATATACTATGCGTTCAAAATAATATTCTTACTCCAACTCATCTTTTTTGTAATGCAATCCGAGAGGGTTTTTCTCTATCCTATATTACAGTTTTATGGATTGAAATTTTTTTCTGTTCCATTCTTTATTTTTTAGCAACAAAATACTGGATAAAACCATTTCGCAAACTTTTTGAGCTCAGCAAAGGAGGGCAAGCTTTCATCGCATTCACCTCCGCCTCAGTTTCTACATTGGTTGTTATCATCACAACTTATTTTGGCATTTATTTTGGAGATAATCCTTTTTTCTATTTTACTGTTTCTATCTCTCTTGAATGTGTTTATTTTCTATGCTTAACAAAATATTATAAAAACACTCTGAGAATGCAAGAATTAATAAGAAAAAATGAAAAAACTGCCATGCTAGAATCATCAGTAAAAATGACACGAGAAAGACTCTTATTATTAGAAGAAACGACTAAAATAATAAATCTTGAGAGACATGATAGAAGGCATGTAAATATTATCCTTCTACAAATGCTAAAAAATGGACAAACAGAAAAAGTAATAGAATATTTAGAACATAGTTTAAAAAGAAATCATATTATTACCAAAAATTACTGTGAAAATCTCACAGTAAATGCAGCAATCTCCTATTATGCAGGAGTTTGTCAAAGAAATAAAATTAAATTTCTGACAAGCTTAGATATTCCTGAAAAATGTGTAAAAGACGATATGGAATTATGCATGGCACTTAGCAACTTACTTGAGAATGCTGTAAATGCTGCGAAAAAAGTGAATGATAAACGCCGCTTCATCCAAATATCGGCACTCTTTACAGGACAATTATTGATTGAAATCAAAAATTCTAGCCTATCGGATGTCTTATTTGACTCGGACGGATATCCAATCTCCTTAAAAGAAAATCACGGAATTGGAACAAAAAGTGTCCTAACTTATGTAGAAAAAATGAATGGTGAAATTTCATATCAGCTAAAAGAAAATATTTTTTATGTCAGAATAAATTTATAATCAATAAATTAAGTTGGTGCAAAAACAAGTTTTTCCAGAACAGAATAAACTTATTTTTCCTTTATCTGTTAAAGTTTAATAGGATTTAAATTCACTGCTATTTATGCTGAAATTCTTTCCCATAGAATCCAGTTAAAGCTTAATGGAATTTAAATTCACAAAGGGAGTATTAATATAAAAAAGAAAAGGATATTATAAAATATTGAATTCCAACAAGATATAATGTTAAAACACTCCCACAATATTACTATCTTGCATGGAAAACTCATTTATAATATCCTCTTCTTTATGTTATTAAGAGTTGTTCCTCCTTTATCATAGAATACTTTTAACAGCCTCTGCATTCATTTTGCAAAAAACTAATTTTTCCTTATTTCTTCGCATATTTCATCTTCTATATTAAATATCCCTCACTTCTTCCCAAAAGCCAGAATCAATTTTTCTATTCTTAAAATAATATTCCTTATCATGTTCACTTATCTCACGAAGTACCTTGCAAGGATTTCCAACTGCTACAACATTAGAAGGGAGATTTTTTGTCACAACACTTCCTGCTCCAATTACAACATTATCTCCAATTGTAACACCTGGCATAACAAGAACTCCTGCTCCAAGCCAGCAGTTTTTTCCAATACGAACAGGCATATTATACTGATATGCTTTTTCACGAAGCTCTGGCAAAATTGGATGTCCAGCAGTGGCAATAACCACATTAGGACCAAACATCGTATAATCTCCCACATAAATATATGTATCATCCACAAGAGTTAAATTAAAATTGGCGTAAACTCCTTTTCCAAAATAAGCATGATGTCCCGCCCAATTTGCATGAAAAGGCGGCTCAATATAACATCCCTCACCAATTTCTGCAAACATCTCTTTTAAAAGTCTCTCTCTCTCCTCCATTTGAGAAGGTCTTGTAGCATTAAAATCATACAATTTATCCAAATATGCTAACTGCTCACTCATAATCTCATCACCGTTTGGCAAATATAAATCTCCACTATGCATTTTCTCTTTCTCTGTCATTTTGTCATCTCCTTTTCAAGATTTATTTTAAATAAACATCCACTCTGCCTAAAGACAGAAGATTTACTCTCTATATGATAATATTCAGTTAATATATAGCCAAAAATCCGTCAAAAACTATAATATGATTGTCTAAAACTTCTAGTCATGTCTTTCATCGCAGTCATATATTTCACAAAATCTCGCTGCAAATGCAGGTTCCTCTCCATTCGCATATAAATGGGAGATATCTCCAAATGAGCTCATACGAAAAGATGCAATTCCCTTCCTTCTCTCTTCTGTCGTAAGTGTTGTAACAGAAGATGGGGCAGCGCAAAAGCCATGCCATACTTGCATTGGAGAAATATTTAGCAAATGTGAAAGCAATACAGACCCCAACCCAAAATGGCAGACAAAGCATAAAACCTTCCGATTTGGTTCCACTACTCTATAATAATTTCCCTCTCTCTTATAACCATGCTCCTCCAAAACTTTATCAAAATTGTTTACAACCCAATCATATTCTTCTTTTACTTTGCTTTCTGCCATTACTTCTGGCTCAAACCAATGATCTTTGTCAAAAAATAATGGCTCTTTATTCCAATCTTGAGGGAGCCAATCCCAAGAAATAATTTTATCTCCATTTCGGTCTGGACGGCGAATCCGGCTTTGAAATTCTTGAAGCCAAGCACATTCTGTCGCCTCTTTTCCATATTTTTTTAGCGTAAAGGATGCTGTGTCCTTCGCTCTGCCAAGTGGAGATACAAAAAATTCATCAATCTTCATTTTTTCTAATTTTTCAGAGAGATATTTGGCTTCTCTCCATCCTTTCTCTGTCAAAGAATCTATACTATAATCGGGATCACCATGTCTTACAATTAAAATCTTCATCCTCTTTATCCTCCTTTATTCCCTCAAATATTAAACAGTTAAGGTTACAAAAATAATGCTATCTTTCACTCAAAAATCCTATCCTTTACTATATTTGTCCTCTAAACAAATTTATTCTAACAACTACAATGTCCAAAGTCAAGAAAGAAGAATATACGAAAAAGCGTTATCATCTCCCCTAATGACAACGCTATCTATTAAACACTCTATTCATCGTTAAAGTTCTTTTAATGCATCTAAATATCCCAATAATCTATTCTTAGCAACCTCGTTCAGGTTGCGGAATGCCTGAAGCATCTCATATTCCTCTGATTTAGTAGAAAGCATCTCATAATCATTCAAAGGTCTTGAATAATTTTTCGTACCAGTAAGCAGTTCATCAGCTGACATGTCAAAAGTCTCACAAATAATAATAATCTTATCTGCTGCTGGATTTGTTTTTTTTCTCTTCCAGTCACTGATTGTACTTTGAGAAATTCCCGTCTTACCTGCAAATTCTTTCTGAGACATCCCTTTCTCTTTCATAATCTTAAAAATTCGTTCACTGATAATCATCTCTTATACCTCGCATCCTTTTATATTTTTAATTTTTCCTTTTTTCTTCAACTAAAACAACAACTATTTACAGCGTTTTTATTATAACATCAACTTCTTATTCCAACAAGCGTTTCCGTAAAAAAACTCGACATCCTATACTAAAATTTATCAAAATATAACATATTTACTCTATAATTAAAAAAATATACTCTTTTTCTGCGATATATACCTATTATTTTACATTTTTCGCTTTATTTATGATAGCATTTTTTTACCATTAAAAATTTAATTCATTCACTCCTTTTAAATTTATGATATTTTTTTGTCTTCATCGACATCTTTTTCCTCTTTTAAAATAAAGCTATCCTTTCATCTATTTATAAATTCTATTTTTTATATAACTCATCACTTTTGAGCTAAAATTTTCCAAAAAAGATATTGAAAAATATAAAATTTTAAAAAGATACGATTATCATTTTGGGATTAATCCAAATATCTTATATAAAAATTCTATTTTACATTAATCTCAATAAAAAGAAGAGCGTTATCACTCCCATTGAAAACACTCTTCTTATATTTCAAAACAAAAATTTTTCTTTTATTGAAGTACTAAATTATTCTCTTTTATTAACCGCTGTGCTATCATTCGATTAATCTTTTGATTTATCACAACTGTTTTATTCCCTCTCTTATATTTTTTATGACTTCCCTTAGCAGAAACAAATTCAAATCCATTTTTTAATAAAATTTTAGTAAATTCATTTCCATTATATACTTTCATCTTCTTTCCTGACATTTCATCACTCCCCTGAAATACTGTCATCTAAATTATTTTATTTTTACTTGCTAAATCCCCATTATTTATATATGCAGCTTTCTCTCTCTCAGCTCCTTCCCTTTAAACTATTTATGCTGATTCTTTCTTATGTTTCCTTTCTTGTAGGCATTATTATATTAGAAATTATATTAAAACACAAGAAATCTAATTTCAGTACTTTTACGTTCTCAAATTCTAATCTATCTCCAACTTATCCAAGCATTACGAATACAACTTTCTTCAAATTATAGCTCCGTTAGACATTTTCAAAAATATAGCCTCGATATCTATAAAACAATATAATACCTATAATTGCGACAATGAATTCCGTAGTCGGAAATGCCAACCACACGCCTATCATCTTTGCTATTTTTGCAAGCAGGCAGGTGACAGGAATAATCACGATAAATCCTCTCAAGAGAGAAATTACCTGTGCTGGCTTAGGTCGGTCAATCGAATTAAAAAACATCGACATGATAATATTAAATGCTGCAAAAAAAATTGCTATAAAATATAATTTTAACCCTATTGTGGCAATATTTTGAAGCTGTATATTATTGGCGCTATTAAATATTCTCGTAATTGGATCTGCTAAAGTAAAAAATACGGAATAAATACTGACAGATATCATCACGATTGTAACAAACGCATATTGAAGTATTTTCTTTATTGCCAATTTATCTCCATATCCATAAGCGCGACTAAAAAGTGGCTGACTTCCCTGTGCAATTCCTGTACAAATATTCATCACAATTAAAGATAAATTTGCCACAACACCATATGCTGCCACACCAATATTTCCTGTCAGTCCGAGGATAATATAATTAAAGACAATAATTACAATTCCATTTGACATTTCTGTGATAAAAGAAGAAACTCCCAATGTAAAAATTGTTTTTATGACAGAGAAATCAACTCTCACTTTTATAAAATGAAATTTATTCTGCCCTCTAATCTTGTGAATTGATAAAAATAACATACTTGTAATTGGCGAAAATCCTGTCGCAAGTGCCGCTCCCGCCATTCCCATTCTCATCGGATAAATAAAAATATAATCAAAAATAATATTAACTACACTTCCACTTAGCATAGCTGTCATCGCAAGCTTCGGTGCACCATCATTTCTTACATAACTAGTAAAAATATTATTCATTAAAAACATTGGAGAGAATGCAAATATAATCCTCAGATAGCTATTTGCCATCATAAAAGTTTCTTTATTCACTCCCAACAAAGAGACTATCTCTTTTGAAAAAAGCAAACCTGACATTAAAAATATTGCAATAAAAAATAAGCCTAAATATATCGTATTCGTAAACAAAATATCTGAGCCTTTCGTATCTCTCTGTCCTCGAAGAATAGAATATTTCGTGGCACTTCCGATGGATATCATAAGACCACATCCATACATTAAATTATAGGCTGGTAAGACTAGATTAAGAGCCGCAAGTCCCGTTGCTCCAATTCCATTAGAAATAAAAAAAGTATCCACCAAAATATAGCCCGATAGCCCTATCATTCCTATAATATTTGATATTACATATCGAGTAAATTCTCTTAAATATGACTGTGAGATAATATCACCTCCAACTTCTACATAAATAAATATAAAGCACTATATTTATCATGGAATCTTATTTTTACTACTACATTATTTTCAACTTCCCTACACCGAAAAAGGTGCCAGCTTTTCATCTCCTATGGCCTACGGATGAAAAATCTGACACCTTACAGCCCTACCCGGCGGCAGAGCGTTTGTCTTTTTTATCTCATTGTTGAGGATATTCCAAAATATAAAATTTCAGCAAAATATACATTTAAATCCTTTCAGCAATATCAATATCTTAAAGTACTTTACCTAAGAAATCTTTTAATCTTGCATTTTCTGGAGTTTCAAAGATTTTTTCTGGAGTTCCCTCCTCAGCGATGATTCCATCGTTCATAAAAAATACACGGTCGGAAATCTCTTTCGCAAATCCCATCTCGTGAGTTACAATCATCATCGTCATTCCCGTCTTAGCAAGTCCTCTGATAACACTTAAAACTTCTCCTACCATCTCAGGGTCGAGAGCGGACGTCGGCTCATCAAAGAGCATTACCTCTGGCTCCATCGCAAGCGCACGTACAATTGCAAGACGTTGTTTTTGTCCACCCGATAATTTCGTCGGCTTTACATCTGCTTTATCTCTCAATCCTACGCGGTCAAGCAAATTCATTGCCTTAATATGCGCTTCTTCTTTACTCATTTTCTTTAGGAGAACTGGCGCCATTGTAATATTTTCCTCCACTGACATATTTGGAAATACATTAAAATGTTGAAATACCATTCCCATTTTTTGACGATGTAAATTGATGTTCACACCTTTGGCTGTAATATCCTCTCCATCTAAATAAATATGTCCAGATGTCGGAACTTCAAGTAAATTCATACAGCGAAGAAGTGTGGATTTTCCTGAACCAGACGGTCCAATTAAGCTTACAATTTCATTTTCGTTCACATGCTGTGTAATATCTTTTAACACCTCAAGATGACCAAATTTTTTAGATATATGCTCAAATCGAATCATTCTTTTCCCAACCTCCTCTCTAATATTGCAACTAATTTACTAAGTGTAAAGGAAAGTGCAAAATAAATAATACCAACAACGAACAATGGCTCCAAAGAAAGATATGTCGCACCATTAATTGTGCGGTATGTTGTCATCAAATCTCCTACAAAGAATGTAGATGCAAGAGATGTCTCTTTAATATCTGTTACAAACTCATTGGCAAGGGCTGGTAAAATATTTTTCATTGCCTGTGGAAGAACGACTTTCATAAGTGCCTGTGCCTGATTAAGTCCAAGACTTCTTGCCGCCTCCGTCTGTCCCTTGTCCACAGATTGAATACCTGAACGAATAATCTCAGATATATATGCGGTTGTATTCATAACTAAACCGACAGATACCGCCGCGAACGGAGATAAGTTAATTCCAAATTCTGGAAAAATAAAATAGAAAATATATAATTGTAGCAAAAGTGGTGTATTGCGAAATAATTCAATATATGCTGTGGCGATTGTAGATAAAATTTTATTTTTGCTCATTTTCATAAGAGCGACAAAAGTTGCAAAAATTGTACCACAGGTAACAGCAATCACTGCCAAAAGTAAGGTGTATAAAATACCCTGACCAAAGAGACTGCTATAATTACTCACCACCATTTTTATGTTCTCAAGCATTGGGCCTCTCCTTTATTATTTAAAATAGTCTATTCTAAGCTTTTCCCTCATAATAAAAATTGAGATTTGCTTATCTAGTTTTAAAATAAAGTAAGGCTCACGATCTTTCACGATATTGTGAGCCCGTACTTCATTTATTTTTATTTTGATTTTATACGCTGAAAATTACTCTGTGATAGAAGATGCAAGCTCCTGTGCATCTACTAACCACTGATCATATAATTTCTCATCATTAATTTTCTTAATGATTTCATTCATCTTGTCTAATAATTCTGTCTCGCCCTTTTTAACTGCAACGACAAGCTCAGCCTCATCATACACGAAAGTTGGCTCTGCGATTGCAAGACTGTCATCGCTACCTACTACAGACTCAGCTACGACATTCTGTAAAACAACACCTGCTGCCTTTCCTGATTTCACCATCTGAACACCGTCTGTTACTTTACTGATTAACTGCTCTTTTGCATCAGAAAGATTCTCCTGTACAATGGTATCCTGAGCAGAACCGTTCTGTGCTGCCACTGTCTCACCCTTGAAGTCCGCTGCTGTTTTAAATTTATCTATATTTTCTTTCTTAATAACAACTACTTGCTTAGAATCATCAAAATACGGATCTGTAAAATCTACAGTTTTTCTTCTCTCCTCTGATGGATAATAACCGTTAATAGAGCAGTCTACCTTATCCTGTGTTACAGCTGCAAGACAAGTGTCAAAATCCATTGCTACAATCTCACACTCCACTCCAAGCTCTTTTGCAATATAACGGATCATCTCGACGTCAGCGCCTACATACACATCTTGTCCACTCTTAGATGGATCTTGGAACTCATATGGAGCGAAGTCTGGAGATACAGAAACTTTTAAAACTCCTGCCTCTTGTACCTTTGCTAATACATTATCTTCGCTACTAGAATCACTTGATGAATTAGAGGAATTACCACCTCCACAGGCTGCAAGACTTAATGTCATTGCCGCACATAATGCCGCTGTCACTAATTTTTTTAACTTCATACTTTCTTCCTCCTATTTTCCTTTTTAAACTTCATGTCTGCGCTATAAGCGCTGCCATATATGAAGAGCATTGCTCTTATCTCTAACCAAGTGTATTATTGATGAGGTATCGTATCTAGCATATTGTCTTATAAGACACCTGGAAGACTTTCCCTTCGATAAACGACATCCGCTGCCGTCATCGCCATCGCCTTTGCCGCGATATGCAATAGTTTATGTGCCTCTTTTGAATTAGCCACTTCAATGAATCCACTCTCATGAATTCCTGCATCTGAAATATGAGCAGTACTAAGTGTCGTATAGCAGGTTGGACAACAATAAGAGACATTTCCAATATCAGTACTCCCACAGTGATAAATATCCCCCTGCTTTAAATCAGTTATACCTAAGTTTGCGAGATTTTTCTTCATCAATGTATTTAACCACTCATATCGCTTTAAATCATAATAAACATTCTCTGCTTCCCTATATACAAGCTTTGCTCCTGTCATAAGTTCTGCGCCTTTTCCAATATTTACCACGCGCTTTACCGCTTTTTCTAAAATTGCTTTATTAGATGCTCGCACAAAAATTGCCATGGAAGAATACTCTGGAATAATATTAGGAGACTGTCCCCCATTTGTGATTGTCTCGTGAATCTTGACATCTGGACCAAACTGCTGTCTCATAGCATTCAATCCCGCAATTGTCAGATAACTGGCATCTAGAGCATTGATTCCATTCTCTGGCTGCCTTGCGGCATGTGCTGCCTTTCCAAAAAATTCAAATATAAAATCCGTAATTGCCATTGCCGTCGTATCGACACAATTATCACGACCAAGATGCATCTGAAATACCGCATCGATATCATCGAAAGCTCCCATTTTTGCTAAATTAACTTTTCGCCCATATAACTCCTCAGCTGGAGTTCCAATGAGTACAGTCTTACATGGATATGATAATAGCCTACTAACTCTGGCGAAAGTAACTGCTGCTGTCAACGTGCTTGCTGCAATCCAATTATGTCCACAGGCATGTGCCACTTTATCGTGATTCTCTCCGTAACCAAAAAGTGCATCATATTCCGCTAAAAATGCCACCTTCACTCCACCATTTTCTCCATACTCGCAGCGAAATGCCGTCTCATATCCAAAATACGGAAATATCACTTCAAATCCCTGTTCTTGTAGTTTCTTCACAAGATATCTAGACGACTCAAATTCCATATCGCTTAATTCCGGGTGTTCAAAAATATATGTGCTAATTTCCTCTCCCCAGCTGGCTAACTCCTCTTCTGTCTGACATAGTATTTCCTTTATCTGTTCTATACTATTACTCATATATTATCAAATCCTTCCATACTCTGTCTTGAACATACTTCATTAAGTATGTTATAAACGAAAGCTTGCCTTGCAAATCCTTCATATTCGATTATAAACTTACCACAGCAATAAATCAAGGTTTTTATTCAGATTTATTGCATATTTTTGTATTTTTATGCAGGATATTACAATTCTTTCTATAAAAAAATAAGTAGTGTTATGAAACTCTACTTATTTTTCTCTTTTTCTTGTATAGTTTTTTATCCCTTATGAAACAGCGAAGCTGTTTCTTCGCCTGCAGGGTATAGGATGCGGTGTGAGGCGATATGTTTTGAAACAGTGAGTAGAGACGCCGAGAGAGCAAGCAGATATATGGTTCACAAACACGTTCGTTCCCACGATTTTTCGACATACACTGATTTATGCTGCTCCCGTGAAACTCGCTACGCTCAGACAGTCACTCACGCAGCAAAGCTAAGTATATCGAAAAATCACTCCACTCTCTATCGTTTGTGAACCATATATCTGCTTGCTCTCTCGGCTGTGTATTGGCTTAACATTATTAAAACCTATACCTTATGAAATAACGAAGCTATTTTCCATCCCGTAGGGATATAAAATGCGGTATGCTCTATGAATATAATTTATGAAAAATTGGCTTCATTTTTTCATAAGTACAAAAGCTTTGAAATCCTAAATCTCCCAATAAATCTTTCGCTTCATTTATATATGTCCCTAAATGCTGCGGCGCATGGCTATCACTTCCTATCGTGATAATCTCTCCGCCTAATCTGCGGTATAATTTTAAAATATCCACAGAGGGAGTCGTATCGCTAAGTCCATATCTGTGATAGGACGTATTCATTTCGATTCCTTTTCCATCCGCTATCACAATCTTCAAAATCTCTTCGATATAATCTCTCACTTTCTCAAACGGATAAATTCCAGCTTTATCATAGCGTGTAATTAAATCCATATGACCAAGCACACTATAATTTTTATAATTTCTTACTAGATTTAGCATTTCCTCATAATAGCGTTCATTATACTCTCTCTGCCCTCTTCCCTGCTGAAAATCCTGTGTCCAAAATTCCTTATCTTCTACCTGATGGACGGATAAAATAATAAAGTCAAACGGATATCTCGAAAAAAGTTTCTCAAACTGTGGAATTGTATGCATTTGAATGCCAAATTCCATCCCCATTTTAATACTTATTTGATTTTTATATTTTCTCTGAACTTCTCTGATTTTTGCTTCATATTTAGGATAATCCACATTTGCAATTGGATTTCCATCTCGATATTGTATCTCTCTTCCACAGTCCCAGTCATTTTTTATGCCATAATCCACATGGTCTGTAAAGCAAATCTCATCTAATTCCATCAAAATGGCGTCTTTTACTACATCTTCCATTGGATAGACAGAATCATCGCTAAACTCTGTATGTACATGATAATCTACAAGCATTTTTTCTCCTTTTCCTATAAAAACCACGTCAAGAAAATGTATATATTTACTATTTATCACTGATATATTCCATATTTTAATCTAAATCCTTCCCCTATTGTATCAGTTAATTTTAGAAATCATTTTACAGCTTTCTCTACTTATCTGGAAATTTAAAAATTGAAGACGTTTTAACTTTTTTTTGAAACAATAAAAGATATTAAAACTCCATTCTAGCTACAATATCATTCCACGCCTCATCATCAATCTCTTCATCTTTAAAAAGTTTTTTCTTATCCGCCTCCGTAATTTGGCGAATGACACGACAAGGATTTCCTGCTGCAATAGACCAATCTGGAATATCCTTTGTGACTACACTTCCTGCACCGATCACTACATTATTGCCAATATGTACACCTGGACAAATAACTGTACTTCCGCCAATCCAAACGTTATCTCCTATTGTAATCTCCTTGCCATACTCATAAGCTGAGTTACGGCTTACTGGATGAACTGGATGTCCTGCCGTATAAATCGCCACATTTGGTGCCATCTGACAATTATCTCCAATCCTAACCTTTGCGACATCTAAAATTGTACAGTTATAATTCGCAAAGAAATTTTTTCCAACCTCAATATTTTTTCCATAATCACAATAAAACGGTGGATTAATAAAAGCGTTTTCTGACTTTCCAAATAATTCTTTCACTACTTCTTTTATCCCAACAAAGTCGGAACGATCCATAAAATTAAGTCTTTGTAAAATCTTTCGGCAAACTGCCTGCTCCTCAAAAATACTGTCATCTGAAATATATGCTATGCCTGCATCTCTTCGTTCTCTCATATTCATATGAAACTAATTTGCCACTCAAAATATAGATAATCATCTACAGTTAAATCATTATTACTTTGCTTTATCTGTGGAGATAATACTTAAAATATAATAAAAATTTTATATCTTTGTCGGTTACTGTTGGACATTTTATCGAGTAGCTTCTCCTTTCTTTTATCTCATCTTTTAAATATATATTTTCTATTTATTCAAATTTCTGATTTAATATGATAATATTGTATTTTCTAGGTTATTTCTAGCAAAATATTATATAATAGTATAACAATATTCTATTCAAAAACTAGAATAATTCTTTTATATTATTAAAAAATACTTTCTCTTCATTTTTAATTCTTATATTTTTCCTTGAAAATTTACAAGGATATGACTTTTCGTTACTCTTCATCTCAACTCAAAACTTTTGAAATTTGGAAAATAAATTATAAAATAAAAATTTATCAAAAATAATATTGAATACATTATTGCATAAATCCATAATTTTACACAAAAAATTATTTTGCCAAACTAATCTATATTTAATCTAATAATGCCAATACTAATTTTATAGTATTGGCATTATTCACTACATTATCTTTACTTTTTAGTACAAATTCAACACTTCATTAATATCCATATCTAATATTAGTTCATACATAAAGGAATTTAAATGAATATTTTCTAATTTGATTTCCCACTGTTTCTAAATACATTAAAAAATCTGTTACTGACCCTATCCTAAGATTCTTCTTAATTTTCCACGTTAATTGACCATTATAATTTGATATTCTATCTAACATATATATCTGCTTTATGAAGAATTGCAATAGCTATAATAATTTTATGCTCACGCTGTACATCATTATTGTTAATTCTATCGACAATTTCATATATTTTATCTATTGCAAAATCGGTTACATCTATATCTGATTTAAAATTATCTTTTCCTAAAAAATTATCCCCTTCTAAAATTTTAGAAAGATTTTTCAATTTTGGCAAAATAAAATGACCTTTATCTAAAAATTCATACTCCGCATAAATTGCATCACTTGACTTCCCATATCAAAAATTTCATCTTTAATATCATCTCCTTTATTATGTTAGATTTTTTAACAGTTTTTGAAAATAATATTTTCATCAAGCCATCTCTGGCATATAATGATATAATATTAGTATTTGAAAAATCAAATTCATGCTGGAAACTTTGAATTCCATGACAATTTGGCAGATTACACGTTATTTTATTCATAATTCACCTCTTTTTATACAAACAACCATTTCATTATACCTTGTTCCATATCATCAATGCTATAAATATGTTCCATCATTTCAAAAGTCTCTCTTAAATTACCTCTCGCACTCTTCCAACCAATTCCATCTGTAAACCATATAAATTCAAAATCAGCTACAGTTTCCGCTTCTTGTGATAACATTTTATAACTGCGTGCAGTTTCATTTAATTTCGAACCACCACTAGTATAAAAATTTGTTTCGATAGCATAAATTAGTTTCTCTGTCTTAACTACAAAATCAAATCGTTTTGCAGCTTTCCCCTGATTAGACAATACTGATAAGTCAATATTCCATTTTTTTTCAATGTCTACAAGATACATTTCCTTAAAATAATTAACATCTTTTACAAAACCAGCTTCTTGTATATATTTTTCCACTAGATTTTCCATAAGATGACCACCGCGATTTTTACGTCCATTTGAGTCAAGACCCGTTTCTATACCAGTTACATAATCAACCAAATTATTGATAAGGTGATTTTCTAATAGGTCAAATAATCCTGTTTTTTCCATAAAATAACAATACTGATTGTATATCTTAAATTTATGACTGTTAGGATAATATTCCTCACCATTCAAGACTTCAAAATTGAACTTATAAAGATAACCACCATTCTCATCTTGACAATAAATTTCTTTTTCCCTTTTAGCTAATAATATCGGTATCACCTTTAAAGTATCAGGATATTTCTTAATGATATTTACAAAGTCATCTTTTATATTTTTACTTCCAATAAGCGAGTTAAGTATATTTAATTCAATTTTAATTTCATCTACATTTTTATGTACTTTATTAAAATCAACATAATAATCATAAGTTGATATACTTGCTCTGAATTTGCTTAACCATATGTCAAAATCTCTATTTTTCATTTTTTATTAACTCCTATCTTAATAATTATAGATTATAACTTCCTCTCCTATGCGCTTAGATGCATCCGAATTAATCATACGTTTTACATTAATTATATCGATTTTATAACTTTTATTATCATACAATTTATTTATAAGTTCTGTATTATGATTTGTAAGCATACAATAACATCCTCGACGAGTTAATTCATCAAAAAGAGCAGCAAGTCTCCTATGACTTTCTATATCAAATCCTTCTTTCGTATAAGCTTCAAAAGATGTTGGTTTCAATGGCGCATATGGACTATCCAAAAAAACAAAATCTCCCTCTCTAGCATTAATGCATGCCTGTTGAAAGTCTCCTTCCATAATAATTACATTTTTCAAATATTCTGATATAGCATATATAGATTCTTCATCAATAGATTTTCTTCTACTATTATTATAAGGTACATTAAATAATCCCTTGCCATTAACCCGATATAAGCCATTAAAACAATGTTTATTAATAAAAACAAATAACGCAGCTAATTCTATATCAAATTCTTCCCTCATTAACTTATCATTGTAACGTTCTCTTAAAGAATAATAATATTCTTTTCCATCTTCCCACATTTCACAATCTAGATAATTTACCTCTCTAATAAATGCATTAGGCTCATTACAAATCTGCTTATACGAATTAATTAATGCTTTATTGACATCATTAATTATAGCCTCTGCAGGCAATAATTCAAACATGACTGCACCACCACCTACAAAAGGCTCATAATATTTATTATACTTTTCAGGCATTCTTTCTCTAATTTGTGTTAATAACTGACGTTTACCTCCAGCCCATTTCACAAACGGAGCTACGTTTGAATTTTTCATTATTAAATCCTCTCTTCTATATTACTTACTCTACTATCAAAACTTTATTTCAACATATTTTTCTTTACAATCCCCTCTGCTATAGAAGAAGATACAATAAATATATGGATACGCAACATTTTTCTAGCTTACTGACATAAAAAATATCTATTATATAGTTACTTTCTTTCATTATTTTAAAAAGTTTTATTTCTCATAAGTTATATTATCTATTTATTATAATTCGAAATTACCGAAATAACAATTGAAACTTTTATCAAATGTAAATACTCTATTTCTGAAAAACAAATATATACTCGTGCGCTAATAATAAAAAATCTTTTTTCAGTTTCCTCCAATATTCTGTTGACTTACAATTATGCTGTTCCTTAATAATAATTTCTTTTAGTTGAAATCCAACTTCTAAAAAGCATTCCATTATATATAAACCTAAAGGAACTACTTTTTTTGATTTTCGTATATCTCCAATCATAATAGCACAAATCTTTCCTTTTTTTAACATCCTATAGGATTCTTGTGCAACTTTATACATAGCTTTCATAAACTCTTCCTGTGCTAATAATGAAATGTCCCCTTGTATATCTTTACTATATTTAATTATGTTTGCATAAGGTGGATGCATACATATAAAATCAATTTTCTCATCTTTAATAAAATAAAGATTAGTAGCATCTCCTTGTTTTATAAATATTTTTGTTGATGAATCAATTTTGAATTGTAAATTTTTTTCTGAAATAGAAATAGATTGCGGGTTGATGTCTACACCAATCGCATTTCGATTGAGCAGCTTCGCCTCAACAAGTGTTGTTCCACTGCCTATGAATTGATCTAAAATCCAGTCTCCTGGATGAGAATATCTTAAAATTAAATTTCTAGGTACATATGGTGACCAGTTTCCTCTATACTCTCCTGAATGAGTTGCCCAATTTCCTCTATCTGGAAATGACCAAATGGTAGTTGTTTCAAGATGAAAATTTCTTGGTTGTAGTATTATAGTACATCCCTCCTCAAGTTTTTTCTATATTCTACTCCTACTTAACAAAATAATCTAGTAGTTCACAAAATTTTTAATATTCACTTTCACTATAAGGGAATTTTATTTTTATATTTCATATGAGACAATATTTACAAATGATGAAAAAGGTATAACTATGCAGTTTTTAACAGATGAAAAATTATACAGAGTCATCGGACTCAATATAAAAAAATATCGTAAACTATCAAATCTTACACAAGGTGCATTAGCTGAAATAGTAGGTATAAGTGTTAGTTACTTATCCAAAATTGAGGCTACTGGTTGTAATAAAGGTCTCCCTATTTCTATATTAAACAAAATCGCTAACGCTCTTGATGTTGACATTACAAAATTTTTTAAGAGGTATAAACAACCTATGTCACGAACACAAAATAATGCTGGCGGCGGCGCCAAAACCAATCAAAATGGTTTGCTTTTTGAACAAATAACATCATTAAATGATGCATTAATTAATGCTGGTCTTATTATTCACAATAATTATGACGTCTATTTTAATGAAAAATTTATAGGATATTCAATCAACAAAGCAAGATTCTCAACTATATTTTTAAAAGATAGAGGAATCGACTATAAACTTATCAACTCTAAACGTTGGGAGCCAGATGAAGCGTTTATAAATGAAACTAATAAAACTGTACAGCGTTTAATGAAGATACTGGCCCTGAAATGTATGGTATTGAATTGTATCGGACAATATATCGACTCTGATTCTGGCGATCTTGGTATAATAAGTCAAAATGGAAAAGCTAGTCTATACTCTTTCGAAGAAATAACGCAAGCAATCTGTAATAAAAAAATTACGTTTTTATTAGAACATTTACGAAAGAAATACTCTCTTGAAATTATTTCAAGAAGACACGAAAATCAAAAACATTTCGAACAATTTTTTACAGATTCTATGAAAAAATTTTATCAAGACAAAAGGAAGTAAAGCAAAATGAAAAATCCTAATGGTCTTGGCTCCGTCTACAAGCTACCAGGCAAACAGCGCAACCCGTTTAGTGCCGTTATTACTGATCACTGGACACTATTACCAATGAACCGAAGCAAATCAGAAAAACTATTGGTTATTACAAGACTCGTTCTGATGCCTTAACCGCTCTTGCCGAATATAATAAAAATCCATTCGACCTTGGTACTGCAAGTATTACTTTTCAAGAAGTCTTTGACCGTTGAAGTGATGAACATTTTCCCAATATATCAGATTCCAATATAAAAGGCTATAAAGCTGCTTTCCTCCTTTGTCGTTCAATTAATTTCAAATAAGAGATTCGTAGATATAAAATTAGATGAATTGCAGTACATAGCAGATAACTCTGGTAAAATTCCCCTACACTAAAAAAATATAAAGTCATACTTAGTATGATGTACAAATATGCTATAATACACGATATTGTACCACAAGATATGAACAAGGTTACATTTCTTAATATAAAAAAGGCTGGAAACCCTAATGCCTATAACCGTCCTTCAAATATATAAAATAACCCTCTTTTGACTTTTTGTGTACTATAACAAAGTCTTGCGCAAGACACAACACCTAATAGATTGATTTTGTGAGTTATGTGTGTGCTATCTTTCAAAATTCTAAATATTTTTCAGCAATTCACAGAAATATAGACATAAAAAAAGCCCTTGAAAATCTAATATTTTCAAGGGTTTTATCATTTTCTCTATTCGGTTTAAAACTAACGTTTTGAGAACTGTGGTGCACGACGAGCTGCTTTTAAGCCGTATTTCTTTCTCTCTTTCATTCTTGGATCTCTTGTTAAGAATCCAGCTTTCTTGAGAATTGGTCTGTAGTCAGTATCTGCCTGTAATAAAGCTCTGGAGATACCATGTCTGATAGCACCAGCCTGACCTGTGAATCCACCGCCACAAACGTTAACTGTAACGTCAAATTTATCTGTTGTGGATGTAGCCTCTAATGGCTGACGAACGATAACTTTTAAAGTCTCAAGTCCGAAATAATCATCCATATCTCTTTTATTAATAACAACTTTTCCTGTACCAGGTGTTAAATAAACTCTAGCAACGCTGCTTTTTCTTCTACCTGTTCCGTAAAATCTTGTTGTAGCCACTTATTTGTCCTCCTTCTTATTTCAATACCAATGTCTTAGGCTGCTGAGCTGCATGATTGTGCTCTGGACCAGCATAAACGTGAAGTTTCTTAATCATAGATCTTCCTAAAGGACCTTTTGGAAGCATACCTTTTACTGCAAGCTCTAAAACCTGCTCTGGTTTCTTCTCTAATTTCTCTTTTAATGTCATCTCTTTCATGCCACCGATATAACCTGAATGATGATAGTAAATTTTCTGATTTAATTTCTTACCTGTTACTTTAATTTTATCTGCATTGATAATGATTACATTATCACCACAGTCGATATGAGGTGTGAAAATTGGTTTATTCTTTCCTCTTAAAATGCTTGCAACCTGTGATGCTAAGCGTCCTAATGTACATCCTGTAGCATCAACAACATACCACTCTCTAGTAATTGTAGATGGACTAGCCATAAAACTTTTCATGAGTTTTCCTCCTTATACTGAATTAGTAGGGTTTGGTTTTTATGAATTCCTACGTTGTATCTTGCGAATCACTCGCGTTATTTCTGTAATGATTATTTGGAACTATGTTCCTTTTCTGTATTTGAGAAGCTATTATATCAGCTCTCATAAATTATATATTTGAAATACCATATCCGGGGCTTTGGCTAGGTATTTTTTTACACGCTAAAGATGATTATATAGCAAAAATCTTCCTCTGTCAATAAATTTTCCTCTTTTTTTCCACATTTTTTCTCATACGCACCTTCCAAATATATCTCCTTGCAAAACAATAAAATTGTTTCTTCATCCGTGGAATATAGAATGCGGTATGCCCCAAAAGGTATAGGTTGTGAAACATTTAGCTTTGAGATATTGGGGACAGACGCCAAGAGAGCAAGCAGGTATCTACCCCGCAAACACGTTCGTTCCCACGATTTTTCGACATACGCTGATTTATGCTGCTTACGTGAAACTCGCTCCGCTCAGACAATCACTTCCGCAGCAAAGCTAAATATATCGAAAAATCGCTCCACTCTCTATCGTTTGTGGGGTAGATACCTGCTTGCTCTCTCGGCTGTGTATTGGCGAAATACTATAAAAATGATATGTGGTAGTTCAGATAATAATATACTAAAACTTCTGACATTATTGTATCGATGTAGTAACATGGTTCATCAACTAATTGGTTCCATAGCACAGAGGAAAAGAGCAACTTCTATCTTCTTTGAAAACGATAGAGGAGTGGAGTGATTTTTGCTACGGATGCTTTGAGGTTCTGAGCGTGTTTGAGCGAAGTGAGTTTGCGATGAACCTCATAAATCGGCGGAGTAGCTAAAATTACGGGAACGAAACGTGTTTTCAAAGAAGATAGAAGTTGCTCTTTTCTTCGTCTGTTATTTCTATATTATTCTAAGGTATTTCACAACCTATAAATATTGAATCTCCTTCAAATACAAACCTCTCGCTGGCGCTGTCGGACCTGCTGCTTTTCTATCTCTCGCCTCCAAAATCTTCACCGCATCCTCTGGCTTAAAATATCCACTTCCAGCTCTCATCAGCGTTCCCGCTAAAATTCGTACCATATTATAGAGAAATCCAGTTCCCGTTACGGTAAGAGTGATGAGATTTCCATCTCGCCTCACCCTAAAATCTGTGATTGTCCTCACAGTTGTGTTCACCTGACTTTTCGCTGCACAAAAACTCTTAAAATCATACGTTCCGATAAAATACTTCGCCATCTCCTGCATTTTTTCTTCATCGAGAGGATACGTATACAGCGCCACATAATTTCTCATCGTCGGAATACAAAAATGCTCATTTAAAATTTTATACTCATACGTCTTCCTGGAATCACAGTATCTCGGATGAAAATCTCCTGCCACTTCCTCTGACTTCATTACTCGGATATCCTCAGGCAATTTCTGATTCACCGCATAACAAATCTTTTCTGCTGGAATTTTCGATTCTGTGTCAAAAACAGCGACATTTCTATATGCGTGAACACCTGCATCTGTCCTGCTCGCACCAATCACAATAATTTCTTCTCTCAAAAGTTCTGATAAATTTTTATTCAAAACTTCCTCTATCGTAATTCCATTTGGCTGAATCTGCCAACCACAATAATTTGTCCCGTCATACGCAACGGTCAATTTTACTCTCTTTTTCATAAAATTTTTCAGCGGCGTAAACCCACTACCTTTAGGTTGTGGGAGAAGTCGCGTCTCCTTTCCAAAATAAAATTATTGATACAAATGCTCACTTATGCCATGCTTATTATAGAGAGAAAACTGTTGGGCATTTTGCCTAAGGCACTCTTTGTTCTTTGAAAAGTATATATGAGATTACAGCGTAAAAACCTAATGCTATGTAGAATGTATTAAGGTATCGTATCTATACTGCATGGGAAGTTTTAATACCTAATACAGACGAAATCTACGCTTAGTAGTTGCGGTAGAACATATCTCTACCGTAAGAGGCGCTGTCAACCGTCCCATAATGTGATGCCTATTGGGGTTAAAGGCGGGAGGCATGAGCCGTTCGTACCACTGAGCAGTCGCAAGCCCATCACCTTTAGGTCGTGGGTAGTTGACATTCCCCCTCTATATTAAATGAAATTTTGTAACGAATACAGACGCTCCAATCATACTTATCATATACAAACCTAAAATTGCATACGCTTTCCCATCAATCACCGAATAGCGAAGCGGCTTCATTTTTGTGCGTCCCTCGCTGCCGTGATAGCATCTAGCTTCCATCGCCATTGCCAAATCATTCGCCCTGCGAATCGCGGCCACAAAAAGAGGAACTAAGAGAGGTATCATATTTTTCATTTTCTGAATTAGATTTCCCTCATCAAAGTCAGCTCCTCTCGCCATCTGCGCCTTCATAATTTTATCCAGCTCTTCCGTCAAAATAGGGATAAAGCGAAGTGCAATTGACATCATCATCGCAATATCACATACTGGGACTCTAATCTTATTTAAAAAGCCAAACATTTTCTCAAGACCACTCGTCAGCTGATTCGGTGTCGTTGTAAAGGTTAGAATAGACGAACCTAAAATCAAATAAATAAGACGAATAGACAAATAAAATGCCATCGTCACACCTTCTCTTGTCAACCGAAAAATTCCTATATGAAAAATCTCCTCTCCTGGTGTAAAAAACATATTCGCCACTACTGAAAATAAAAGAATAAAAATAATCGCCTTTAATCCTCTGCAAATAAAACGAAATGGCACCTTAGAGCATCGAATAACCATAATTAAAAATATAGTTGCAATCGCATACACAATCAAACTTTTCTTGAAAAATAAACTAATAATGAATAGGAAAGTCCCTGCTATCTTCACTCTCGGATCTAGCGCATGAATCGGAGAATTTGCTCTATAATATTGTCCAATTGTAATATCTCTAATCATTTCTCCTCCTATTATTTTATCTTATTAAATCACTATTTATATTATCCATCAAATTAGGAACTGAATGAAGAGATTGTTCTGCACGAGAAGTTGACAAATCTTTCTGTCCCAATACTGCTAAAATTGCATCCCTCGCCTCACTAATTTGTGTAATATCTTCAGAAAATGAAAAGCCTCTCTCATTTAACATATGAATGCATTTTGTCACATCTGGAACGGAAAGTCCTGCCTCCTGCATTTTATTCATCTGACCAAAGATCTGCTTTGGAGTTCCATCCATCAAAAGCTTTCCAGTTTTCATAACAAGCACTCTCGTAGCATAATCTGCAATATCTTCCATGCTGTGAGAGACAAGTATAATTGTCATTCCCTTTTCTTTCCATAGCTTTTTTAATAAATCCAATATTTTCTTCCGGCCGATTGGATCTAATCCCGCTGTCGGCTCATCTAAAATAAAATACTGTGGTTCCATCGCAAGCACTCCGGCAATGGCCACTCTTCTCTTCTCACCACCAGAGAGTAAAAAAGGAGATTTCGTCTCATATTTTTTAGGAATTCCAACAGCTTCCAAAGCCCTCCTAGCTCGTTTCTCTTGCTCCGCACGAGTAAGTCCCATATTTTTAGGGCCAAAACATACATCATCCAAAACAGTCGCCTCAAAAAGCTGATATTCAGGATATTGAAAAGAAAATCCAACCTTTTTACATAAATCTCGAATAGAAAATCCCTTACCGTATACATCCTCCCCATCAAAATAATAAGATCCACTCGTCGCCTTTAATAACCCATTGAAATGTTGAATTAACGTGGATTTTCCTGAGCCAGTATGTCCAATAATTCCAATAAATTCTCCAGGTTTTATCTCAAGAGAAATATCATCAATTGCCTTTTTTGGCTCTTCTCCCTGACTCTCATACTGATATGTTATATGCTGCAATTTAATTGACATAATTCTTCCACCAACTCCTCATTGGATAAAATATCTGCTCGGAGATTCACGCCCTCCTGCCTTAACTGATAGGCTAACTCTGTGGCATGAGGAACCTCCAAACCGTAAGCTTTTAGTTGTTCCACTTGTGAGAAAATCTCTCTCGGTGTTCCCTGCATCACGACTTTTCCTTTATCCATCACAAAAATTTTATCTGCATCAATTGCTTCTTCCATATTATGGGTAATCAGCAATATCGTTATTTTCTTCGTCTCATTCAATTGTCTCACTGTCGCTATAACATCTTCTCTTCCTCTTGGGTCTAACATTGCCGTTGGTTCATCTAATATAATACATTCTGGTTCCATCGCCATAACACCCGCAATAGCAACTCTCTGCTTTTGACCACCTGATAAATGATTTGGGGATTGCAATCGAAATGCCTCCATTCCGACCGATTTTAAGCTGACCGATACACGTTTCCAAATTTCATCCGTCTCCACTCCAATATTTTCTGGACCAAATGCCACATCCTCCTCCACAATTGTCGCGACAATCTGATTATCTGGATTTTGAAATACCATACCAGCTGTCTGGCGAATTTTTGGAATATTTTCTTCTTTTCTTGTATCCATCTGTTTTATATATACAGATCCCTTCGTCGGCTCTAAAATCGCATTTAACTGCTTTGCCAAAGAAGATTTTCCTGAGCCATTATGCCCTAAAATAACAACAAAATCTCCTTTTTCTACTTCAAGATTAACGCCGTCAATCGCTGTAATAACTTCTCTTTCCTCTGCTTCGTCTTCTCTTATATATTGAAAAATCAAGTCCTTTATTTTTATAATATTCATAATCTTCCTCACAATAACTGAATATAATTATTCCAAGCTATCGCTCTATATGCTCATACAGGTTAGTCTGCCCGCTTGATAGAAACTTTCATAGTAAATAAGAAAAGCTGCTCCAAAACGCACTTTGGAACAGCTCTTATATATTCTAGTCGATTATACTAACTCAAGAATTACTTCCATTGCAGCATCGCCTTTTCTCTGTCCGATTTTAACAATTCTTGTGTAACCACCGTTACGATCTGCATACTTTGGACCATACTCATCAAATAATTTTGCTGTTAAATCAACTTTCTTTGTATTTGCCTTCTTACCAGCAAGTTCCTTTGGAACTTCTGTTACAGGGTATAATACTTTTAACATCTGTCTTCTTGCATGAAGACGAGATGGTTTATCCTTCTTAATTTCTTTCTTTACTGTCTCGTAAACAGTTACTTTCTTTCCATCAACAACTTCTTTTACTCTCTTGCCGTTTGCATCTTTTTTAGCAACCTTAGCATCAACAGTAACTGTCTCGAAATTGTCTTTTTCTTTTACAGCCAAAGCGATTAAGCCTTCTGCAACCTTACGAATTTCTTTTGCTTTTGCCTCTGTTGTTCTAATTTTTCCAGTATAAAGTAAACTTGTTACCTGGGAACGAATTAATGCTTTTCTCTGGGAAGCTGTTCTTCCTAATTTTCTATACTTTGCCATTGTATGGACCTCCTAAATTGGTTATTCACTATGCTTACTATTATTCGGCGTAAGTGGGTCTATTCTTATTCTTCAGATGCATTCAATGCTAATCCTAATTCCTTCAACTTAGCCAAAACTTCTTCTAAAGATTTACGTCCTAAGTTACGAACTTTCATCATATCTTCAGAAGTCTTATTAGTTAACTCCTCGACTGTATTGATACCAGCTCTCTTCAAACAATTGTAAGAACGAACGGATAACTCTAACTCATCGATATTCATCTCTAATACTTTTTCTTTCTCGTTATCTTCTTTCTCTACCATGATTTCTGCAACCTTGGCATTCTCAGAAAGATCAACGAAAAGATTTAGATGCTCACTCAATACTTTTGCTGCAAGACTTACTGCTTCGTCTGGAGCTAGTGTACCATTTGTAAATACATCTAATGTCAATTTATCATAGTCAGTAATCTGACCAACACGAGTATTTTCTACTGTTAAATTCACACGCTCAACTGGTGTGTAAATAGAATCGATTGCAATTACGTCAATCGCCTGATCTTCTGTCTTATTCTTATCAGAACCAACATATCCACGTCCGTTTGTGATAGTGAGCTCCATATCAAGACGGCTATCTACGCCGCCACTCAATGTCGCAATAACAAGATCTGGATTTAAAATTTCGATATCGCTATCTACATTAATATCTCCAGCTGTCACAACACCTTCACCACTGAACTCGATATACGCATGCTTTGGCTCCATACTTGTACTATTATTTTTAATAGACAATTCCTTGATATTCATGATGATTTCTGTTACATCCTCTTTTACTCCAGGAATAGAACTAAATTCATGTAATACACCTTTGATTTTTACAGAGCTTACTGCTGCGCCTGGAAGGGACGATAACATAATTCTTCTAAGAGAATTACCTAAAGTTGTACCGTATCCTCTCTCTAAAGGCTCTACGACAAATCTTCCATATCGATTGTCTTCTGAAATCTCAGCTATCTCGATTCTTGGTTTTTCAAATTCAAACACTATATAGCCCCTCCTTATGGGTATTTGTTTCTTTCAATCCACGCAGGCATTTTCAGGAACACAACATATTATGGACCATCTCGTGGCAGAGGGGGATGCCATCAACATTCCGCCCACCACTACCGTTAAATTTCTTGTCTGGTAAAAAATTTTACCAAAGAGAAATGAGAAAATCCTTCTTTAATAAATTGTTGAAATGATTTTGAGGGTACTGACACGCTACCATATTCTCTTTATAGATCAATCTGACAGCGACATAACTGCCCAAATCACATAGATATGACAGGACAGTTAGTTTTTCATTCTTATTATTTAGAGTATAACTCGACGATTAATGTCTCGTTTACAGGAACGTCAATCTCTTCTCTTGTTGGAAGGGATTTTACTGTACCAGATAAGTTTTCGTAATCAACGTCTAACCATGCTGGTAATAATCTTCCCTCTGTAACCTCTAAAATGTCTTTATATCTCTGTGAGGATTTGCATTTTTCTTTAATCTCAATTACATCTCCTGCACTTACAAGATAAGATGGAATATTAACACATTTTCCATTTACTAATACATGCTTATGGTCTACAATCTGTCTAGCTTCTTTTCTAGTTCTAGCTAAACCTAAACGGAAAACAACATTGTCCAATCTTGACTCTAATAAAATCATTAAGTTAGGACCTGTTAATCCACGCATTCTTTCAGCTTTTGCATAATAGTTTCTGAAAGGTTTCTCTAATACACCATAAATAAATTTTGCTTTCTGTTTCTCACGAAGCTGAAGTCCATACTCGCTCATTTTTCTATTTGCTCTTCTTAATGTACGATTGGACTTCTTATCTATTCCTAAATACATTGGATCAAGATCTAAAGATCTACATCTCTTTAAAACCGGAGTTCTATCGACTGCCATTCTTCTACTCCTCCTATCAGACTCTTCTACGTTTTGGTGGACGACATCCGTTATGTGGAACTGGTGTTACGTCCTTGATGCTTGTAACTTCTAATCCACATGCCTGAAGTGCACGAATTGCTGCTTCTCTTCCTGAACCTGGTCCTTTAACCATAACTTCTACTGTTTTTAAACCATGTACTAATGCTGCCTTAGCTGCTGTCTCAGCTGCCATCTGTGCTGCATATGGAGTAGACTTCTTAGAACCACGGAATCCTAATCCACCTGCACTTGCCCAAGAAAGAGCATTTCCAGCTGCATCAGTTAATGTTACAATTGTATTGTTAAAAGATGACTGAATATGTGCCTGTCCACGCTCAACGTTTTTCTTGACACGTTTCTTTGTCACTTTTTTAGTAACTTTCTTTGCCATTTATACACTAACCTACTTTCTCAATCATTCACTAATTCACTTTGAATCAATTATTTGTTTCTCGACTTATGCTATTATCTTGCTAACTTAATATAGAAACTTATTTCTTCTTATTAGCAACAGTTCTCTTAGGACCTTTTCTTGTTCTGGCGTTAGTCTTAGTTTTCTGACCACGAACAGGAAGTCCTTTTCTATGACGAATTCCTCTATAGCATCCAATTTCCTGTAAACGTTTAATATTTAATGCGATTTCTCTACGTAAATCACCTTCTACCATCTGTGTCTCGTTAATAATTTCACTGATTCTACGAACTTCGTCATCTGTCAAATCACGAACACGTGTATCAGGATTTACATTTGCCTCTTTTAGAATACGAGTAGCACTTGTTCTTCCAATACCATAAATATAAGTAAGACCGATTTCTACACGTTTCTCTCTTGGTAAATCAACTCCAGAAATACGAGCCATTTGTGCACCTCCACTGCATATTTTGTGTCAAGGTAACGATCCATCGTATCCGCGTACGGTGAAATGATATACGTGTCTCATCCCTTGGCTATCTCTAATTGTTATTATTATTTTATCATATTTAATCAGCCGAACAACACCGCCTGGTGGTTCGTACTGCAGCCGCCTTAATTGATTATGTGCTTTCGCACTGAGTTATTATAACTGATTGCATAACAAAAAGCAAGGATTTTTTTGCTTTTTTGTTATTATCCTTGTCTTTGTTTATGTTTTGGGTTTTCGCAAATAATTCTGATTGCGCCTTTTCTTCTAATGACTTTGCATTTCTCGCAAATTGGCTTAACTGATGCTCTAACTTTCACGATTCATTTCTCCTTTCAAAAACATTCGACATATATTATAGCATTAAAATTTCAATAATGCAAGCATATTTTCTTATTTATCTCTCCAAATGATACGTCCTCTTGATAAATCATATGGAGAAAGTTCAATTGTTACTTTATCTCCAGGAAGAATCTTGATAAAATTCATTCTTAGTTTTCCACTGATATGTCCCAATACGACATGTCCATTTTCCAACTGTACTTTGAACATTGCATTTGGAAGCTTTTCTAATACAACACCTTCTACCTCAATTACATCTGACTTTGACATATTAAATCCTCCTTCTTTTCTCATTTACCGACTGCTTTACTTTGTTAATTCGTACTCCTACACTTAAAAATAGGAAATTTTTACTTCTATCCTCGCCATATTAGTTATTCAATATTTTGTACGATTTCGACTTATATCTCCATAATTAAAACTACGGGACTTATACTCACTACGATAATTATTTGTCGATAAACTCTATTTAACTCAATCATCTTTTTGAATTAAACCCATTGACGTAATGTTTGATTGCTTTTTTTATATCTTCATCTCTGACTGTAAGCCCAATATTTAATTTTTCTTCGAGCTCCTTGTCTATTTTGTAAGTAATCTGTATATGTTTTTTATTTTTCTTCTTAGGTGAATCAAGAAGTTTATACTTACCATCTACAAGATATACATATTCTCCTTTGATCTCTTCTATTATATATATCTTTCCTTTATCATGACCCGCCAAAGACTGGACAAAATAACCTCTTTTTACTTCTAACATCTCAATCACCCGTCACTGTAGAAGAGATAAAATTTCAGGACCATCTTCTGTAATCAGGACGGTATTCTCGTAATGCGCGGACAAAGAACCATCTCTTGTAACGACAGTCCAATCATCATCCAACCAATTTACTTCATATCGTCCAGTGTTTACCATAGGCTCTATGGCAAGTGTCATACCTGGTCTTAATCTGATTCCACGTCTCTTACCTGCAAAGTTTGGAATCTGAGGGTCTTCATGCAGATTTCTTCCTATTCCATGTCCAACTAAATCTCGAACAACAGAGTATCCATTGCTCTCGATACAATTTTGAATGGCTCTTGAAATATCTATCAGATGGTTTCCATCCACTGCAAATTTAATACCCTCAAAGAAACTCTCTCTTGTCACATCAATCAAACGCTTTGCCTCTTTAGAGATTTCTCCGACAGCGTGAGTTCTCGCGGCGTCTGAATGATATCCTTTATAAATTACTCCAGCATCTAAGCTTACGATATCTCCCTCTTGTAAAATTCGATTTTTCGATGGAATCCCATGAACAACCTCATCATTGACTGACACACAGATTGAGGCAGGATATCCTTGATAATTTAAAAAAGATGGAATACATCCATAACTGCGGATAATTTCCTCTCCCAATCTGTTAATCTCGTATGTGGAGATTCCAGGCTTAATTGCCTTTTCTAATTCTTCATGAGTGCGGGCAAGAATCTTGCCCGCCTCCCTCATCAATTCAATTTCTGTCTTTGACTTTATTGTTACTGACATACTATGCCTCTAAAATTTTTGTAATCTGATCAAAGATTGTCTCAATTTCCTGTGTTCCATCTACTGCTTTTAAACATCCCTTTGCCTCATAAAAATCAATAAGTGGCTGTGTCTGAGTATGGTAAACATTGAGACGCTCTTTTACTGTCTCTGGCTTATCATCATCACGAAGGATTAATTTTGCTGCACATGCATCGCAAACACCTTCTGCTTTTGTTGGGTTATATACGATATGATATGTTGCTCCACATCCCACACATGCACGACGTCCGCCCATTCTCTCAATAATATTCTCATCTGGAACTTCTACATCGATTGCATAATCAATTTTTGTATTCATACTTACTAAAGCTGCATCCAATGCCTCTGCCTGTGGGATTGTACGTGGGAATCCATCTAATACAAATCCTTTTGCACAATCATCTTGAACAATACGGTCAGCTACTAAATCAACAACCAACTCATCTGGAACTAATTGTCCCTGATCCATATAAGATTTTGCTTTCTTTCCAAGCTCTGTCTGGTTTTTAATATTCGCTCTAAAAATATCTCCTGTTGAGATATGAGGAATACCGTATTTTGCAGAAATCATTTTTGCCTGTGTTCCTTTTCCTGCACCTGGTGCACCTAACATAATAATTTTCATAACTTAATCCTCCTTTTCTAAGCCTTGTTTTTTTGACATTCCTCATACCAAAAGGCAGAGGATTCTTGCTTCAACCTCTACTGCAATATTTTACAGGAGTCCACAAGCTAGATTTAAGAGTTCCCGCTTGCCTTACGGTGCTCTATTATATGTGTATATACACAAATAGGGATGTCTTCGAATGAAATAAATTCATTCTAAGACAACCCTGTTATTTCTGCTGTTTAATCGTTCAAAAATCCTGAGTAATGACGAACCAGTACTTGTGATTCAATTTGTTTAATTGTCTCTAGCACGACTCCCACAACGATAATGAGAGAAGTTCCTCCAAATGAAACATCTGCTCCAAACACTCCATTAAAGAAAATTGGGATTACTGCAATAATAATTAATCCGACTGCTCCGATGAAAACAATACTATTTAAAATCGTATTAAGATAATCTGTCGTAGGTTTTCCTGGTCGAATACCTGGAATAAATCCTCCCTGCTTTTTGATATTATTAGATACTTCCAAAGGATTAAAGGTAATGGAAGTATAAAAATAAGCAAATAATACAATAAGCAGTATATAGATAATAAGACCGACGGAACGCACTGGATTTTCAGGATCACACCAATTGCCCTGATTCAAACAACTCAGCACTTTAGCTCCCCATCCTGATTTACCAACTCCAAATAATTGGCTAATAATCAATGGGAACTGAAACAATGAGGATGCAAAAATGATAGGGATAACATTTGCTGTATTCACTTTTAGAGGAATATGGCTTGATTGCCCTCCAAACATTTTTCTTCCTTGAACTTTTTTAGCATACTGTACAGGAATTCTTCTTTCTGCATCTTGTAAAAGAACAGATAATACCATCGTAGCAAGTACTACAAATGTGATAATCGCAACCGCAATTACCATAGTTCCAATTAATTTTCCTTGAATAAACTGTTGATATAGTTTATAAAAATCATTTGGCATTCTTGATACAATATTTACAGCAAGGATAATAGAAATACCATTTCCAATTCCTTTTTCTGTAATTCTCTCTCCTAACCACATAATGATAGTACTACCTGCTGTCAAAGCAGCTATCATTGTAATTACTGTAAGTGCATTGTAAGTACCAAGAGCTCCGCTTCTTCCAAAGCCGATTGCTATACCTGCACTCTCTAAAATAGATAATGCAATTGTAACAAATCTTGTAATATTAGTAAGCTTTTTACGTCCATCTTCTCCATCTTTTTGCATCTCTTCTAAAGCAGGAATCGCAATCGTCAAAAGCTGTATGATAATCGATGCTGTAATGTATGGAGTTACATTCAATGCAAATAGGGACATTGACATAAATGACCCTCCAGTAAATGAGTTCATAATATTAAAGGAATCACCCAGTGCCTGAGACAAATATGCCTGTACTTGGGCTGTGTCAATTCCTGGAATTGGCAGCTGGCATCCTAATCTTACAATTATGATTACAAACACTGTGAACATCAGCTTTTTTTGCATTTCCTTGACTTTTAGAGCATTTGCCAAGCTCTTAAACATACTAGATCACCTCAGCTTTTCCGCCGAGAGCTTCAATTTTCTCTTTTGCGCTTGCGCTAAAAGCATTCACTTGAACTGTAAGCTTCTTAGTTAATTCTCCATTTCCAAGAATTTTTACTCCATCACATGCTTTCTTAATAATTCCAGCTTCGATTAAGCTTTCTACAGTTACTACTGCATCTGCGTCGAATTTCTCTAAAGCTGAAACATTAATAGCGACGATCTCTTTATGGTTTCTACAAGTAAAACCTCTCTTAGGAAGTCTTCTGTATAAAGGCATCTGTCCACCTTCGAAACCAATTCTTACTCCACCGCCAGAACGAGCTTTCTGACCTTTATGACCTTTACCAGCTGTTTTTCCGTTTCCTGAACCATGGCCACGACCTCTTCTAAAGTTATCGCTATGCTTTGAACCATCTGCAGGACGTAAATTTGATAAATCCATCTATGGCACCTCCTAACTTGACTAGATTTCTTCTACTTTTACTAAATGTCTTACATGCCAGATCATTCCTCTAACTGCTTCATTATCTGGCAACTCAACTGTTTAATGCATTTTTCTCAATCCCAAAGCTTCTACAGTTTTTCTATGTTTTGGAATAGCACCAATAGGTGATTTAACTAAAGTAACTTTTAATTTATCTGCCATGATATTATTCCTCCTATCCAAGAATCTCTTCTACAGTCTTTCCACGAAGTTTTGCAACTTGCTCTGGAGTTTTTAACTGTGCAAGACCCTCGATTGTTGCAAGTACGATATTTTGTTTATTATTAGAACCTAAGGATTTGGAACGGATATTCTTGTATCCTGCAAGCTCTAATACAGAACGAGATGGACCACCTGCGATAATACCAGTACCTTCTGGAGATGTCTTTAATAATACAGATGCACTTCCAAATTTTCCAGTAAAGTCATGTGGAATACTTCCATTTTCGTCCATTGGTACTTTAACCAATTTCTTCATAGCATCTTCTTTACCTTTACGAATAGCTTCTGGAATTTCAGTAGCTTTTCCAAGTCCTGCACCAACGTGTCCGTTTTTGTCACCAACAACAACTAAAGCTGCAAATCTAAAGTTACGACCACCTTTTACAACTTTTGTTACACGTTTGATTGATACTACTTTTTCTTCTAATTCTAATTGACTAGCATCAATAATTGTACGCTTCATTGTAATTTCCTCCTTACTTAGAATTGCAATCCAGCTTCTCTAGCTGCGTCTGCTAATGCTTTAATTTTACCTTGGTATACGAAGCCTCCTCTATCAAAGACAACTGTTGTAATACCTTTTTCTAATGCGCGCTCAGCGATTACTTTTCCTAAGTAAGCTGCTGCTGCTACGTCGTTTGTTTTCTCTAACTCAGCCTTTACTTCTTTTTGAAGAGTTGCTGCTGATACAAGGGTATTATGAGCTGTGTCATCAATAATTTGGGCATACATATGATTATTACTTCTAAATACTGCTAGACGTGGTCTATCAGCTGTTCCACTAAGATAGTTACGAAGATTTCTATGTTTCTTAGCGCGAACTTCTTTTCTTGATTTCTTACTAACCATTCTCTTATCCTCCTAATTATTTCTTACCAGTCTTACCAACTTTACGTCTAATAACTTCATCAGCATATTTGATACCTTTTCCTTTGTAAGGCTCAGGTCTTCTCTTATCTCTGATTTCAGCAGCATACTGGCCAACTTTTTCTTTATCGATACCTTTGATTGTAATCTTATTTTGACCCTCCAAAACAGATTCCAAACCTTCTGGATCTTCCATCTCAACTGGATGAGAATATCCTAAAGAAAGGATTAATTTCTTTCCTTGCTTTTGAGCTCTATAACCAACACCATTGACTTCAAGTACTTTTTCGTAGCCTTTTGTTACGCCAATAACCATGTTGTGAATTAATGTTCTTGTTAAGCCGTGTAATGATTTCATCTTCTTTAAATCATTAGGTCTCTTAACAATAACTTCATTTCCTTCTACTTTAATGTCCATCTCTTCTGGTAATACTTTCTCAAGTGTTCCCTTAGGACCTTTTACTGTCACTTTGTTTCCGTCTTCAACCTTAACTTCAACGCCAGCTGGAATCTCAACTGGATGTTTACCTATACGTGACATATTGCACCTCCTTAAATTGTCGGAGAGGGATATCCCTCTCTGTTTTCAGAACTTCTCCTATGAAAATCTCTGCCAAATAAGTAAGCTTTGCTTATCACTTGACAGCTCTTTCCTGTCTCTAATCTATTATAAAGGGAAGTTAGCATCGCTTACCAAACGAATGCTAAAACTTCACCGCCGATATTTGCTTTTCTAGCTTCTTTATCTGTAATAACACCTTTATTTGTGGAAATAATAGCAATTCCAAGTCCTCCAAGTACCTTTGGAAGATCTTCACAGCTAGCATATACACGAAGACCAGGTTTAGAAATTCTCTTTAATCCTGTGATAATTTTTTCATTTTTGTCTGCACCGTATTTTAATGTGATGCGAATTGTTTTGAAGTTTCCATCTTCTACTAACTCATATCCTTTGATATATCCTTCATTTACAAGGATATCTGCGATAGAGATTTTCATTTTAGATGCAGGAACATCTACTGTATCATGTTTTGCAGTATTCGCATTACGAATTCTTGTAAGCATATCTGCAATTGGATCGCTCATTGTCATTGTTATTTGCCTCCTTTTTCTATAGATTTTACCAGCTTGCTTTCTTCACTCCTGGAATTTGTCCTTTATATGCTAATTCACGGAAGCAAATTCTACAAATTCCGTATTTTCTTAAGTAAGCATGTGGACGACCACAGATTCTACAACGACTATATTCTCTAGTGGAGAATTTTTGTTTACGCTGTTGCTTTAAAATCATCGCTTTTTTAGCCATGGATTCTCCTCCTTACTATTTACTAAATGGCATACCGAATAAAGTTAATAATTCACGAGCCTCTTCATCTGTCTTAGCAGTTGTTACGAAGATGACATCCATACCTCTTACTTTATCTACTTTATCGTACTCAATTTCTGGGAAA
This sequence comes from uncultured Blautia sp., assembly GCA_964439395.1. Taxonomy (GTDB): domain Bacteria; phylum Bacillota; class Clostridia; order Lachnospirales; family Lachnospiraceae; genus JAUUSJ01. The sequence goes on along the minus strand of CAYTNV010000022.1, from coordinate 1,583 downwards.
ATTAATTGCTCTTTGATACCTAATGCATAGTTACCTCTACCATCAAATGCATTTGGGTTTACACCTCTAAAGTCACGTACACGAGGTAATGCTAAGTTGATTAAGCGATCTGCGAACTCATACATTTTCTCTCCTCTAAGAGTAACTTTACATCCGATTGGCATACCTTCTCTTAATTTGAAGTTAGCAACAGATTTTTTAGCCTTAGTAATAACAGCTTTCTGACCTGCAATAATTTCCATATCTGCTACAGCAGAATCCAATGCTTTACGATTGTCTTTTGCCTCACCAACACCCATGTTGATAACAATCTTGTCAAGCTTTGGCACTTGCATTTCATTTTTATATCCAAACTTTTTCATCATAGCATCTTTGATTGTTGTGCTATAAGTTTCTTTTAATCTACTCAATGTCATGGCCTCCTTTCTCAATTGTTATTAGTCGATTACTTCGCCTGTTGACTTGGCAACACGAACTTTTTTGCCGTTCTCAATTTTATGGCCAATTCTTGTTGTTTTTCCTTTATGAACGTACATTACGTTAGATACATGAATTGGAGCTTCTTTCTCAATGATTCCGCCCTGCTGATTCTGCTGACTTGGTTTTGTATGTTTAGAAACCATATTCACACCTTCAACAATAACTGTATCTTTTTTTGTATTAACGTGAAGTACTTTACCTTCTTTACCTTTATCTTTACCTGTGATTACCTGTACAAGGTCATCTTTTTTAATTTTAGACATGTCGGCTACCTCCTTATAATACTTCTGGTGCTAAGGAGACAATCTTCATATACTTTTTGTCTCTCAACTCACGAGCTACAGGTCCGAAAATACGTGTTCCCTTTGGATTTGTATCATCTTTTAAAATAACTGCAGCGTTTTCATCAAATTTTATATAAGAACCGTCTTTACGACGAGCGCCTTTTTTAGTACGTACAACGACAGCTTTCACAACGTCACCTTTTTTTACAACTCCACCTGGTGTTGCATCTTTAACCGTAGCAACAATAACATCACCGATGTTAGCGTATCTTCTTACGGAACCGCCTAAAACGCGGATACAAAGCAATTCTTTCGCACCAGTATTGTCGGCAACTCTTAGTCTTGACTCCTGCTGAATCATGCTTTTCTCTCCTTCCTGAGCGCAATCGCTATAATCTATTTCGCTCTCTCAACAACTTCAACAAGTCTCCATCTCTTATCTTTGGATAATGGTCTTGTCTCCATAACTTTTACTCTATCACCAATTTTACACTCATTCTTTGCATCATGAGCTTTTAATTTATAAGTTCTCTTTACAATCTTTTTATATAAAGGATGTTTTACGTTGTCTTCGATAGCAACAACGATTGTCTTATCCATTTTATCACTAATAACTTTACCTACGCGGGTTTTTCTTAAATTTCTCTCCACAGCAAACTCCTCCTTTCCAGATTATTTCTGTGTAATAGCACCCTGAATTCTAGCGATATTTCTTCTCACTTCTTTAATTCTGCTGGTGTTTTCCAATTGATTTGTTGCGTTTTGGAATCTCAAGTTAAATAATTCCTTCTTAGCAGCTACTAATTCCTCATTGAGTTC
>CAYTNV010000021.1:0-66942 GCA_964439395.1 uncultured Blautia sp. | reverse complement strand
CCGCTTGATATAACTAGTCATGGCAACACGTGCAGCCTCAATCTGGTTTGATTTAATCCATGCTGGTTCCATTGCTACAATACCGTACTCACCGTAAGTGATTTTATTTCCTCTTATAGCTTTTCCTGTCATAGAACCACGGAACTGTTTACGACGTTTTACTCTTTTAGGCATTAACATTATTTATCGCTCCCTTCCTGTGTATTCTTAGTTGGAAGAACTTCGCCATGGTAAATCCATGTTTTTACACCTACTTTTCCGTAAGTTGTATCTGCCTCTGCGAAGCCATACTCAATGTCTGCACGAAGTGTCTGTAGTGGAATATTTCCCTCGCTGTAGAACTCTGTACGAGCCATATCAGCTCCGCCAAGACGTCCAGAAACAGCTGTCTTAATTCCTAAAGCACCACTTCTCATTGTTCTCTGCATGCAAGATTTCATAGCTCTTCTGAAAGAGATACGGTTCTCTAACTGTGCAGCGATGTTCTCAGCAACTAACTGAGCATCTTTGTCTGGTCTTTTTACTTCTTTGATGTCGATGAAAACTTTCTTTGTTGTCATCTTCTGGATTTCTTTCTTTAACTCCTCAATCGCAGAACCACCTCTACCGATTACGATACCAGGTTTTGCTGTGTGGATGATTAATTTTACTCTATCAGATGCTCTTTCAATCTCGATTCTGGAGATTCCAGCACTGTATAATCTCTTTTTAACGAATGTTCTAATTTTATTATCTTCTACTAGATTATCTGCAAAATCAGCTTCTGCATACCATCTGGAGTCCCAATCTTTGATGACTCCGACTCTCAATCCATGTGGATTTACTTTCTGTCCCATTATTGCCCTCCTTATCTTTCATCAAGCACGATAGTGATATGGCTCATTCTCTTCTCGATTCTGTAAGCTCTACCCTGTGCTCTAGGTTGAATTCTCTTCATAGTAGGTCCTTTATTTGCATAACACTCCGCAACATAAAGGTTCTCTTTATTCATACCATTGTTGTTTTCTGCGTTGGCAATAGCAGATTTCAATAATTTCTCTATTAAGCTTGAAGCATATCTTGGATTATAAGCTAAAATACCAAGAGCTGTTTCTACGTCTTTACCACGGATGGCATCTAAGACGAAGCAAGCTTTTGTAACAGACACTCTTGCATAAGATAATTTAGCAGATGGTCTTGTATCTCTGTTTGCGTTTCTCTCTCTCTTAACTTGGGATCTATGTCCTTTCGCCATGATGAATGAAACCTCCTTTCAAAATAAGTCAAAACTAACGAACTCTGGATTTCTTCTCGTCTTTTCCGTGTCCTCTATAAGTTCTAGTTGCAACAAACTCACCTAATTTATGTCCAACCATATCTTCTGTAATATATACAGGCACATGCTTTCTTCCATCGTGTACGGCAATTGTATGTCCTACAAATGAAGGGAAGATTGTGGAGCGACGTGACCAAGTTTTGATCACTTCTTTGTTGCCTGCTTCATTTAATGCGTCTACCTTCTTTAACAAACTTGCATCTGCAAAAGGTCCTTTTTTCAATGAACGAGCCATTGGCTTACCTCCTTATACTATTTAATACTTCTTCCGTCTCTTCTTCTTACAATCAACTTATTGGATTTCTTGTTTTTCTTTCTTGTCTTAAGACCAAGAGCAGGTTTACCCCAAGGAGTACATGGACCTGGACGACCGATTCCAGTCTTACCTTCTCCACCTCCGTGTGGATGGTCATTAGGGTTCATTACGGAACCACGAACTGTTGGGCGGATACCCATGTGACGTTTTCTACCAGCTTTACCAATGTTGATCAAGTCATGCTCAATGTTTCCTACCTGTCCGACAGTTGCTCTGCAAACAACAGGAACCATTCTCATTTCTCCGGATGGAAGTCTAAGAGTTGCATACTTTCCTTCCTTAGCCATTAACTGAGCAGAGTTACCAGCGGAACGAACTAACTGTCCACCTTTTCCAGGATATAACTCAATGTTATGAACCTCTGTACCAACAGGGATGTTAGCAAGTGGAAGGCAGTTTCCGATTCTTACCTCAGCTTCTGGACCGCTCATGATTGTTGCACCAACTTTTAATTTGTTAGGAGCGATGATATAAGCTTTCTCTCCATCTGCGTAGCAGATTAATGCGATATTTGCTGTTCTATTTGGATCATATTCGATAGCAACAACTTTTGCTGGAATATTATCTTTTCTTCTCTTAAAATCTACTAATCTATATTTTCTTCTGGATCCACCGCCATGATGTCTCACAGTAATTTTTCCTTGATTGTTACGACCAGCGTTTTTCTTTAAGGAAACAACTAAAGATTTCTCTGGAGTTGTCTTTGTGATTTCAGCGAAATCAGAGCCAGTCATATGTCTTCTGGAAGGTGTATATGGGTTATATGTTTTGATTCCCATTTCCTTTCACTCCTTTCGGTTCTCTCTATTTAGTATCACGCTTTTATGCGTATAGTTTGCTTTTATCTATCTTCGATTTATAGTCCCTCGAAGATCTCGATATCTGCGCTATCTGCTGTTAACTTAACGATAGCTTTCTTTGTCTTAGCAGTTTTTCCGTAAACCATACCACGTCTCTTTGTTTTTCCATCGTAGTTCATTGTGTTTACTTTTGCTACTTTTGTTCCCTCGAACATTTTCTCAACTGCTTCTTTAATCTGAGATTTGTTTGCACTTGGATGAACTAAGAATGTGTATTTCTTCTCAGCCATATCGTTCATACTTTTCTCTGTCACAACTGGTTTTAAAATAACATCATAGTACTTGATATCAGCCATTATGCGTACACCTCCTCAATTTTAGCAACTGCATCTTTTGTCACGATCATTGTATCGTATTTTAAGATATCATATACATTGATTGTGCTTGTCAAAGCAGTTTTTACTGTTGGAATATTGTTAGCAGACTTGATAATAACATCATCTTTCTCGCTCATTACTACAAGAGCTTTATCAACTTTTAAGTTATTTAATACTGTCTGCATTTTCTTTGTCTTAATCTCGTCGAATTTTAAAGAATCTAATACAACGAATTTTCCTTCGCTTACTCTGGATGTTAATACAGATTTTAAAGCTTTTCTCTTTTCTTTCTTATTTAACTTGAAAGAATAATCTCTTGGCTTTGGAGCAAATACAACTCCACCACCTGTCCACTGTGGAGATCTTGTTGAACCCTGTCTTGCATGACCTGTTCCTTTCTGTCTCCAAGGTTTTCTACCGCCACCGCTTACTTCAGAACGAGTTTTCGCACTCTGTGTTCCCTGGCGTTTATTTGCAAGCTGATTAACAACAGCCATATGCACTAAATGTTCGTTTACGTCAATACCGAAGATCGCATCATTAAGTTCGATTGTTCCAACTTCCTGACCTTCCATATTATAAACAGCTACTGATGCCATTTGTGTGTTCCTCCTTCCTCAAAAGCAACTAGGCTTTTACTGTCTCTTTAAGTGTTACTAAAGCTTTCTTAGGTCCTGGTACAGCACCTTTTACTAAAATAACATTGTTTTCTACATCTACTCTTACAATTTCAAGGTTCTGAACTGTGATTTGATCAGCTCCCATACGTCCTGCCATCTTTTTGCCCTTAAATACACGGCTTGGATCACTGGCGGAACCATTGGAACCTGCATGACGATGATATTTGGAACCGTGAGTCTTTGGACCTGTGTGAAGTCCGTGTCTCTTAATACCACCTGCAAATCCTTTACCTTTGGAAATTGCTGTTACATCTATTTTATCGCCTGCTGCGAAAATGTCAGCCTTGATTTCCTGACCTAATGTGTAGCTCTGCGCATCCTCGAACTTAAACTCTCTCACATATCTCTTACAAGCTACGCCAGCTTTTGCAAACTGACCTTTCTCAGGCTTATTAACTAAATTCTCTCTCTTGTCGGCATATCCAACCTGTACAGCACTATAACCGTCGTTCTCAACTGTCTTAACCTGTGTTACTACACAAGGACCAGCCTGTAATACAGTTACTGGAGTTAAAACTCCATCCTCACTGAAGACCTGAGTCATTCCGACTTTTGTCGCTAAAATTGCTTTCTTCATTGATATTTCCTCCTAATTTAATCTACAGCGGATTGCTTATTGCAATCATCCTAGACGCCGCTTTTCGCAACCGTTAGGACCTATTTGTTTTTCATTTTGATGTCGATATAGACACCAGCTGGCATTTCTAATCTTGATAAAGCGTCAACTGTTTTCTGAGTTGGTGTGATAATATCGATTAATCTTTTATGAGTTCTCTGCTCAAACTGCTCTCTGGAATCTTTGTATTTATGAACAGCTCTAAGAATTGTAACTACCTCTTTCTTAGTAGGCATTGGAACTGGTCCACTCACCTTAGATCCTGTCTTTTTTACAGTTTCAATAATGCTCTTAGCAGATGCATCGATTAATTGATGATCATACGCTTTTAATGTAATTCTCATAATTTGACTTGCCATAAAAAAAGTCGCCTCCTTTTCGCACTTTATTGCAGTACGACAAGCGGTGACTGTACACTCTCCCGTGTGTATCATGTAATTCCTCTACACACATCTGCATCTTGCAGACTCTATCTACCTTGTATACAGTGACTTGTCGCCAGTTTCTCTAACTTGACATTCGCTCCACGGAAAACCTGCCCTCTTGGCAGCAACCTCACGCTTCTCAGCTATCAATGTCACAACGCTCTTTATTATATACGATACAAATAAAAATTGCAAGACTTTTTTTTGAAGTTTTTTTAAATATTTTCTTTTTCGCTATTACTAGACAATAGATATACATTTTGATATGATAAATAAAGAAATAAATGAGAGTCTTGGCTTTCAATTTTAACTTGTTTTCTTACTAGTATACAAAGCCAATTCACAGGCATAATCTAAGCGATGGACAAAACAATAAAAGATTCCACTTTCGCAAAATAAAAGTCTATGCCTAAATTAAAAATTTCAAATCTCATCACAAAAGGGGGAAACTTATGTAAAAAACGACCGAAATTTTGGGACTTACCTTCTTTTCTCTATTATAACCTGCGGTATTTATTCTCTTTTTTTCTTCTACTATTTAATAGAAGATCTAAATACTGTATGTGAACCTGTCGAGGATATCAACGATAGTCAAAAATCTCCAAATTATATTCTTGTTCTTATTTTTGGAATATTAACCTGTGGTATTTATACTCTATTTTGGCTTTACAAACAGGGAAATCGCATTCAAACGACAGGAAGAAAATATGGCCTGGATATTAGCGAAAACGGAACAACACTTTTACTCTGGCCACTACTCGGTATTCTACTATGTGGAGTCGGCTCAATAGTAGGAAGTTTTGTCAGCTATTATTATTTCATCACGAATATTAATAAATTATGTAAGGCTTATAATCGCCGATTCGATGGCTCAAACAACCAAAATATGAATTCTTATAACGACTACAATAATAATTATGACAATTATGGAAATGACTATAATAATCAAAATTATAACTATGATTCCCATTCATCTTCTGCACAAATTCCAGTTTCTCCTCAATTTCCATCATCTGGAGCACTTGAGTTTATTTCTGGAGAGTTACAGGGGACAACTATTCCACTCCAAAATCAGGAGAGCATTATAATAGGTAGAGATCCTTCCGTATCAAATATTATTTTAAATAGCAAAGATATTAGCAGACGTCACTGTGAAATTCAGTATAATCCATCTGAGCATTGCTATTATATTTGCGATTACTCTTCCTACGGACTTCGTGTGAATGGACAACAGATTCAAAAAAATATGCCTGTTCGCTGTAATGCAGGTTCTAAAATTTCTTTGGCAAATGGAAGAAATGAGTTTATTTTGAAGTAGAAGGAGAAATTTTTCAGGCTATAATGGAGAGAGACGCCCAAAGACAGCGCCAAGAAAAAAACATTCTTCTCAAAACACGTTCGTTCCCACAGTTTTTCGTCGCACGCCGATTTATGCTGCTCACGCAAACTCGCTCCGCTCAAACAGTGCTACCGCAGCAAAGCCAAGTGCGTCGAAAAACTGCTTCACTCTCTATCGTTTTTGAGAAGAATGTTTTTTTCTTGGCGCTGTCTTCGGGCTGTGTACTGGCTAAACACGTTTGTCCCCAATCCCTTTCTTCCACTCCCCTTCCCTCTTCTTTTATCCTATTCCTACGAACTTAGATCAATCCCTCTTCCATCGCTCTCTTTCGATCTCTCTTAAGAACATGAAATGCTCTCATACCATTATTTCTCGCACGATACTCCTCAAGTAATTCTGGATTACTAATCACGCGATAAGAATACACTGGAATCATACTATCTCCCCTTTGCTCCTCGCAGAGTGCATCCTCAAGTAATATATCCGCCATCTTTGGGTCGATATCTGTCTCAAACTTAATATACTCTTCTGGATACTGTGTAAACTCTTTCTCCATTCTCTCAAGAGTTTTTTTCATATGACCCGCCATCTCTTTTTTTACATATAATTCTGCCATTTTCCTTCTCCTTTTGTTTTTTCTATATTCTCTGATAATCTTGTATTAAAACTCTTTTCTGCTTCTTGGGCATAAAACAAATATTTCTGCTCCGCAAGATACCTATAAACAAAATTCCAATTGCTCCCTACCTATAGTACCCTCACAATTATCATCTAAGCTCATATTATTTTTTCTCCCAGCGTCCCGACGCTCCACATGGAAGTACAAGTCCATTACTCGTAACTGGAAGTCCAATCTCATCTGCCGTGACAACTCCGCCTATCTTTCTTTGAATCTCTGTCGATAACATATAGCTTAGTACCGCTGGCTGTAATCCTGTCGTGTAAGAATTGATAAGGAAAAAAAGTGGATCTTTTGACATTACTTTCGTACAAAGCTGAATAAACGGATAAATCTTCTCCTCAATTTTCCAGATTTCTCCTTTCGGTCCTCTTCCGTAGGAAGGTGGATCCATAATAATCGCATCGTACTCTTTTCCCCTTCGAATCTCTCTCTCGACAAACTTCACACAGTCATCGACAATCCATCGAATCGGCGCATCCTTAAGACCTGAGAGTTCAGCATTTTCCTTTGCCCAAGTCACCATTCCCTTTGATGCATCTACATGAGTTACAGAAGCTCCCGCCTTCGCTGCTGCCACCGTCGCTCCACCTGTATAGGCAAATAAATTCAACACGCGAATTGGCCTTTTTGCCGCTTTTATCTTCTCCGAACACCAGTCCCAATTCACTGCCTGTTCTGGAAATAACCCTGTATGCTTAAAGCTAAAAGGCTGTAAATGAAATGTCAAATCCTTGTAGTGAATTTTCCACTCCTTTGGCAAATTGAAAAATTTCCACTCACCACCGCCCTTTTTACTTCTATAATAATGCCCATTTAATTTTCTCCATCTTGGATCTCTTTTTTCTGTCTGCCAGATAACTTGTGGGTCTGGTCTTAATAAAATATACTTACCCCATCGCTCTAGCTTTTCTCCCTCAGAGCTATCGATAACCTCATAGTCTTTCCAACCATCTGCAATCCACATAAACTTTCTCTCTTTCTACTATTAAATATATTTTCATCTATATCTGCCTATAAATGCAGGCATATTCATTTTCTCTTTTTCTATCATGCCACGAATCTTTGCAAATGTCTATAAAAAAATAGAACTTCCAAACACAAACTTCTTATATTTTCGCAAAATAAAAATACCTCCCAATAAAGGAGGTATTAGAAGTTATTTTTATCTAGTTTATATATTTACAACTTTCCACCTGATGTTGCAATACCCTCGATAAATTGTTTTTGGAAGATCAAGTATAAAACAATCATTGGAATACAAGCTAATAATGAAGCTGCCATCAACTGTGGATAATTACTAGCATACTGTCCCTGCATCTTAGCAAGAGCTGCAGAAAGTGGCATTACATCCTTATTACAGATTAATGGCCACATAAGGTCTTTGTAAGCAAATACTGCCGTGAAGATTCCAAGAGCAACCATGGAAGATCTTGTAAGTGGTGCCATGATGAGTAAGAAGGTCTGAGGAATATTACATCCATCAAGTCTCGCTGCCTCCTCTAAGTCCTTTGGAAGTCCCATATAAGCTTGTCTTAATAAGAATGTACCAAATGCAGTTACGATACCTGGGAAAACTAAAGCAAAAATTGTGTTAAGCATTCCTAATTTACTTACCATTAAGTACTGAGGAATGATGAAAATCTGTGCAGGTACCATCATCTGAATCATAACAAGGGAGAACATAAATCCCTTTCCTCTAAAGTTCAAACGACCAAATGCATATCCTGCTAAGGTTGCAGTTAATACAGCACAAACAACACGTCCTAAGATTAAAAGCAATGTATTAATATATAAACTGCCAAAGTTCATGTTATTCATAACAGTTACAAAATTGTCTGTTCTCCATTTTGATGGGAAAATAACAAATGGGTTAACAGATGTTGACTCTGTCACTGTCTTAAAGGCAGTCAAAGCCATCCATAAAAATGGTACTAACATTGTAATTGATACTAGGATTAAAACGACATGAATTACAATGCTGGTGATTTTTGCGTTTCTTTCCATACTACTGTCCATATCTTTTCCTCCTAATTCTAATTATAATAAACCCACTTCTTCTGACCAATATTCTGGATTACTGTAATAATCATAATAATTACTAATAATAATACAACAATCGCAGAACCATAGCCTTTATTATTTTCTACAAATGAATACTGATAGAATAAGTATACTAATGACTGTGTCTTAGCAAGCGCTGGATTATTCTTATCCATTACCATATAAATTAAGTCGAATACCTGCATCGCACCGATTACTCTAGTGATAAGTACGAAGAAGATAGTTGGGGATAATAATGGTACTGTAATATTAAAGAATTGCTCGATACCGTTGGCACCGTCAATGCTTGCTGCCTCATAATAATCTTTTGGAATTTCCTGTAAGCCTGATAAGAAGAGTACCATATTATAACCGATGATAGACCAAATACCGATTACAGCGATAGCAAATACTGCGATTTTAGGGTCAGAAACCCAGTTGATTTTTGTGTGGAAAATATGGTTTAATAAACCAAACTCAGAGTTAAATAACCATCTCCATACCATAGCAACAGCAGCTGGAGCAGCTACCATCGGTAAGAAGAAGATGGTACGATATGCAGCACGACCTGCCATCTTACGATTTAACAATACGGCAAGTACTAAAGAGATAGCGATAGAAAATGGCACCTCTACAATTGCATACTTAAATGTATTGATTACTGCCTGCCACACTTCCGCATCACCTAACATTTTTGTGTAGTTCGTTGCACCGATGAAAACATTTCCTTTACCGAAAGCTCCTGTTTTATAAAAACTTTGAATAATTGTATCGATAATAGGATAAATATTCAAAATAATCAGACCAAGCATTGTTGGAAGAATAAAGATCCAACCCCAGATGAATTCATTTTTAGCCTGACTGGTTCCTTTCTTAGGCATTATAACCTACCTCCTTTTCTCATTGTCACTAATAGAGTATGTACTCTCATCAAAAATTTTTTCACTCACATAAAGTGAAATATATTACTAGTACATCACCGCTATCAAAATAGCCGATACAATTTTTTTCTCATATTTTTTCCTCCTTCTCTTTAAATTTCAATTGGCTTGTATATAAATTTTAATATAAAGAGAAATTATAAAAAATAAGGTAATGTGTTCTCAATATAGATTAAACTGCTTTCTTTCCATAACTAAAGATGCAAAACATTATCTATAAAAAAATAGAACTTACAAGCATAAGCTCCTTATATTTCTAAAGCTTGCTTATTAGTTCTAATCATATGATGAAAGCGTCAAAAAATATTTTGACGCTTTCATCATCATATTGAATTTATTTACTCGTTCTTCTTTATTATTCCATCTACAATCGAAATCACTCGGTCACAATACGACGCCACCGATGCATCATGCGTTACGATAACTAATGTTTTCTTCTTCTCTCGATTTAATTTTTCAAAAATTTCCATAATCTCTTTTGTCGTCTTAGAATCCAATGCCCCTGTCGGCTCATCACATAAAAGAATTTCTGCATCATTCACCAATGCTCTTGCAATCGCGACACGCTGTTTTTGCCCGCCAGACAGGCACTCTGGATATGTATTTAATTTATCTTTAATTCCTAATTGTTCCAAGATGCAAGCCACCTTCTCTTTCCTCTCTTTTTTAGACAACTTTGTGTACTCCAAAGGCAACATTACATTTTCCTCTATTTTCATTCTGGAAATCAAGGCAAAATCTTGCACTACAAATCCAAACGTTTTATTTCTCAACATGGCACGATTTTTTTCATTTATCTTGAAAATATTTTTTCCTTCTAAAAAATAATTTCCTTCTGTTGGCTGATCTAATAACCCTAAAATATTCAATAAAGTGCTTTTTCCACAACCAGATGCTCCCATAATCGCAACACTTTCTCCTTTATGTATCGACAAATCAACTCCTCTTAATGCCTGTACTAGTCCTTCACCTTTTCCGTATGTTTTCTTTATATTTTTTAATTGTATTATACTCATATATTTCATTCTCCATTTATCATAGACTAACTCCTCTTGTTTCCTCTTAATAATAAATAACTACCTATTATTTATCATCGGCTCCTTAAGCCTTCCACTAAATTAACCGAATCCATTCTAAACCAAGCAAAAACACATAAAATTACCGTACATATAATCGTAAGAAGCAGTATCATCGAAAACGCAAGACTTTTTCCAAAACTTATAAAACATAATACATTTCCAATAAGAATGCTAAGCAAATATTCAAAAATAATACGAAAAAGAATTTCTCTTTTCCTTGCTCCGCACAAAAAATTTACTGTATACTCATAAGCGTGGTCTTCTACCCGCTGAATCATCGTACAAATCATTCCAACAAAAGCAAAGAAAAATAAACTTATCCCTAGAGTTCCTTCCATCACTACAACATTAATATATACTTCTTTCACTCGTTTTAATTGGGCAGCATAACTTTGAATCCATGTATCCAATAGCTTTTCCTTATGATTGATTTGAAGCAATTGATCCAACTCAGATTTATCATTCACAAGAAATTGACAGCTATATAAAAAGTTATACATGCTCTCATTATCTGTCTCATTAATATAAACGGGACTTATAAGTGCCGTATCAAGAGAATTCATTTCCGTTCCCTGCACTAGTGCCGCATAAAATTGATGTGCATCAAGAAATCCCACAACATAATATTTATTTTCAGAACCATCTTTAAAACTATCCCCTAAATGATACTTCTTTCGATAAGCATTTCCTAAAATAACCGGCTTTTTCAGGCTTTCTATGTCTTCCCACTTTCCTTTTTGTATTTGAAATTTCTCTTCTAAAAGTTTCTCATCGAAACTTCCCGAAATTCCATACTTTTCAAAAAAATTCGGTGTTACTTCAATCACATCGACTTGGTCATTGTCTATCTGTGTTGCTGTAATATTATTCATAATAATAAACTCAGTATCCATTTTCAGAACTGTCTCTGTCAATTTCACAAAAGACTGATTGTATGCTTTATGACTCATTAATTTCGACCAGTATTTATCTGAATTATTATCTCTTAAAACATATAATGTTTTTTCTCCTTGAAGAGCTATCACTTGTTTTTGTAATGCCTGTTGCTCTAAAAAACTATTGATGAGGGCACCCAATAAAAAGAGAGAAATGCTTATTTGAAGCATTTTTAGCAGAAAATCTGTCCATTCTCTTTTTAACTGTCGCATACAAAATTTAAAATTTCTCGTCATACCCTCACCTCCATCATAATCGACCTTTTCTTTAGTCGATAATACGTCAGTTCCAATACAAACACCGTAATTGCTAAGACAGTAATTGAAGACAACAAAAAAGCTAACAGCCCAAATCTTTCTCCAAACAGATTTTGTACATAAGAGAGACTATCACATTTTCTAATCATATAAAAAATAAAATTCAAAAAAATCCCTGCTCCTAATATCGCTTTTATAAATAATTTCATATACTCTTTTATAAGAAATTGATGATTAGCAATATTACTTGCCCCCACAAGTTTACGCACAGACAATTCTATTCGATAAGAATTTATCCACATATTGGCAAAACTAGAACAGTTCACACATAAAATAATTCCACATAAAAGTACAATATAAAAATACATGTTTGTAGTATATGTATTTCCATGGAGTTCTCCATTCCAATCTTCTATTTTCACCGTTGGAAAACACTGCGAAATATGTTTCTTTATCTTGCTTTTTTGTGTTGGCAAAGAATCCACCACAATAGCTGAATACTCTTTCTCATCTTTGACATTTTCAGAATCAGTATTTATATATCCCACTATTTGCATATCATTTTTCTTCTCCTGAAAAAATCCTCCAACTCTATACATTTTACCCTTTATGTTTATTTTCCACTGATTATCCTCTTGATAACATTGGCTTCGATACAGTTCATTCACAAATACTATATTCTGTTCTTTATAATCTTTCTGTTTCACACCAATATATTCAAAAAACTCCTTTGTAAATTTAATCAAAGGATATTGTCCCGTGTCATCTAAAAATGCAATCTGTGAAATATTATCTTTTCCTATTTTTTCTAGCCATTTTCCCACTGTCACATTCGATTTTTTCTCACTACATATAAAATATTCGTCTGAAAAAAATGGAATGTCTTTATCTTGAGCTCCTCCTTTAGAACAACCAACTGAATATGCAAAATCAAAAATAATCAAACTCATTAGAATAATGAAAAAAAACATCTTTGACTTTATAGAATATTTTCTCACGTTTTAACCTCCATACAATTAAGAGCAGAACTAAATAGCACTGCTCTTAGCATTGTTATGTTAATTTTTATAAGTCCATTTCCAAGACCCCTGAAATTTTTTTAATGGATTATTCACTTTACTAAGTTTAACCAAACCAGTCGCCGTACTTTTTGATTTATCAAAACTTCCTTCGCATAAACGTATCAATTAATTTATTATGCTGGATAAAAAATAAATAAAAGGACTTTAACAAAGTATGCCGTCTTATTTATAGATAATACAACCTGAAAGAAGACATCATTATGTTAAATTTTCTTATTTTTCAATATTTACGAACCATCACACTCCATATACTTTCTCCTTTCTAAATATTTTTTACGTATTTCCCAAAGTCAGATTAAGTAAATATATTATTTTAGATATCCGATTTAGTATTATATACTAATTATACATTACAAATAATGTTTTGTAAATAAATAATTTATTTTTTATACATTTATATATTTTTTATATTTTTATTTTATTTATATATACTAGTTTACAACTTTTGAACTTTTTTAAATCCCGATAGGATATAGTTTTCTACTATTTTTATCAATGCGGAATTTCCAGCTCTCTAAAACTTTGGAATAATTGGAACGAAATAGAATTGTAAATCGTAGGCAATACAATGAAATTCCCCCAAAAGTAGAATACTCACTTATCGATTTAGGAAAAGCAATAGACCCAGCTTTACAACCCTTAGGGTCTTGACTTGATAAAAACTTCCCGATTATTCTTGTTTTTCAAAAAAAACTGTAGCTTACAATAAACATTATCTTGTGTATCACCGCTATAGTCTTTTTGCATAGTTATCTAATCATTTTCCAATTCCTGTCTTTATGGAGCATCAAATTAAACTGTGAAATCTGTATAGCTTTTTTCTGATTTTAGAAAACAGCGTCAACATTAGTCGGTAGAGATTATGCACTGACATTTGGACGTGACATTGAAAGAGGATAGGAACACGACACTAGATAAAACAGCAGCACAAAACTTAAATATCATAAATAAATGGTGTTTATCGATCTTAAAGCTGTTCCAGATAGGAAATAAAAAAATATCAATGAGGAAGAAGAGATTTTGTATCAGCATGAAAGCAGAGGAATATTGGGAAAAAATCATTAACCTTTGAAAAATTTTACAAGATACAAATTGGGATGATAAAAATATTCATGCGTATGTCCTGACAAATAACTAATAAATATTGATTTTATAGTAAATATAATGTATAATATAAATGAAAAAGAAATAGATTCATGCGAGAATTTGCATACACAACATCAATTATCCTATTATATGGTAGATAAAATATCAAAAAAGCGTACTAACACCGAAAAAATAGTCAGAAAAAACTTACGAAAACACACCGAAAACTAAGGAACAAAAAGCAGTAAAGGAGAAAACTAATGATGGAGAATAATCTAGCAAATATTTGTGAAGAAAAATCAATATTTACCATAAAAAATATTTTAAAAATACTCTTATTACTCTGCATAATATTCGCATTTTGTCCATCATTTTTAGTGTCATGTTCTGGACAAAATATGAATGTAAGTGTTATGACGGCAGTGCAGGGAATATCAGTAGATGGCCAAGAAGTGGTAGAACCTCACCCTGCTATGCTTATATGTCTTATATTACCAATTGCAATGCTAGTAATCTTGTTCATAAAGAATCTTGTGGACAGACAAATTGTATTAATACTGTCGGCTAGTTCAATCATCGATTTTGTTATTTGGTTAATTTTTGAATCTTCGGCAAAAAAAATGGCAGAGGAATATTATTGTGATTTTGAAGTCACAATATGGTTTATACTTAATATGATTGCCCTTATATTAATCGCCCTTTTATCCCTGGCAGTCATACTAAACAAGATACAATTAAATATGGATTTAATGACTATTTCCTCTGGATTAAATACAAAAGGTATGAATAATCGAAGTCCAAATTCCAATCATTATCATAATAATGCTCATGAAAATAACTATATAAATAACACCCCAAATAATTTCACTAGAGCAAATCATGAAAATCTAGTACCTACTCGAACTCCAAAAGCTCCTCCATCATCATCTGGTGCAATTCAATTTATTACTGGACAGCTACAGGGGGCAACGATTCCAGTAGAAAATCGAAATAGAATTATAATAGGGAGAGATCCTTCCAGCGCCAATATTATTTTGAATAACAAAGATATTAGCAGATGCCACTGTGAAATCCAATATAATTCTATCGATGGTTGCTATTATATTTGTGATTACTCTTCTTATGGACTTTATGTAAACGGACAACAAATTCCAAAGAATAAACCTATTCTATGCAATGCAGGTGACAAAATTTCCTTAGCAAATGGAGAAAATCAATTCATTTTAAAATAATAAAAAACAGCTGCTACATTAGAAAATATATCTAATGTAGCAGCTGTTTTTTTCTGCACTTTTTCCTTACTCAAACGGATAAACCATTCCCCACTGTCTTCTGACTTCTGTAAGAATCGCCATAACATCTCTACTATAAGTAAGCTCCGCCTCACCAGCCTGACTTGTCACATATTCTTGCATATCCAAAACTTCATAATCAAGCGCAAGCGCCGTATTTCCAAGCTCAATAACTTCTGTACGACCATCCTCTGTATAAGTAATCGTCGCCTTATCCGCTCTTGGATAATTATATACCTCGATAAAGCCAAGCTCACCTGCCACAACGCCTCTCTTTGGCTGCTTCGCTCTCATTGTAAGAGCCATAACTGCCATCTCTCCCTCTTTATTTCGAAGAATAATTCCAGAAGTCTCATCTACTCCTGTCTCAAAATAATTCGCTGTCGTGAGCACCTCATTTGCTCCACTGCTCATAAAATATCTCGCAAAACTCGTCGCATAAACTCCAATATCAAGAAGTGCTCCTCCCGCTAAATCTTTGGAAAAAAAACGATTAGTCACATCATATTCCTTACAGCTTCCAAAATTCACCTGCACCATTTTCACTTTACCGATTGCTCCGCTAACCACGATCTCTTTTAATTTCTTAAATACTGGCATGTGGAAAATCGTCATAGCTTCCTCAAGAACTAAATTTTTCTCCCTCGCAACCGCCGCTGCCTCCTCAAGCTGCGCGTCATTTACTGTAATCGCTTTTTCACATAATACATGCTTTCCAGCCTTTAACGCTTTTATCATACATTCATAATGTAGATTATGTGGAGTTGCAATATAGACGATATCTATATTCTCGTCTGTCAATAATTCATCCACATTTCCGTATGCTTTTTTTACAGAAAATTCCTCCGCAAACTTTTGTGCTCCCGCCAAGGTTGTCGCACATACAGCATAAATCTCACCGTTCACACGCTTAAGCGCTTCTGCCATCTCATGGGCAATCCACCCTCTTCCGATAATTCCCCAGTTTAATTTTCTATCTATCGCTGTTTTTTTCATATAACTTTCCCTTTCCTTTTTTGTAATTCACGTTAAATATGCCAATTGATTATTTTTTTATTTTTAGTATAATGGATATAATAAGAGAAATCAATCATTTATATCTTGTCAAATTCAAAAGGCTTTCGTTTTACCTTCTCATAAAAAACCACAATTTGGAAACCTACAAAACACAAAAAGTAACCCAGCTAGGGTAAATTTCAAATATTTAGAATTCTAAGAATATAAAATGAGAAGCAATCTGTAGATATTAAGAATACTATCTTTTAAGACAATGAACGGAACTTCTCGGTTACTTATTGCCGAGCAGTTTCCTCTAATACTATTCATATAGGAGTGATAGAATGGAAAATTTACATTTAGAAGTATATACACAATTGCATTTATTAATAAAAGAAGGAAATTTATACGAGAATCGTCTCTATATTCAGCATGGAACTGTATCTGTGCTGAGACATTGCATCGCTGTCGCTATTTGCAGCTGCAAAATTGCAGATGCTCTCCATTTACAGGTAAATCGTCAGGCATTAATTCGCGGCGCACTTCTTCACGACTATTTCCTGTATGACTGGCATGATCCGGAAAACGGTCACAGTCCTCACGGCTTCACTCATCCATTCACTGCCCTAAAAAATGCAAAAAGAGACTACGATTTATCTGCTCTTGAGGAGAATATTATCGTAAGACATATGTTTCCACTTGTCCCAATTCCTCCAAAATATACAGAGGCCTGGATTGTATGCCTCGCTGATAAAATCTGCGCCAGTCAGGAAACTGCACAGGGATTCTCAGATAAGTTTTTAACCTTTCTTAACAAGAAATCGCTTAATTATTAAGGGGATTTTTGGTATTGATATTAAAAAGGCATTCACTATGATATATTCCAAAAAATATACTTTTTGAAACAGTGGAAAGAGACGCCGGGGGAGATATCTGCTTGCTCTCTCGGCTGTGTACTGGCAAAATAGGAGAGAATATCTTGTCGTGGAAAAGGGAAAAAATTTTAGATGTCATATCTTCCATTAATTCTTTCTATTTTATACGTTTCACTTATAAAATTATCTTAAATAACTCATTGTGCTATTTCAACTTAAAACAATAAATAAAAAATATTTATTAAAAAACACACTTTCTGTTAAGCCATAGTGATACTTTATAGAATCATAGGATATTATTATGTTAAATAAATTTGTAAAACTTAGAAGAAAACATTCCACTTTATCTGTTTTAAAACCTATCATATTTGAATTTCTACCCATTCTATTTTTTCATCCTTCTGTGAACAGACAGACAAACTATATCCCTCTATCTCGTCCCAATATTTAAAATATACAAGTCCCATCTGCTCAGTTTCAATAGAAAATACATTCTTCATCAACGAGTTACACTTACCAATATCTTTCATCTTCTCCCCTTCGAGTGGACGTACTTCGCACGGCAAAGTAGAAAAAGAATGGAACGGAATGTTCATTCCCTCTCCCACTGCCTTTACAAAACTTTCCTTCCATGTCCATATCCGATAGAAAAGCTCTATTTGCTCTCTCCTGTCCTCTATATTTTTCAAAAGAGAGTTCTCCTTCTCATGAAAAAAACGCTTCGCAATGCCTAATCTTATTTTATCAAATTCTTTCTCCTCAATATCGATACCCACTGGCATATCGCTAAATACAGCTACCGCATAATGTCCCGAATGACTCAAATTAAAATAAAATTGTGGCAATTCCCTATAAAATGGCTTTCCCTGCTTATTAACAGAATAATTTAGCTGTTTTTCTCGATATCCGAGTTTCTTTAAACCCTCATCTAATAAAATTCCTGCGCCAAGACTTAATCTTCTATCTGAATCATACTTATAAGATATAATTTTTTCCTTTCTCTGGCTCGACATCTCCTGTAACTTCTCTTCAAATAAATCCTGATTTTTTAGACAGTCTACATCTAAATATAATACCTTCATTCCATCTACTCCTAATTTTTATATCGTATTATTTAATATACCATCTCGACTATCGTCTTAATACGTCTTTCTCCTAATATCAGTTTACACAAATATAAACTACCAATAAACTCAGTATACCATAAAAACTAGTTATTATAAAAAACATATACTTTATTAAATGTCAAAAAACAAAAAGAACGGAAGACAAAAATTTCTTTCCTCCGTTCTGACATCTTTATATTCCACATAAATTATAAAATATATTTTTTCATTATTCACTTAGCAGAGATTTTTACAATAAAGTTCTCATTAAGTTTTCCACTGTATCCGTCTGCTGTGGACAAATTTTTCTAATTCCTGTTCTCGCATTATCCATTGCCACAGGATGACCAACTGTACTTAACATCTCATAATCATTATACTCATCTCCAACTGCCATACAATCCGCAATAGGAATATGAAGATAAGATGCCAATTTTTCTAAACCAATTTTTTTCGTAATATCCTTTGGCATAAGGTCAATCCACACAGTTCCTGATGTTGCTACACTAGCTACATCTCCAAATTTTTCTTCCAAAAACTCTACATCCTTTTGATTAACTCCTTCTGAACAGTAGACTGAGACTTTAATTATCTTTTCTGGAATATCCGAAAAATCATCAATCCACTTCATAGTATAATTAAAATAGTTAAGAAGCAAGTCCTCTAATTCCTCACGTCCTTCCTTTCTCAAAAGATAGGCTGACTTGGCACCTGTTACAAGCGCCATATATCTTGGATTACTCTCCACTGTCTCAACGATATCTCTCGCTACCTTCTTTGTTAAATTTGCCTCATATAATACCTCATCTTGATATATCGCCAGACATCCATTTTCACATACATATGCAATATCATCTGCTATAGGTGCGAAAATTCTACGCAAGCTGTGATATTGTCTGCCGCTTGCTGCCGCAAACATAATTCCCTGCTCTTTTAGCTGATGAATTAATTTAAATGCCTCCTCTGTCGGCTTTTTAGCACCATTTTGTAGTAAAGTTCCATCCATATCACTTGCTAATAATTTTATATCCATTCTCATTTCTCCTCGTTATCTTTCTTGATTCAGTTCATTTTTCAATATTGCCAATCTATAGGTCACATTTAAAAATTTATTTAAAATTTCTTGATATCAGGTTAAATATTAGAAAGACAAATTATATTTTATGGAATAGCTCTACTCTTTCTCTCCACCAAGAGCATACTGTAATATACTCTTTGAATATTCTTTGTAAAGGAACGAAGCTGTTTTCCATCTCGTAAGGATATGAATTGCGGTATGCCCTGTGGGTATCCCCTGCAAAATTCTCCTTTATATTTATATCTTAAATTATCTCTTCTATAAATTTTTCTATATCACCTTATATCAAGAAATAATTTTCACCCCTGCGTTTTCAATCTCTCTTCTATCTTCTTTTGAAATATTCTCATCTGTGACTAAATAATCAATTTCATCTAAATCCGCATAAGAATATGTCGATTTTCTTCCTATCTTTGAGCTATCACATAAAAGTATTATCGTTTGCCCCGCTTTCTTCATTGCTTCCTTACCGAGTGCACATTCCATATTCGGTGTCATCACTCCTTTTGTCATAGATAATGCATTTGCTCCCAAAAATATTTTATCAATAGAATACTGGCGAAGCATATTTATAACGGCAATTCCCATTGTACACTCATAACCATTTTTTACAGTTCCTCCCAAGATAATTACATGAATGTCTGGATTTTCTTGAAGCTCAAGGGCAATTCTCAAATCATTTGTAAATGCAGTAATTCCCCTCATTCCTTTTAATACTTTTGCCAACTCAAGTCCTGTTGTTCCTGCATCTATTAAAATAGAATCTCCCTCTTGAATAAGCGGTTTCGCCAAAACTGCAATTTTTCTCTTTTCTTTCTCATTTTTTCCCCTTCTATAATCAATGCTATCATTATTAATTTTCTTTTCCTCACTTAGCATCGCTCCTCCGTGAGTACGAATCACCTTTCCTGTCTTCTCCATTTCTGAGAGATAGAGGCGAACTGTTGTTCCACTCACTTTCAAAGTATCTGTCAATTCTTTGATAGTCACCCTTCTTTTTTCTAAGAGAATCTGATAAATTAATTCCTTTCTCTCCTCTGCAAACATCCTCATCCCATCCATTCTTCCTGGCAAAACCATTTTTCTGTTCCATCACCGTTCATATGATTTTATTTGTTGTACTTTTATTTTAAAACAATATAAAGTTGTATTTAATTGTTTATGCGTTTATATTAGCATCTTTTCCTTTAAATTGCAACTAAAACTTCATATTTATTTTTATTTTCTTTTATTTTAAATTTTTATAAAAGATAAACCTAGAATTTCTCATGTCTAAAACTATCCGTATAACATAAAATCTTCTAGGTTTATCTATCTATCATATATTTTTCTCTAATATTTTCTCTATTACATCTGAAAACTTTTCTTTTGGAACAGCATTCTCTTTATATAATTGAAATAAAGTTCTTATTATCTCTAATAACTGTTCCTCATTCTCTGCCACTAATTTTTTTCCTTTCCTATTTATCTGAGAAAATTCAATATAATACATTATCTTTTCCTTTATATTTTTATTCTCTATCAATATATTATTTTTATCCTCTCTCTTCATTTTATCTGCATCTTTTTCATATACTCGTTTTCCAATAATACAGATATCATTTTTTATTCCTTTTAGACAATTATTTTTACAACCCGCTATTCCAATTTTGACAAAACATGGCAGTTTCTCCTTCGCTAAAGTCTCATCTAATAATTTTGCCAATGTTCCAGTCTCAACAAAACTATTTTTGCAGATTGGACTGCCAGGACAGGCCGTAATATTGCTAATACTCCGCCCGTAAGCTGCGATTTTTAAATCAACTTTTTGTATTTCTTCCTCTACTTTTTTAATATCTTTATACGCAATAAATGGTATTTTAACACTCTGCCTTGCTGTTAAATTTATCTGTCCCTTCCCATATTTATCCGCTATCTCTGCCATCGTCTTTATCTGCCCAGCTGTTAACTGTCCTGCTGGTACACAAAAATGTAACGTATATCCCTCTTGTTGTTCTAAAAATCCCCGGTTTTTTAATTCTTCTTTACTTTCCATACTGTCCAAAACCTCTAGCTCATTTTTGGTGATTTTGTAGTTATATCCTTCCTTTTACTAATATTCAGATGGAAGTCGGCGAAATCTTTCCCACTCCTGCGAATTTTCTGTCGCTATTACCTCAAATAAATATAAATCTTCCTCTGTCTCCACATCGAAACTATATTTTCCAGCTTCATGTCTCATAGCAGAAATTTGAGCAAGTCCGCCATTCCAAGCCTCAAAAATTTGCTCCTGCTGCCCCTTTTTTAAAACCTCATCTGGACTCTCGCTCATCAGCTTTCCATCTGCATTATAGATTTTACATCCAAGACGTGTAATCTGAATATCGGAAACCTCGTAAAGTCTTAGTCTAAGCTCATTCGTTCCCATATCAAACACATCTCGATTACAGCTATTATTTGCCTTAATGATCACATATCCCAAATCTAAAATAATCTGATCTCTGTATTCTTTTATCTCAAAAATCTGCGCCTGCGTGAAGGCAAAATTTTCTATCTCATTTTTTGTATAATATCCCATTTTCTTCTCCTTGTTTTTCTATTATTATATCTACTTTTTTTCTTTATTCATCTTTTTCTTCTCTCATAAAAACTATATTTTATTTTTCTAGTGAGCGATATTCACCATAATTTTCTGGGAGAGCGAAAATAAATTTCAATATAAATGTATTATAACATATTTTTCTTTCCATTTGTAGCAAAAAGAAAAAGGATGGAAAGCAAGATTTTCTCGATTCCAATCCTTCTATTCATTTCTTTTTCCTTTCATAAAAGACAAAAAACAAATTTTATATTTCTCTTCCTCCAAGCTTGCCAAATCCACCAGTAATATTATATCCCTGGCAATCATTATCTCTCTTATAAATCGAGGGAGTCACTCCCTCATATTTTTTGAATACCTTTCCAAAATATCCTGGATCATTATACCCAAGACTATAGGAAATATCCGATATGCTAAGCTCTGAGCAAGACAAATATAGTTTTGCCCATATAATCTTAATTAGATGGGCATAAGATACTACTCCAATTCCATAGTATCTCTTAAAAATTCTCGTAATATATCCCTGACTCATATTACAAAGGTCAGATATTTCATTCAATGTAACATCCCTATCAATATTTTTATGAATATATGATAAAATCACGTTAAACTGCGGATATTTTGATAATAGCTGTAGTCGATAAATTTCTTGTGTTAATAAATGTAAAAAAGCCTCTGATACACAGGTATATTTTTCTATTCCTGCTGGTATCTCATACTTTTTCTTGTAGTATTCCCGATTATTCACAGAAAGCATTTCCAAATAATCAATACAATAGTCTACAATCTTCTTCATCTCGACATATCTCTCTTTTTCTTTCTCATAAAGATTAAAAGTTTTTCCAACCAACTCTTTACATGTCTGGAATGCCGGCAAAATCTCTTTCTTTTGCATAATAGAAGTAATTGTAGATTTTTCATAATTTTTCTTCTCAAATAACATCTGATATTTATAAAAAGCATTCCTAATTTCATCTGGATTATATGGCTTTGTCATATAGGCATCCAATCCTGCACTCATCGCAGTCTGTACCATAGAAAAATCTTGATATGCTGATAAGATGAAAATCACAATCGATGGATATTTCTTTTTAATCTTTTTACTAACAGAAATTCCATTTTCGCCTGGAAGCAAAATATCCATACAAATAAAATCTGGATGCTCTCGGTCACAAAAGTCCATAACGTCAAGACCGTTATCGATAACTCCTATCACCTTATAATCTTCCATGCTCTCTATAATCTTTTTTAGCACTCTCTGAAAAAGTGTCTCATCCTCCACGATAAGAACCTTATACATAATTTCTTATCCTCTCCACAGAACTAGGAAGATGTAAAAGAACTCTCCTTCCATTTTCTCGACCAACTATCATTTTTGCATCATAATTTGGACCATAACTCCTCATTAAGCGCTGTCTCGCAGCATAAATGTCTGCGCTAGCCCATGAATTCTCATATACACCTCTAAATGGTTCATATATTTTCTTTAATTTTTGTGAAGAAATATTATCTCCTTCATCCTCCACGCTGATGACACATTCTCCCTCTTCCATATAGCAGAGAATTTTAATATTGCCACCGCCTGCCTTTGTAATAATACCTCGGCTCACTGCATTTTCTACAAATGGAAGTAAAATTCCAGGTGGAAGCATTTGCTCCTTTACTTCCTCATCAGCTATAATCTCATATGTCATCTTATCTTCAAATCTTAACTTTTGTATTTGCAAATAACATCTAATACTATCTAATTCTTCCTCTAATGAAACAGCCCTCTCATCTCTTCTCATATGATATTTCATTATTTGAGTCAAAAGCTGTATCATTTCCTCTGTCTGTGTGGCATCTTCCACATAGGCAAGTCCAGAAATTGCATTTAAAATATTCAAGATGAAGTGAAGATTTATTTCTCCCTTTTTCTGAGACAACGCCATCTCTTCCATTGTTGCCTCTCTCTCCTTCATCCTTTTACATTCTGCCTGAAGATGAACTCTCTTTCTCTCAATCTTCTTTTTCTCAATAATTGTATTCTCTTTTTCACACATTTGGCTAATATATAAAAAAACTAAATCTGCGATATTTTGAATTTTCTCAAAAGACATCTTTGGGAGTTTTTCGTATTTTTCTACTAGTCCCTTATCCTGTCTCCAATCCATTCCATCATTAATTCTCTTTCCATAATCCTCTACTTGTCGGTCTTCCTCACAACGAACTTGTCCTCCAATGAGAGCTCCCATATACTGCTGGTCAATAATAATTGGAATAGCCATATTAATAAGTCCTGCTGGACATTTATATATATAAGGTTGGTTATTAATAGCTGCCGCCGCTCCTCCGTATGCATTAGATAGACAACAGCTTCTATTATAACAGCTATATTTTCTTCTACACGTACAAAATTCCGTACATCCAGAAATCTCTGTCACCGCTTCGCCACGATAATCTACTGTGACAAAAGCTATATTGGTAACCTGGTATAATTTTTCTTGAATTTTAGTTAGAACACCTTTCTTGGCCAAATCATAAATATTAGTTTCATTTATTCGGTGTTCAGAACTTTTTGCTTCGGAAGTTATCACTCTCTCACCCATTCGTATCTCCTCCACAGTGGAACTGAAAAAACTTGGCATAATTCAGTACGATTAACGGTTTCAAATAATACACTTCTCTACCTCTTGTCTATAATCATATCATATTTTTGCCTTTTTTTGTTCATCTTTTTTCTATTTAGCTGTTTTTTCTCTTATATAAGCAATAAAATACCCTCTCACTAGTATTTTCCAAACCAATGAGAGGGATATTTTTTATATTCCATAACAATATAGTTCTATTTTTTTATTTTTCCAATATATTTTAAGAATTATATCACATTTTTCCATAAAAATCATGATTTTCAAATTCTTTGGAGCCTGATTTTTTCTTAATATTATGCACGTTTTACACTAGCCATTTTATAAACCAGTATTTTTATGCATGTATGCATTCATTATAATGAAGCTCTTTTATCTTTTATAATATTCTGTGTGAAGCAATACCTCAGATAATTCACTCAAAGGCTCTCCTAAAAATTCTCGATAAATTTGAGCAATCTCAGGATTATCAATGGAGTTACGAAGCGTCATCTTTGCATCTTCCTCATACATACTATTAATTCTGCTCATTCTCATTGCATTAGATGGTGGAATTATATTTCTCTGAGGCTGTCCAGCACCACTGATACACCCGCCAGGACAGGTCATAACTTCAATAAAATGATATTTAGAAATATCTGTAGCTAAAAGTTTTTCTGCATTTGCCGTACCATATACTACCGCCACATTTACCGTCACACCTGCAATTACAGCTGAAGCTTCCTTAATTCCGTTCAATCCACGAACAGGCTCAAAATGAAGCAGCGCCTCTGTTGGAGCTTCTCCAGTCAAGCATTCATATGCCATACGAAGAGCCGCCTCCATAACACCACCAGTATTTCCAAAGATAACACCTGCGCCGCTGCCTTTTCCTAGAATACTATCAAATTCCTTCTCTTCCAATTCAAAGAAATCAATATCTTCTCTCTTCATCCACTCAACTAATTCCTTTGTTGTAATGACATAATCATTATCTCTCATCTCTGGATGACGAAGTAATTTTCCAGCATCATTAAACTCTGGGCGACGAATTTCAAACTTCTTTGCCGTACAAGGAGTTACCGCCACACTAATAATATCTAGCGGATCTAAATTATGTTTCTTCGCAAAATACGTTTTGATCATTGCTCCTTGCATTCCAATAGGGCTCTTAGCAGAGGAAATATTAGGAATCAATTCTGGATGATATGTCTCTATATATTTCACCCAGGCTGGGCAACAACTTGTGAATTGAGGAAGTGGAGCATTGCCTGTCATAATTCTCTTAAGAAGCTCACTTCCCTCCTCCATAATGGTAAGATCAGCGGAAAATGTAACATCCAGCACATAATCACCACCAAGTGCTTTTAGTGCCGCAACCATTTTTCCCTCTGAATAAACTCCTGCTCTCTCTAAAAATTCATCTCCGATGCCAACGCGAACCGATGGAGATGTGGAGAAAATTACAATCTTATTTGGATCATTTACTGCCTCTTTTACAAAATCTATCTCTGATTTTACTCGAATTGCCTGTTCTGGACATGCTGCCGAGCATTGTCCACAGTTAATACAAATTTTTTCTGCCTCTCTACCTGGTATCGTATGTCCAGCAACAAAAATTTCTTCATTACAAGTAGCGATACAGTGACCACATTCTGTACACAAATCTTTATTTTTCATGATGGATGGATTCGTATCAGAAACAGAAATACATTTTTTCAATTCTGCCATATTCTGTCTTCCTCCTAACTATTAAATACCAAGCTTTCTTCTCTTTTCTTCAATTATCTGCTCTAAGCATACAGCTGACTCTGCCATATCTGCATTACAGATAAGCTGTCCACCTGTTAAGTCTTTCATCTGATTGGTCAAGACATCGATTGCGATAGGACTTCCTGTCACAAATGGAGTAAGACCAAGATGAAGTGTAAATCCAAGTGCAAGTGCATATGCACCATCAGCTAACGCCTGCTCTTCTAGCCATTGTGGAGCAGATACAATAACTGGTAAATCAGGAATATCTACACCGAGTAAAGCTGCAATCTTTCCTGCTAAAATTTCAATTCTTCCGATTGCCAGACATGGTCCAAAATTAAGTACAGGTGGAATCGAAAGACTCTCACATACTGCACGCAAAGAAGCTCCAGCTAAAGCTGCTGCCTCTGGTGCCATTAAACCACAGTTTTCAAGACCGCCACATGTACATCCCGCTGATACAACGAGGATATCCTTTGCAATCAATTCCTTTACCAATTCCACTGTATAGACATCATGTCCCCCACCTCTTAAGTTAGAACATCCAACAACAGCAGCAATACCTTTAATTTGACCACCCTTAATCAATTCAATCAATGGATTTAAGCTTCCGCCTAAGAAATTCTCTAATGTCACTTCTGTTACACCTGTGATAGCATTTGGACATCCATGATCTGCCATTGGATTAATACGACCTGGTTTTGCCGCTGTTCTTGCGATATAAGATGCTGCTGCCTTTGCTACAATAGTAGCTGTAATACTTTCTTTCTTATCATACTCAAATGGGATATACTCTGCATTTGCCTTCTTGGCAACATCATCAATACAAATTTGAGTAATACCACGTTTTGTACAAATCTCCTCAATACCAGGAAGAGTACAGTTAAACTCAGATAATACTAAATCAATACAACCAGTCTCTAAAACTGCCTCACTTGTATAGTTATTACCTGCATGACCACAGAAAACACCACTACCTGATGCATTACGAACTTGAAAATCTTGTCCAACACAGGTACATCCGACAATTTTAAAGCCTTTTGCTCCCGCATTTTTCGCAATATTTTGTACAGTGTCAAATGCCAATGTTTCTTCTAAATCTTTAAATAAGCAATGCTGATGTCCCGTAATCATAATATTAATATAGTCAGGATCAATAACAGAAAGTCCTGCCTTATTAAAGCTAATCTTGGATTCTCCCATCATAATATCTTGTAAAAGATTTGTAAGAACAAGTCCATATGTACCTGTAGATATACCAAGACGTAGACATTGCATGAGCATATTCACTGGATCAGAATTTAAGTTTGTAGATGTCTTTACTATGGCATTAAAAATCTCATCCTTTGAACCGCCAGGCATAAGGCCTAATTTTTCCCAATTAGTAACACGCATTGGATAAGAAATCTTTCCTGTAATCTCCATCTTTTCTTCGACAGGTTTTCTAAGGTCTTCTAAAATCATATCTGCGATAGCTAAAGCTGTCTCACATTCCGTATTGCGAGATACGCCGAGCAATCTAGCTACTCTAGATAATGTGTCTTTTCCTCTAAACGTTTCTCCTGCGAGTGCCATTTTACGAAGCTGCTTCGCCGAATTTTCCACTACATGAATATAACATCCTGAACCTGCTGCCACAGAGCGCAAAAAGTTTCTCATAACAATTGTATCTGCATCCGCCCCACAGACACCTCTAGGTCTCGCTGATGAAAGACGACAAGGACCATTCGAACAGAGCTTACAACAGACTCCTGATAAGCCATAACCACATTTATTTTGTTGGCTCACCATTCTGTGATGAGACACTTCTTGATTTAGCTGTCCGATATAAGATTCTAATTTCTTATCCGCATCTTTGCATATTTTTTCCTGATACATAATATGCTAACCCTCCTTATATTTTAGTCGGATATGTCTGTATGCACAGACATATCCGCAAATAAAAATCAATTGCTACACTTATCAGTCACCGTATTCTTCCCCCCGAGTTCTCTCTCTATTTCATACGGTTATTTTATTCGGATAGAATAACAACACCCAATGCCTTAATGAACTCTCTCAAAATAGCTATATTTCCTGGCCAAGCTGGAGATGTAATTAAATTTCCATTTACTACTACATCGTCTGCTGCTACTTCTACATACTCTCCACCTGCCAACTTAATATCTGGGGCGATTGCTGGATATGCTGTTAAAGTCCTTCCCTGTAATACTTCAGCTGCCGTTAAAAACTGTGCTCCATGGCAAATAGATGCCACTGGTTTTCCAGATTTCATAAAACATTTAATTAATGTAATTACTTTACTATCCAATCTTAAATATTCTGGTGAACGACCACCTGTCAAAAATAAACCATCATAATCATCAAATTCTACTTTTGCAAAGTCTGCTGTGAGAGCAAAATTATGTCCTAACTTTTCTGTATAAGTTAAGTCACCCTCAAAATCATGAATCGCTGTCTTAATTAACTCCCCTGCCTTCTTGCCCGGGCAAACAGCATCCACTTTAATTCCAACCATCTCAAGTGCCTGATACGGAACCATTGTCTCATAATCTTCTGTAAAATCTCCCGCAATCATTAATACTCGTTTCATTCGCTTAACCCTCCTGTCTTTTTAAAGTCTCCTCTGCTTCTTCTATCGTCTTAAATCCATAAGGCTTAATCATATTAGAAATTTCCTCGATATATAAATTTTTATCTGGAGCTTCTCCAATCCACTCTAACATAGCTCGAAGTGTTCTCTCAGAATATGTCATAAGTTCACCATACTGGTAATCTTCCACAGATGCCTCTCCTGTAATTGCCGCATTTACATTATCTGTTCTTCCTCTTTTTCTCACTCTAGGATATTTTATAGAGAATTCCTTCTCCCAGACACTGTATATTTTCAAAATTGCTTCCACCATGAGTTTCGTATAATTTGAAACTGGAAGTAAGAAATTCTTTATCTGTTCATACTCTTCTGGATATGTCTTCTCCATAATATGAGCATATTTCTCTGTCATAAGATTTCTTCCAGCTTCCTTCGCTTCCAATAAATCTAATAAATAACTTACCAAAACTTCTTCATTCCAGACACTAAGCTGTGCCACCCTCATAATTGCAAAGGTCTGTTTATTATCTTGACACTCTGCTCTTCCACCTCGATTATTTACCGTGGTAAACATTTCCCACTCTTCCTCCAAAATATGTTGGATTAGTTCTTCTCTGCTCATAACAAAAAACTCCCTTCTCTTAATGTTTTTTTGCCTAATACACTATCTTGATTCTAACATAAGGTTCTAAAAATCTATTAGTAAGATTCCACAGCATTAATTGCAAATATCTAGTATCTTATTGGCGATTTGAATAATCCTATTCAGAGTGCAAAATCCTACTCTTTTGTTTCCTTTAGGTATGCTATACTTTAGCATATACAAGATTGTGCATTCAAAATTTAGCCTTATTTTTTAATGTACAGGGCAAAACGGGTTACAAATTTTATAGATAGAAAGAAGGGTATTTTATGAAAGTTGGCATTTATAATCATCAACATTATCGTGGCGGATGTCCAGGTTGCTCACAAACTTATGTAAAAGGTATGATCAGCGATGTTGAAAAATGTAAAACAGTGGTGAAAAGATTATATAAAGGACAAGAATTCGAGTTTTTTAACTATACAGATTTAGGTGACTATCCAGCTGATAATGTTGAACGTCCCGGATATAAACGATTAATAGCAGATATCGAAGCTGGAAATTTGGAAATTGTTATTACTACTAATCCAACTAAAATATCCAATAATATTAATCTTATTATTGATTTTTATAAAACTTGTAAGGCAAATAAAGTTACTTTCCTCACTAGCAATGAGGGAAAAGATATCGAGACATTTTTAGATATTCTACTTAATAAAACTAGAAAAACTGTAGGAGTTTAAGGAATATTTCCTTTAGCTTAAATACCTAATACCTATTTACCTAAAAAAGAAGCTACGTTATGCAGCTTCTTTTTTATTTATTTCTAAATTTTATAACTTTATTTAGCGTAATAATATCCTATAATTTTATAAAATATCACCATAGCTTGACAAAAAATATATTTTTTGAGAAAAAATGGAGCCATACCCTATTAAAACTATATTCTATCATTTTTATAATATTTCGCCAATACACAGCCGAGAGAACAAGCAGATATCTGCTTGCTCTCTCGGCGTCTGCTTTCACTGTTTCAAAACCTATAAATAAAAAAGGATTCCTGTAAAAGTGAGAAGTAATGCACAGAAATCCCTTTATAACATAAGCTTTCTATATATCGAGAGGTGTTAGTGTGAGAAATAATTCCCGACATATCTGTCACTATCTGGTTATGTGAAATAGTAACATTGAAAGCTATTGTCGGCTTTATTCAATTGTACCCATCGGGTTGCATACCACAATATATCCTGCGGTCAAAATAATCTCTCTATACTGACTGATAGTATATCTCAATCTTATTTTTGAGATTTTATGATAATCTCTGCAATGAGCTCTACCACTCTTTGCTTCAAACATTCTGCCTTATCTGTTCTCTCCCATGGCAAGTCAAGATCATTTCTTCCAAAATGTCCGTAAGCAGCCACAGGACAATAACTAGTATTTTTAAGATCTAATTTACTTAAAATTGCAGCTACAGAAAAATCAAATACATCTGCCACTGCTTCTTCCAAAACCTCTGTTGGTATAATCTCTGTTCCGAAAGTATTCACTCTAATTGCAACTGGATCTGCAATGCCAATGGCATACGCTAAAGATATCTCACATTTATCACAAAGTCCCGCAGCCACAATATTTTTCGCCGCATATCGAGCCATATAGGCAGAAGAGCGGTCTACCTTAGTAGGATCCTTTCCAGAAAAGGCTCCGCCGCCATGCCTTGCGACACCTCCATAAGTATCTACGATAATCTTTCTTCCAGTTACACCAGTATCTCCCATAGGACCACCTATGACAAAGCGTCCTGTTGGATTGATGTGAATCTTCACATCCTTATCCATCAATTTCGATGGAATAATCTTATCTATGACTTCCCTCTTAATATCGTCTCTTAATATATCAAGACCAATATCTGCACTATGCTGTGCAGAAACAACAACATCTGTTATCTTATCCACAGTTCCATCTTCATTATATCTAACTGTCACTTGAGATTTTCCATCTGGATAAAGATAAGGAAGTATCTTTTCTTTTCTTACTTTTGTCAATTGTAATACAAGTTTATTTGCAAAGTCAATACTAAGCGGCATATAGCTTGCTGTCTCATTGCAGGCATATCCAAACATCATTCCCTGATCTCCTGCCCCCACTGAGCCATCCTCATGACAAACGCCCATAGCTATATCAGCAGACTGTACACATACATTTGTAATAATCTCGCAAGTTCTTCCATCCATTCCCTTTTCTTTGGCATCATACCCAATATCAAGTAAAACTTTTCTAGCCTCCGCTACAATATCTACTTGAGTATTAGAAGAAACCTCACCAGAAATAAAAATAACATCTTTGGAAGCCATTGTCTCTATCGCTACATGGGAGTTTTTATCTCCCTTTAAATAGCAATCTAATAATCGATCTGAAATCTGGTCACAGACTTTATCTGGATGTCCCTCTGTAACCGACTCAGAAGTCAGAAGATAAGTGTTCATCTGTCTTCACCTCTTTAACCGCCAATTTTACATTGGAAGCCTTTTTCTTCTACGACAGCCTTAAGCTCTGCCATAAATTCCTCGTCTGGAGTTTTTACTCCCTGCAATTCATACTCCTGTCCCATCATTCCATATTTATTAGATCCTAAGTCATGATATGGAAGCAAATGAATCTGCTTAATATTATTCATATAAGTTGCAAACTCAGCGATTCCTGCAATCGTATTTTTATCCGCATTAAATCCTGGAATAACAGGAACACGAACAATCATTTCTTTTGCAATTTTGGAAATATAAATTGCATTTTCTAATATTTTAATATTATCAACACCTGTAAACTGTTTATGAACAGCAGGATCAATATGTTTAATATCCATCATAACTAAATCAAGCCATGGGATCACTTCATCTAATACCTCTTTTGAAGCTAGACCTGTTGTCTCAATTGCCGTATGCCATCCAAGAGTTTTACATGTACTTAATAACTCTACTAAAAACTCATGCTGTACTAATGCCTCGCCGCCAGATACAGTAATTCCACCATTTGATCTGCGATACACAACACGATCTTTGTATAATTCATACATTAAATCTTCTACTGTCATCCATTTACCAGTGAGCTCAAGAGCCTTATGGTAACAAACATCTACGCATTTACCGCAGGCAATACATTTTGAGTGGTCAATTTTACCTGGAAGGCTTAAATCGGAAGCTCCAGTAGGACATACGACAGTACAATTTCCACATCCAACACAGTTTGGAGCCTTAAACATAACAACAGGAGATAGTTTTTGAGATTCAGGATTACAACACCATTTACATCTAAGTGGACATCCATTTAAGAAAACAATGGTTCGAACACCAGGACCGTCATTTACAGAAAATCTCTGGATATTAAAGACAAGCCCCTTTTTCTCCACATTTGTGGGAGGTTCAATTAATTGTTCCGGTAATAATTTCCACATATTTACCTCCTAGTGAAAAACGACAGCCGAAGCCAATTGGTTCCGGCTGCCGTCTGAAATTTCTATACTTTGTCGTGCATAGCACGCTCATCCGAAAAATATCAAATCTGCTCTGTGAGTATACTTAACTCTGACAGTCTATGATTTTATTAGAATGTCTGCTCTGTACGAGCGATAATATCATCCTGAACTTCCTTAGCAAGTACTGTCCAGTGTGCAGAATAACCAGCAACACGAACTACTAAGTCTTTATAGTTCTCTGGATGAGCCTGAGCGTCAAGTAATGTTTCTCTATCAATTACATTGAACTGTACATGCATACCTTTCTTATCGAAGTAGTTACGAACAACTGCTGCGAAATTCATAAGTCCCTGATCTCCTGCTACAGCAGATGGTAAGAACTTCTGATTGTACAATGTACCATTAGAAATATTCAACTGGTCTAATTTTGCTACAGAGTTACCAGCAGCTGTAGGTCCCTTAACGTCATGACCCTGACGAGGGGAAACACCATCAGCCAAAGGAGCGTTGGAGTAACGTCCATCTGGAAGAGCCTGTACATCTTTACCGAACAATACGTTAGCAGATACTGGGTAGCATCCAGCCTGGAATTGTCCACCACGTGGGTTTTTATATTTTTCTACTTCGTAGGAGTAAATCTGAGTAGCTTTTCTTGCACACATATCTGGAGCATCATCATCATTGCCGAAGCAAGGAGTTGCATCAAGAATCTGACGAATTCTGTCATACTCTGCTCTCTTAGAATCACTTAATCCACAAGCGGATTTTGTAGCTGCTGCACAAGTCTCAGCTATATCAGCTCCACCTTTTTCAGCTAAAACTTTTCTTACGATTGCGTTGATTAAGCTTTCCATATCATCAGCGATTGGTGCGCTTTCTTCACAGCAAGGCTCGCAAGCTGCATCACCATCAGCACTCATTACTACGAAAGGTCCATCGTAGCATCCAGCACCGAGCTCAGCACCAAAGTTATTTTCCATAGCTTCATAAATCTGAGCCATCGTAAGGTCTTTATCTTCAAATACATGTTTCTGGATTGCGTAGATAGCATCACCTGTATCAACATTACCAAATGCCTGAGGTCCTGTGAAGTTGTAGATAGCTCCACCTTCCATAACTGTCTTACCTCTTCCGAGACAGTCATCAACAAGTGCGGACATGAATGGCAATGGTGCTCTCTCTCTATGAGCAATATCAACAGCATTGTCTGCCTCTACTAAGTTCTTAACGAAGAACTGCATCTGTTTCTCCAAGTTTCCGTAAACATCATCCATAGACTTCCACTCTGTCATTGGAGGAGTTACAGGTCCTAACTGTTTGCCATCACGGTTCTTTCCACCATGGATAGCGATATCAAATACTTTTGCTACATTAAAGAATGCTGCGTCATGCCATCCTTCTGTCTTATGTGGGCACTGTGGCTCAACACAACCGATGATACAGTAATCACGAGCATCTGGTAATGTTAATCCTCTACCGCAAAGAGCAGGAATGATAGCTTCGTCATTATACATAGCAGGTACACCCATACCAAGTCTTGCTAACTCACAAGCACGAAGTAAGAATTCATCAGGTGTTCCATTATGTACACGAATAGAGAAGGAAGGAGCTGGTAGTCTAACATGAGCTGCTGCGTCCATACACATATAGGAAACAGGGTTAGTAGCATCCATTCCGTATCTGTCCTGTCCACCAACACCGAAATTCTGGAATACAGCATATCCAGCAAATGCCTGGTCAGAAACGTCATCTCTAGTTTTATTTACATGATTTAATAATACGAATATACAGTCAATTAATTCTTGAGCGAACTCTTTAGAGATTTCTTTATCTGCCTCTAAATATGGCCACATATACTGATCGAAACGTCCTGGAGAAATGGAATGTCCGTTCGCTTCAATCTGTACTAATGCCTGTACGAACCAGAAGGACTGGCAAGCTTCATAGAAGTTTGATGCTCCGTTTTCTGGAACTCTATCACAGTTCTTAGAAATCTGCAATAACTCAGCTTTTCTTACTGGGTCTGGGCATGTAGCTGCCATCTCAGCTGCTTTTTTGGAATATCTCTTAGCGAAATTAATAGCTGCTGTATAGGAAATGATAACTGCCTCATAGAAGTTTCTCTTCTGTAAGAACTCTGGATCATTCATATCTAAGCTGTTCATCTTTTCTGCTGCTTCAGCAATGATTCCTTTGAAACCAATCTTTAATACTTTACCATAGTCAACGCAAACATGACCGATACCACCAAAATAGTAGTTACCAACTGTAAATACGCCGCCAGCCTGGCAATCTAAAGATTCCTGACTCATATAAGATGTAGCCAACTCACTCGTTGTTTTACCTTTCCAATATTTGAATACTTCATGAAGAATATCAGCTGTCTCTTCTGTAATTACGAATGGGTCACACATACGTGTAGCCATTGTCTTAAACTCTTTTTCTACCCAGTCAAAAGAGAACTCTGGGCAAAGATTTGTGGAACGAGGTTTTACGGATAAAGCTCCTACAATTAACTCGTTATCACGGATTACAACAGGAAGATTATTAAAGATCTTCTCACAAGCCTTTGCTCTTCTCATAACAGCTGGCATACCTTCTGTTTCTTTATAAGATTCTGTGATTAACACAGCTCTATATGGTTCTACTTCAGGAACAGCATTAACTACCTCTGCCTTAAGCGCTTTAATACGTTCACTAGGTTCTGTAAATCCTTTTGCAATCATTCTATGATCCTCCTTATACACTATAATAGAATTTGTGCCAAATTGACACTCCCCATCCCAAAAGTCAGGGAATTCTTGCTTCCTCCTCCACTGCATTTCTCCCGAAAGATACCGTGTCTTACATGAAGTTCACAAGCTAGATTAGAGAGTTTCCGCATATCTGCGGTGCTCTATTTGAGCTTATATTCCCATAGTCCAAACTAAGAGAATTTGCTCTATACATAATCCCCAAAATGATGAAAATCATCATATTCAACTCATAAACTTATGAGCTTTTTCACTTTTAAAAACTTCTGCTCCCTATGCTTTTAGAGCACTGCTTTTAAAAAGCTTTTACAATCCATTTTTGAAAAATAATTTTAATGGATTTAAATAATACTAAGAACTAATACGACTATGCTTGATGGAACCCATTTTGCCCTTATTCCATCGTCACTTAATCATATTCTACCAATCCATATGGAAATCCGTTAGAAAAAAACGAACCATTGATTGGCACGATTCTTACCTATAAAATATTGTATTTTTTGGTTATATCTTATATATAAAATTATGTAAAAGACAAAAAAATAGCCATATTTCACACAAAAATCCTATGCTATTTTTTTGAACCTGCACTTTTTTTATGCAAAAAGACGAATTCATATCAAAAAAATATCATTGACAAATTTAAGTATTTTTTTCATCTGTATTATTCTTAAAATTTTCTGTAATATTTAACAGTTTATACAAATATTTTGTAAATTTCATAACTATATTTTTAGATAAAACGAAAAGGGGCTGTCGCAAAATAAATCTAATATCTAAATTTATTTTGCGACAGCCCCTTGAGGTGTGAGAAGCGTTCCTTGGGGAAAGAATCTAACACTTTTATTCTGGATCATAGATCGTTTAACAAAATAGCCGGCCAAGTACTACTATGTGTCAAACGACTTTAACTAAAAAACTCCCACACTGGGAGAATTCCAATCTAATCTAGCCAGCAATATTAGCCTAAACTTATATTGCTTTATTGGCGTCAACCTATTCTCCACCCAAGAATCTGTTTTGAAGTTACCTACTTTCATATCTGACTAGTATCCTGGCTGCGATTTCATCCTCCAGTAACGCCTTCCCAGTTATCCACCAGTGGCATATGCTACTTTCGTCCATCTCACAGTAGGGGTAAGCCTGCGTCGGTTTTCCACCGTTCTTCCTAATCACTACTATAATAGCTGATATTACTTGTAAGAACTATATTCAGTATACTTCCTTTCAGACTACTTTGTCAACCTTTTATCAGATTTTACAAAGTTTTGTACACTTTTCTCCCTTTTCCATAAAAAACACAGCCAACTGTTCTATTCGACCCATGGATTGCTATTCTTAAGAGCTGGAATATTAATATTTTTTAAAATCTCTGGTCCTTGCATCAAGAGAAATTTCTCTGGGTTTTTTGTAAGTCCCTCTTTTTGCAACTCGCCAAGACAGTAATTACAAATTTCCTCTACGATCCATTCCATCTCTGCTCCCTCTGTCTTCAAAGAAAGCCCTGCCAAGCGATCCATTTTCTCATAAGTTTTCTCACCTAAAACTGGTAAATTCGCCATTCCTTTGTGAATCCACTTATAATATGGACTATATGTATGATTTAACAAATAGATAAGAGACATTGCCGTCTGCATAAACTCTGTAAGTGCAAGCTGTGCCGCCACATACTCTTTTCTTTTTAAGCAACGTGGAAAATTATACTGACCACTCTGAGCCATTTTCATCAATCTCGCTGCAATTTTTTTTAGCCTTACGGCTTCTGGATATCCCTTTTTTAAATCTTCTCTAATCTGAGAAAACCTCCCATAATTATCAAAAAATACTTCCCCATTTGTCACTGTTGAAAGCGCATACTCTGGAATCTGTCTCCAAATATTGATATTATCTGGTACTTTCTCTACCGCAATAAATTTCTTATAGAAATCTTCGATAGCAAAAACACCCGTTCTTCCCTGTCCATATTCCTCTTCTTTTCTCTCAAAGCCCTTAAACTTCTTTGGAAGTCTGGAAAGACGAACCTTCAATTGCTCCCCATAAATTGGCATATCTTCCTTAGGAATAAATATCTGGAAAGCTGGACCAAAGTCATGATCCTGAGACAAAACATCATCAAAACCATAACATTCGGAGCCCTCTCCAATTAAGCCTGCCGCCATTCTTGGAAGATAAGTCTTAAATTCTCTCTCCAAGACGGGATAGCAAACCTCATAAAAATATGCTTTGCAAAGCTCGAGTCCTTTCATTGGATGTATTGCCTCCTTTATCGGTTTTTTCGTACTCTCATACGTCTTTTTCATCTTCTCTTCTATCATCTTGAGATTCTTGCTGCCATGCTTATAGCTCTCGCTCGCTTCACCCAAATGCACTCTCGCAATATCCACACTCTCTTTCATTTCACGGTAAGCAGCCTCATAATCGCCCTCTTCATAGTAAATAATTCCAAGAGAATTCAGCGCCGCAGCATAAAGGACTGTTCCCTCGTACTGCATCTCTTTATAGATTGCAATCTCTTTTTTTAGAGTATCTTTTGCAAGCTGCCTCTTTCCTTGATATTTATAAATCTCTACTAAATTATGTAGCGTAATCGCATAAGGAATCTTATATTCTGCTTTTCCCTCTAATTCTTTGATACAGTGTAAAAAATAAGGAAGTGCCTCCTCCTTTTTTCCCATATCAAAATACAAAAGACCTAAATTATTCGCCGCACCGACATAGAGAAAATGTTTATTACCGATTGTGTTACCATAAAGTGCAAGTGCCCGCTTAAATAAGCTTTCACTCTCCTTATACTGTTTCATCATGCGAAGTAAATTAGCAAGATTCACAAGTGTTGTGGCATAGTCTGGATGGCTCACTCCTCGCACATGCTCTGCACAGACAATTGCCTCCCGAAGTAGCTGCTCCGCTCTATCATAGAGACCTAAATTTCTTAAATGTCCACCATAATTATTGTAAATTTCTAGAGTTTTTAAATTATATTTTCCGTAAATATCTTTACTTAGATTTAAAGCCTCATCGTATAGCGGAACCATCTCAAGATTCTCTTCTAAGTCCTCCATGCGCTCTAATTCACTTAATAAATGTTCTAACTTCTTTTTCATGCTGCGTTAACCCTCCAGCACAATCTTGTAATCACAACCGACTAATTAATCTTAATAAACTGCTGCTGTCCCATATTACAAACTGGACAGTGAGATAATGTTGTGAATGGCTTTCCTTGCTCAGCCTCATCATAAATATAACCGCAAGCCTTACAATAATATCTTCCATTTAGAGGATGTTCCTCTACGTTTTGATTGCCTCCCTGAGCCTCTAACTCAGCCATCTTCTGCTGTAATTTCATTTTGTGCATTTCTTCAAGAATTGAACCCATAATCATACCTCCTACATTATATA
Organism: uncultured Blautia sp.; assembly: GCA_964439395.1. Taxonomy (GTDB): domain Bacteria; phylum Bacillota; class Clostridia; order Lachnospirales; family Lachnospiraceae; genus JAUUSJ01. Next base: position 27,885 of record CAYTNV010000021.1, on the reverse strand, counting down.
AATTATATTTTCTCATTAATATAATTATTGTATCATTTTTGCAACATAAGCATCTGCAAATTTCTATCCATCAAGGTGAAAAATAAAAACTTACTAACTATATTTCATTTCTCTCATTCCAAAACTTTTATCTTCCAAAATATATTTTCATCATTTAGAGTACAATCCAAAAAAGAAGAGACGAAAAATCAAATTTAGAAATTCAATTTCTCATCTCTTAATACTTCACAATATATCAAATTCATTCATCTACTTAAATTATATAAAACCAGTTTTCATCCTGTTCTAATTCTGTCTGCTGGAAAGAATTAGTAATATAATTATAGCTTGCTTCTTGATTCTTCACTGTAACTGTCGTTCCCGCTGGAATGGATTTTGTAATAAAGGAGTTACCTCCGATAACAACATCCTTCTCAATTACGGTCTCTCCGCCTAAAATAGAAGCTCCAGAATAAATTGTCACATTATCTCTAATTGTTGGATGTCTCTTCTTGCTCTTTAGTTTTTGACCGCCCTTTGTGGAAAGTGCACCTAATGTCACGCCCTGATAAACTTTCACATGCTCACCGATAATCGTCGTCTCACCAATTACAATTCCTGTTCCATGGTCCATAAAAAAGTACTTTCCGATTGTCGCTCCTGGATGAATATCTATTCCTGTCACACTATGAGCATGCTCCGTCATCATTCTAGGAATTAATGGAACGGATAAATTATATAATTCATGAGCAATTCGATTCACTACAATTGCATATAATCCAGGGTAAGAAAAAATAATCTCATCTTTATTATACGCAGCTGGATCTCCCTCGTAGGCTGCCTGCACGTCCGTCTCAATATACTCTCGAATTCTAGGAATCGTCTTAAAAAATTGCATACAAATCTCATAAGATTGAATTGACAATTCTTCTACCGTCGCATTTACCCATTTCTCATCATAACGCAACACAATCATAATCTGCTTATTTAGATGATAAAAGACATCTTCAAGCAACATCGTCAAATTATTCTTTGCTGTGTAAATTCGATACGCCTTATTTTTAAAATATCCTGGAAAAATAATTTGGCGCAATTTGCTCAAAATATCGATCACAACTTCCTTATCTGGCTGATCAAATATATTAATATTATCAATGGATCTATCCTTTTTATAATCACCTAGAATTTCTTTCACTAATCCATTTATCTCTCTCTCTATTTTCCTTTCCATCACTTTCCACCTCAATAAATCATAGTATCTTTATATGATTTATAATATAGCAGACTTACATAATAGTGTCAATATTTCGCAAAAAACTCCCTTATCCGATTTTATGACTTTGGCATTATATTTCTATTGATTTTGCTGCTCCGCATAATAATCTGAGTATTCAATATAAACCTCATTAGCAATATCATCTGCGAGCGTATAAGAATCTGCAATTCCATCCATAAGCGCCTTACCATTCGATGCATTTGCTATCATTTCAACTACGGCACCTGCCATTCCCTCTGCATCCTGCTTAATTGTTCCTTCCATCTTTCCATCTGTGATAAGCCGTTTTGCCTCCTCTGTGGCATCTACACCAAACACTGGAATCATAGTGCTATTTATGTCCTCGTTTCCTTTATTATATCCGACTTCATTTAATGCCTCAATCGCACCCTTTGCCATCGCATCATTATTACAAATAATAAGCTCTATCATATTATTATTCATATCATTATATTGAATCAAATTATCTTTCATATATTTTTTCGCTGCATCCGCACTCCACGCACCATCCGGATCCACTTGATATGGAGTTTCTAAAGATTCCTCATTAAAATAGACAAGCTCATATCCTTTTCCCTTTGCCTGTTCAATCAAAGTATTGGCGTTCTCAACTGCATATTGTGTACGGTTAACTGCTTCAATATTTCCTTCCTGTCCCATAAACATCGCATAAGAAATTTTTCCATCTCCATTTAAATCAACCGTATCATAATTATCTGCAATATATCTTCCAATCAAATCACCCTGCATCTGTCCAGCCTCCACTGGATTAGTTCCAACATAAGCACAATTATCGTAGGAACTCAGAATTGTTCCCTCTTCTCCAACTGGCTCAATAGAACGATTAAAAAATACAATTGGGATTCCCGCTTCCTTCGCCTTATCTAAAATTTCCTCCGAATCCTTCCTGGAACCCGCATTAACAATATTTACAATAAGTGCTGTTGCTCCGTCTTTAATCGCTTCATCAATCTGACTATTTTGTGTCTCTTGACTATTTTTTGCATCATAGTCATTATACTTAACACCCAAATCCCCCAGCTGTTTATCTAACGCTGTCTTTACAGAATTTACATAATCGTCCGTACCACTATAATAAAATACAGCCACCTTACTATTAGAAGCTATGCTAACTTCTTCTTTTTCTGTATTATTTTCTTCACATCCCACCAATATTGTCACGCTCATCATTGCTGCCAACAATACTCCTAGAACTCTTCTTCTCATAATACTTCTTCTCCTTTTTACAATTTAACTTTTAGTTATTTGATGGAAGAGAAAAACACTAAAACTTAGCTTTTCATTTCAATTCCTTACTTTTCACGAAACTATTGTATTGTTATTTTAACAAAGCATCCTAAATATTGCCATGTAATATTCTAGAAGAAATATGATATTTTCTTATCAATCTTATAGTATTTTTTTGTTGTATTTTTTTGCACTTCTTATTTTACACTCTCAAAATGCTGCGAAAGATTCCACTATTCTCACCAATTTTTTACCTATTTTGAGACTAAATCTCATTTTAAGATATGGATTTGAAACTAATAAAAAATATAATTAGGAAAGTATGGAGCAAGCACAGCATCTTTCGCTCTAAATATTTAATATTCATTTATAATCTATTCCCTCACAAAACTTCCTATTATATAACTAACTAAAAATACAAAAATATTCGCCACTACAATCGTCGCACCTACTGGAGTAGAAAAGAGAATTGAAACCATCATTCCAAAGAGAGCACATATAATAGATATTATTGCCGCTCCAATTACAACACCTCGGAAATTTTGAATTACTCTCATCGCTGATAAAGACGGAAAGATAACGAGAGCAGAAATTAATAAAGACCCAACTAATTTCATTGCCAATACAATAATAATCGCTGTAACTACGGCAATTAATAAATTATACCCATCTGTCCTCACTCCGATTGCCTTTGAAAAATTTTCGTCAAATGTCACTGCAAATATTTTATGATAAAAAAAGAAAAATAAAAAGACAACTACAATAGACATGATAATACAAAGTTCGACATCACTTCTCGTCAAAGTTAAAATCGATGTCGAGCCAAAAAGTGTCGTGCATACATCTCCCGCTAAATTAGAGGAGGCAGAAAATACATTTAACATAAAATACCCAACTGCAAGAGAGCCAACCGATAACATCGCTATCGCTGCATCCCCCTTAATTAAAGTATTTTGTCCGCCCATCAAAAGCAAAATTGCCACTAAAATCGTCACTGGCATAACAAAAATTAAATCATTTCCTATACCAAATACTGTGGCTATCGCCATTGCTCCAAATGCAACATGAGAAAGTCCATCTCCGATATACGAAAATCTCTTCAAAACTAAGGTCACTCCAAGCAAAGAAGAAGATAACGCAATAAGCACTCCAACAATAAAAGCATACTTCACAAACGGATATTCCATATAAAATTGTAATTTTTCTATCATTGCTAACATCTTTCTTTCCTCGATTTTCCTTCTAATTTTTTCCAAACTTCACTATTTAAATACTCTTCTTTTGTTCCAAAAAATTTATCTTTCTGTCCTACATGTAAAATATGGCTGGCATAATCTGCTGCTGCCTGCATATCATGTGAAACCATAATAATCGTTATTCCTTCTTTCTTTAAATTCTCAATCAAGCGATAAAACTCCACCGTCACCTTTGGGTCAAGTCCTGATACCGGTTCATCAAGAAGAAGCAGTTTCGTCGTCGCACATAAAGCCCTCGCAAGAAGAACTCTTTGCTGCTGTCCACCTGAGAGATTGCGATAACATTTCTTTCGCAGATTCCATATATTCATCCGTTCCATATTTTTTCTCGCTCTGTCTTTTTCCTCTCTTCCAAAAAAAGGCCAAAGCCCTGTTCTAGCAACATTTCCTGAGAGAACAATTTCCATAACGGATGCCGGAAAATCTCTTTGGACAACTGTCTGCTGTGGCAAATATCCAATCTCATGAGCATCCAATCCGTCTCCATATATAATCTCTCCACTCACTGGCTTAATCAAGTGAAGTAAGGTTTTCATCAAAGTACTCTTTCCTGCTCCGTTTTCTCCAACAATACATAAATACTCACCTGGATTTACTTTAAAGTGAATATGCTCCGAGACAGCCTTTCCCTCATATCCAACTGCCAAATCTTTGCAAATAATATATGACAATTTTATTCCTCCCTCTTTCACGTTCTATCTTTTCTCTTATTCATTTAACGCCTTATCCAATACATTTAAGTTCTCTTGCATAAGTCCAAGATAAGAAAATCCATCCTGCTCGAGCTGTTTTCTTGTCACAGATTGCATCGAATGCAATGTCAAAATCTCTTGATTTTTCTCTTTTGTATTTTCTACAATTACCTGCGCCAGCTGCTCATTGGAATTTTCCAGTGTAAAGATAACTGGGAGATTTTCCTCATTCATCTTACCAGCAAGAAAAATAATCGTCTCAAAGCTAACTCCCGTCTCCGCACTACATCCCTCGAACGCCGCATAATACGTAAGACCATAATCATCTGCCAAATAGCGAAATGGGAAACGGTCTCCAAATAAAATTATTTTTCTTTTCGCATTTTTCACTATAGTTTCATATTGTATATTTAAAGCTTGTATATTTTGCTCATATTGCTGGCTATTTTTTGTATAAATAGATGCATTTTCAGGGTCCAACTCTCTGAGAATCTGACTTAATTTCTCCACCGCTGCCTGTGCATTTTTAAGAGAAAGCCACATATGTTCATCATATTCTTCTCCATGTCCATGCTCTTCCTCGACTTCTTCATGCGAATATTCTATTTTATCCTCTGCTTCATATGCATTATCTTCTTGATAAATATCTATAATAGAAATATTTTCTTCTTCTTCGTGATCTGTGTCCCCGTGTTCATGCTTATGCCCCGCTGCGCCTTCAATCTCCTCCTCTACCTTAGCATAATCCTCCAACATTTCCAAAAGACTAACTGCCTTTAAATTTGGATTTTTAGCGGATTTTAGGGCATCCTCTACCCACGAGTCTGACTCTCCGCCGACATAAAAGAAAAAATCACTACTTGAAATTTCTGCCATATCCTCCACTGTCGGCTGATAACTATGAAGCTCTGATCCGTTATCCAATAATAATTTTATATCATAATGATCTATTTGTTCTCCGATGACTTTCCTTAACCAGTCATACTGTGGAAAAATCATACAAACAATTTTTATTTTTCCATCTTCGTTTTTCTTATCTCTCATCTCTTCCCTAAACTGTGCCGCATAAGCTGTTACACCTTGTAATGCTAAAATCACCGTGAGGAAAAGACAAATTATCATTCCAATTCGCTTTTTCACTTCATATCCCTCTCTTACTTTTATTCATCATAACTTCATATTCTCAGCACATTGTCTACAAATTCCATTTAATATTGAACCATCACATTCCAACACAAATCCATGATGCTCGAGACAGTGCTGTCTAAACTCATCCATAAATGCACATTCAAAATGAATAATCTTTCCACAGTTTTTACAGTGCATATGCAAATGGTGATGACAATGCGTATCCGGCTCTACATATTGATACACAGCCCTCTCATCCCCCGTTGTCTTATACTTTAACAAAATTTGCCCATCTGTCATCTTATCCAAATTTCGATAAATAGTTGTCATATTAACAGTACTTCCCATACTACTAATATATTCAAAAATATCCATCGCTGAAAACCTCTGCTCCTTATGAAGTTTAGCATACTCTAATATTAAATCCTTTGCTTTCGTTTTATACTCCTTTTTCATACTATTCTCACATTCCCTCTCTATAACTATAATTCTCTTATCTTTTCATTTTAAATGTATTATTTTTCATTTCCACAAAAATGCAACTCATTTGCATTTTGACATTATAATCTTAGATTTTATATTTGTCAAGTATTTTTGCAAATGAGTTGCATTTTTATAATTTACCATTGTTTATTTTATATTTGAAAAATGAATAATAAGTTCTTCTGCATACTTTATAAAAATTGACACATCCTTATTAAATACTTCCTTCAATAAAAGTTTCCCTTCCATATAAAATGAAGATAAATATTTTATAAAAAATATCATATTGAAACATATTTATTAATTTTATGATTTCAAAATGATTATCTAAAGAATTCTCATTTATCAGTTTTGTATTATGAAACTATATTTCATAATATGGTTGACATTCAAAAAAATTGGTGTATGATAAAGTCAATAGAAGCGATAAAAGAGAATCAGCCATCGCTAAGCTCCCATGCTTTCTATAATTGCGCGCAAGAAGATATCCATATGAAACCAAACATGCATTAAGAAAGGAAAAAATAAAAATATGAAAACAATAGCAGAACAATTTAGCCATTTTGGTGTCGTACCAGTAGTAGTATTAAATGACGCAAAAGATGCAGCTCCTTTAGCAAAAGCACTTTGTGAAGGCGGTCTTACATGCGCTGAGGTAACATTCCGTACAGATGCAGCCGAGGAGTCTATCAAAACTATGGCAGAGGAATATCCCGAAATGTTAGTAGGTGCTGGAACCGTTCTTACTACTGAACAAGTAGACCGCGCAGTAGAGGCAGGAGCAAAATTTATTGTAAGTCCTGGATTTGATGAACAGATTGTAGATTACTGTTTAGAAAAAGAAATTCCTGTATTTCCTGGATGCATCACTCCATCTGAAGTAGCAAAAGCAGTAAAAAGAGGAATGGAAGTCGTAAAATTTTTCCCTGCTGAACAAGCTGGCGGTGTTGCTATGATTAAAGCAATGGCAGCTCCTTATACAAGCTTAAAATTCATGCCGACCGGAGGAATTAATACAAAAAATTTAAAAGATTATCTCGAATGCGATAAAATCATCTGCTGTGGTGGCAGCTGGATGGTAAAAGGCGACATGATTCAGGCTGGCGAATTTGATAAAATTCGTGAGATGACAAAGGAAGCCGTTGAACTCGCAGCTAAAATTCGCAGATAAGCAAAACATCCCCCAATAAAATATTCGACATAACTTCCATGAACTTATTTTGGAAATTTTGTCAAATGCCATACCGTAATAAATAAGAAAATGCTGTCTAAAGCGATACTCCTTCCTTGGACAGCTAGAAAGGATAATATTATGAATTTAAATTTAAGACCAGAAAGTGAATGTAAATATGATGCTGTATCCCTAGGTGAAGTTATGCTTCGTCTCGATCCAGGCGAGGGAAGAATCCGCACAGCAAGAACTTTTCGTGCTTGGGAAGGCGGCGGAGAGTACAATGTAATCCGTGGACTAAAAAAATGTTTCAAAATGAATACAGCTGTTATTACAGCATTTGCGGATAACGAAGTTGGTATGCTTATGGAAGATTTCATTATGCAAGGTGGTGTTGACACTTCTCTCATTAAGTGGATGAAAACAGATGGAATCGGACGTATTTGTAGAAATGGTATCAACTTTACAGAGCGAGGATTTGGTATCCGTGGAGCAGTTGGCTGTTCAGACCGTGCTAATACAGCTATCTCTAAAGCTACACCAAATGATTTCGATTTCGACTATATTTTCGGGAAGTTAGGCGTTCGCTGGTTACATACTGGCGGAATCTATGCAGCTTTATCTGAGCAGGCTTGCGAGACTGTTATTGCAGCCATCAAGACAGCTAAGAAATACGGAACAATTGTATCTTACGATCTAAACTACCGTCCATCTATGTGGAGTGCTATCGGTGGTCAGGCAAAGGCTCAGGAAGTAAATAAAGAAATCGCTCAGTACGTAGATGTTATGATCGGTAATGAGGAAGATTTCACAGCTTGTCTTGGTTTTGAAATTGAAGGAAATGACGCAGACTTAAAAGAATTAAACTTAGAAGGATACAAAAAAATGATTAACGAAGCTGCAAAAACATATCCTAATTTTAAAGCTGTGGCAACAACTCTTCGTGAAGTAAAGACAGCAACAGTCAATGACTGGAGTGCACTTTGCTGGGCTGATGGAGAAATCTATAAGGCAAAAGACTATAAGGGACTTGAGATTATGGATCGCGTAGGTGGTGGGGACTCCTTCGCATCTGGATTAATCTATGGATTAATGACAACGGGCAATGCAGAGCTTGCTGTAAATTATGGAGCTGCCCACGGTGCTCTCGCTATGACTACACCTGGCGATACTACTATGGCAAATAAAAAAGAAGTGGAAGCAATTATGGGCGGCGCTGGAGCTAGAGTACAAAGATAAACTAGCAAACCCACAAAACTACGAAAAAAGAGGACGTTGCAAAATAAATTTCTCAAATAAGATATATTGCCGATAATGATTCAACAATATATCTTATTTGAATTTTATATTTTACAATATCCTCTTTATCTTTACTTTAACTCCAAGCCTGTTTAATTTTTCTTTTAGCTTCCTTTAACGCCTTTGCACATATCTCTATTTTTTCATCTGTCATACGAATTTCCGGTGCTGAGATGCTAATTGCATAGCGATTTTTCCCGTCTATATCCGGAAGTGCGATTGCCACACAGCGCACTCCTATCTCATTTTCCTCGTCATCTATCGCATATCCTTTTTGTCTCACAACTTCAAGTTGCTCTAGTAGCTCCTCAATACTCGAGATTGTCATATCTGTATAAGAAATAATCTCGCTCTGACTCCAAATTTCTCTCACCTTCTCTTCCAGCATTTCTGCCATCATCGCCTTGCCAACTCCTGAACAATAAAGAGGAATATTTTTTCCCACCTTAGACACAAGTCGCACTGCATTCGTAGAATTTTCTACCTTATCAATATAAACTGCCATATTCCCCTCTCTCTCCACTAGATGCACAGTCTCTCCTGTCTTTCTTGAGAGTTCTTTTAAATACGGCTTTGCAATCTGAATCAAATCAACCTGATTCATCAGATTATTGGCTACTCTACAAATTTTATAAGTCAATTCATATTTCAATGTATCTTCATCCTGTTTTACATAACCCATATACATAAGAGAATTCAAAAGTCTATGCACTGTACTTTTATTTAGTTTAAGTTCCTTGCTTAATTCAATTAATCCAACTGCACCTTTTTGTGCTAATCTCTCTAATACTGCAAAAATTCGGTCTGCCACTTGTATTGGATTTTTTTCTTCCATAATTTTTCCCCTTTTCTAATCTATTTTGATGAAAATTAAAGTAAGTTTACCCTTCGATATAAATGATAAATTCTATCTCCTATTATCTATTGCCACGCATTATTGTAGCACAAACCTCAGCTTTGAGCAAATCTAATATATTTTTTCTGCCTTTTCTTCTACTTTATTTTCTTTATACTGTATACAAAAAAATACATAAAATCTCTTGACATTCCCTAAAAATGAATTATAATAAAGCCATAGATTGTTTCATATTATAATTTAGAATTTTATATAATGAAACACTATTAAAAATATTATCTATAAGATTTGTTTTTTGTTCCCCTGCCAATTGCCGATGTCACGGGGACAAAAAAATCGATATTGTAACTTGCTAACCCCAATCAATTTTTGCCTAATAAAGCAAATCAATATTAAATATTTTGAATGATAGATTCCTAAACCTATCATTTAGATACTTACTTTTTCCTTAATAGTTAGTGAAAAAAGCGATAAGAAAAGATTAGCCACCTTCACCTATCGCTTTTTTCGTTTTTTATTTTTCATCTATCTTTGTTTGCAGTGACTTCACTAATTTATCAAAATCTTCAATTTTTTCTATCTCATCAGAATTTTTCATCATTTTCTTAATCATATTTCGATTGTACGTCATATGCATCATCATCGCAGTCTTTGCCCCAATTGGATCCCTTTCCGCAATCGCATCGACAATTGCACGATGTGTCTCAATCGTCTCTTGTTTTAGTTTTTTATGAGTAACATTAATTAACATCATCACAGCCGTATCGATAATCGGAATAAGCTGTTCTACAACCTTATTTTTAGAACATTCCGCCACACAGACATGAAAATCGATATCTGCCTGAATATAGCTTTTATCACTTAAAATATTTTCCTCCACCAAATCACAGCATTGCCTAAGCTTTACAATATCCTCGTCCGTTGCATTTCTCGCTGCCATCTCCGCCATAGCAGGTTCTATCATAAGACGAACATCTACTAAATCAATGGCAATGGACATTTTATCCTCTCCCAATTTTTGTAATCCTAATGGATCCAGCGTTGCTGGTGTCGTACTAATGACATATGTACCAGATCCTCGTCTCACTTCTAAGATTCCCTTTGATATAAGAAGCTTAACTGCCTCTCGAATTGTACTTCTTCCCACATCAAATATCTTCGCAAGCTCAAACTCATTTGGAATCTTTGTTCCAACCTCATATGGTGTCTCCAAAATATATTGAAGGAGCTGCTCTTCTACTTTTTCTGCTAATAATGTTCTCTTTATATTGCTAAATTGACTCATATTTTTCGTACCTCTATTCTTATCTTAAATAAAAAGCTATATCATTATATTCTCTGCCAGCCACAAGCATAAGATATCCTCACTAATACCTCTGATTTTATATCTCTCAGACAAAGTAGCTATTCAGCTTACTCTGTAAGACATATAAATATAGCAAGCTTATTTCTGCATTTAGTTTAACATACGAAAAGATTAGGTGCAAACTTTTTTCCTCAACAAAAAGAAAAGAAGCCGCTATAAAATAAACGACTTCCTCTCTAAAACGAACGAATAACTTTACTTAAAACTTCTTCCTTCTATGTAATAAAAACTTCCCTACACCAATTTAATATACATTTCTTACTTAAGTTAAGCGTAAACTATATAAGTCCAGGAAGGAATCCCTGACATAAGCTTAAAACACATACAAATATTAAGATCGATAAACCAGCTGCAAATCCGCCAAAGCTCCATCCACGAATCGTATCAATCTCCGTCAAATGGAAAAATCTTGAAACCGCCCAAAATCCAGAATCATTTGGTAAGGATAAACCGATACCACCAGCACATACTGCAATTGCACATAAAATAGGAGAAATTCCAGATGTCGCAGCTGCACTAGATACAATAGCTGCCGTTGTTGTCAATGCAACTGTTGTGGAACCTGTTGCGATACGAAGTACCTGTGAAATAACAAAACACATAATTAAAATTGGCATATGGAATCCCTGAAGCGTTCCCGTAATAACGTTAGCGATACCACAAGCTTTTAACACTCCGCCGTAAGCTCCGCCAGCACCTGTAATCAATAAAATTAAACCAACCTTATCTGCCCCATCTGTCATAATCTCTGTAATAGAACGAGGCAAATACTTACGAGAAACAAATGCTCCGTACAAGACACCAATTGTCATAGCCACATTTTTACCTCCGAGAAAAGATAAAACTGCAAGAAGAGTACTATCTTCTGGAAGTAAAAACGCAGAAAAAGAGCCAATCAAAATCAAAACAATAGGTAATAAAAGAATTGATAATGCAAGTAATGCACTCATTTTTTTATGCTCTGAATCTTTCTCGTTTATTTTCGTCTCTGCATCCAAATCAGAAAAATCCCACGTCTTTCCAGATTTTTGGTCCTGCTTGTTAACAAATCCTCCGTATACAATACCTCCAAAAAACATTCCAACTAAGGCCGAAATTAAAGCATAAAAGAAAAAGATACCTACATTAATATTCATAGCTGCAGCTACCGCCAACGGTGGAGCAGTTGGAAGTACTAATGCAAAAGTACAAGTTGTAGCTACTGCGAGCGCACATCCATAAGCAGTCATAGAATACCCTGTCTTTCGGGAAAGTACGCGAAGCATCGGTGCAAACATAATATAAACAACATCTCCAAATACTGGGATACCCGTAATAAATCCAGCAACACCTACTGCATACTGTGACCTCTTAGGTCCTACCGCTACAAGCACCTTCGCCACAATATTGTCGATACCACCTGACTCGTACATAAACATACCGAGCATAACACCAAGACCAGTTACAATACCAATAGAACCAAGTGTTGAACCAAAATTATTTGTAACGCAATCCGCTACATCTGTCAGCGATGTAAACCCTTCTGGCGCAGTTCCGCCAGAATATGTAGCCAATGCCAAAATCCCAGTTCCATAGGCACAGGCTAAAAGTGCTACAAATGCATTTAATTTAATTTTAATAATACAAAGAAGTAACACAACAATTGAAACAATAAAAACAAGCATTAACATAAAATTTTCCTCCTTAAATCAATCTTTCTTTTGCTTTTCTCCTTTATAATCATCTGATGTCCAATAAAAATAGACAGTTTGAGTTTTCTTGTTTTTTGAAATAAATCCAATTATTTACAAAAAATACTCCTATTTTTTCTGTTTTTTTCCATTTTCTCGCTCAGATTTTTATAAAATTGTCTCATTCCACTTACACATCTGCTGTCCCCTACATCCATGTAACGCTTCCTTTTATGTAAAATCATACTACGTCTTACTTATTTTTGTCAACATATTTTCAAGCAAAACCAAAAATATCATCATTTTACCATAAAATTCAACTTATTTTTTGTGCATATTTTATATTTATTTTTATTTTTTCTTTTTTTTCCTTTGTATACATCTGACTTATTTTTAAGATTTGTTATTTTTCACAAATTTTAATATGAATTTACAGAAGTTTTCACAGTTGATTCATAAGACGTATGATGTTATAATTATAATAAGTTCATGCTTAAGAAATAGCGCTTGACATCATACTATACTTGCTTCCTAATAAATGAACAAAGGCAATTGTCCCCAGTGATGTCATCGTTATTTCTTTCCATGAAAAATATTCATTCTATATTTATTAATATACTTCTCCAAAAAACAGAAAAGAAAAATGAAAAGAAATAGATTATAAATCAGAAAGGAAGATTTATTATGTTAAGAAGCCAAGAATTTAGAAAAAACTCACCAGAACTTGATCCACTTCGCCTTGGTACTGGCTGGAAATTAGAAGATTTAGGAAAACCTCAAGTATTTGTTGAGAGCACATTTGGAGATAGCCATCCTGGCTCTGGACATCTTGATATTCTTGTAAATGCTGCTGTGGAGGCTATCGCAGAAGCCGGAGGACACGGGGCAAGATATTTCACAACTGATATGTGTGATGGGGAGAGTCAGGGAAATGACGGCATTAACTTTTCTCTCGTCAGCCGTGAAATGATTGCAAATATGATTGAGATTCAAGCAGAGGCCACTCCATTTGACTCTGGTATCTATATCGCAAGCTGTGATAAAGGGATGCCAGGAAATCTTATGGGACTTGCCCGTGTCAATATTCCTTCTATCGTGGTAACAGGTGGAACAATGGCAGCTGGTCCTGAACTTTTAACACTAGAGCAACTTGGTATGTATAACGCCAAATTTGAGCGCGGTGAGATTGACGAAGCAAAACTTTGCTGGGCAAAACAAAACGCTTGCCCAAGCTGTGGTGCCTGCTCTTTCATCGGCACAGCTTCTACTATGCAAATTATGGCGGAGGCACTTGGTCTCGCTCTTCCTGGAAGTGCTCTCCTACCAGCAACTAGCCCAGACTTAATCGAGTACGCAAAAGCAGCTGGAAGATTATCTGTCAAACTTGCAACTATGGAAAATATGAAACCAAGCGATATCGTGACGTTAAAAAGCTTTGAGAATGCTATTATGGTTCATGCGGCAATTTCTGGCTCCACAAACTCCTTACTCCATCTTCCAGCTATCGCTCACGAATTTGGCATTACAATCGATGGTGATACATTTGATAGATTGCATAGAGGTGCACATTATCTCTTAAATATTCGTCCGGCAGGACAATGGCCAGCTGAATTTTTCTACTATGCAGGTGGCGTTCCAGCTATCATGGAAGAGATTAAGAGCGTTCTTCATCTAGACGTTATGACCGTCACAGGAAAAACACTCGGAGAAAACTTAGAAGATTTAAAGAAAAACGGATTCTATGAGAAATGTCAAAGCTGGTTGAACGAGGCAAATAAAAAATATGGTCTTAGCTTGACAAAAGAAGATATTATTCATCCATTTGATAAGGCAATCGGAACAGACGGCTCTATCGCTATCTTAAGAGGAAATTTAGCTCCTGAGGGCGCAGTTATCAAACATACTGCTTGTCCTAAGGAAATGTTCAAGGCTACTTTGACTGCTAAACCATTTGACTGCGAGGAAGATTGTATAAAGGCAGTTCTTCACCATGAGGTACAGCCAGGTGACGCTGTATTTATCCGCTATGAAGGACCAAAAGGCTCAGGTATGCCAGAAATGTTCTACACATCTGAAGCCATTTCTTCCGATAAGGAACTCGGAAAAACAATCGCCCTTATCACAGACGGACGTTTCTCTGGAGCTTCCACAGGTCCCGTCATCGGTCACTGTTCTCCCGAGGCACAAGCTGGCGGTCCTATTGCGTTAGTGGAAGAGGGAGATTTAATTCATTTAGACGTAGAAGAACGTGTCTTGGAAATCGTCGGAATAAAGGGCGAGAAAAAGACTCCAGAAGAAATAGACAAAATTTTGGCAGAACGCAAAAAGAATTGGCAACCAAAACCTGCAAAATATAAATCTGGTTCTCTTCGCCTCTTCTCAGAACTTGCCGTATCTCCTATGAAGGGCGCTTATATTTCTTTCGATGATTAGACACTATATACTTATAACTTTTATAAATGGAAAGTGTAAAACCCACTACCTTTAGGTGATTCACTTATACTGATGCCTGCAAAGTAACTATGTCCGCTGAATTATATGAAACTGCACTTTGAGGTTAGGGGTTCGATTCCCCTCAGGTACACTCAAAATTTTAAGAATAGAAACTTCATGAACAGAAATCATTAAATTAGAGACCTCTATCTTTAAATAGATTTAAAACAAAAAAACTGTACTTTTCACAAATTTTATTTTTCTCGTGAAAAGTACAGTTTTTTCATATCATAATATAAATATCTTTTCTTATCTTTTCATCTCGCTACCATATCCATCCAGCTTATGTCCCTCGATAATCTCATCAATCTCAGCTAAGTTAAGAGAAGGCAAATCACCAGGAATTGTATTTTTAGCAACACTTGCGGCATTTCCGTATATTACTGCTTTTTCGCAATTTCCGTCCTCACAGAGCAATCCATAAAGAGCGCCCGCAATATAGGCGTCTCCACTTCCAATGCGGTCCACTACGTCAATATTTTCATAAGGCTTATCCTCATAATAGCATCTTGCCTTCGCATCATATACAATAGAAGTAAAGCTATGACATTTTGGACTGTGAACGGTTCTCTGTGTGGATGCCACCACAGAAAGTGGATATTCTTTTGCAAAACTCTCCATAATTTCATATACGTTTCCCTCTTTTTTAAAGGTAAGTCTCGCTGTATCCTCTGAGCAAAAGAAAATATCTACGTATGGAAAAATTTCCTCGATACATTTTCTCGCCTCATCGCCGCTCCATAAATTTGCTCTAAAATTCACATCAAAGGAAATCAATGTCCCATGCTCTTTAAATTTTTTTATCATCCCAACACCCGTTTTTCTCGCCTGCTCACTAAGAGCTAATGTAATCCCAGATATATGAAAGCATTTTGTCGCATCATACATGCTCTCTGGAAACTCATCTATCGAAATCTTCGTCATTGAAGTATAGGCTCTATCATAGACAACACTAGGTTTTCTCGGATAAGCCCCTTTCTCATAATAATAAATGCCAAGTCTTGCATCTTTTTCTTTATCGTACACAAGATAATCATCACTGACCCCACAAAAACGAATTTTGTTTTTAGCAAAGATTCCGATACTAGAATCTGGAATCTTTGAAATAATACCAGAGCGAAGACCTAACAAAGAAACGCCAGACACAACATTAAGCTCTGCTCCACCAACTTGCTTTTCAAATACATCCCCGCGCACAATCCTCTCGTTATTTGGTGCCGATAAGCGTAATAAAATTTCTCCTAGAGATAATAAATCAAATTCTTTTTTCATAATAATCCTCTCCTTTTTCTCTATTTTGTTCCATTATATAAAATTTAATTTTATATAATGGAATTATTTATTTTTATTGTACTACTATTTTGAAAAATGTCAAGAAATTTTTTTACTCTTTAATATAAAAAAATAGTACCCATCATTTCAAAACGATAGATACTATTTTTTATGATATTTAAATCTTTTCCCTCTTCCTTATATTTTATTTTCTCCATCCCTAAATATTATTTATATTTTATTTTCAAAAAAGATTTAAATCTATGATAGACTTTTTCATCAAATTCAAAACCAGCTCCACTTTTAATGCTAACAATATTTACGTTGATATAACAAACAATCTAGCAAATCCCCTTCTCTCTCTCGTATTCCTTAAAATCATCCGAACATTTTTTTAGCATCTGACGAATCGGAAGCTCATAAGGACATCTCTTCTCGCACGCCCCACAGTCCAAACAAGAATCTGACTTTACTTTCACTGTCTGATAGCGTGAATACGCCCAATCCTCTAAGCCATATCTCTGCAAATATCCTGCAAACAAAAATACACCTGAAATATTGATTCCAGCAGCGCAAGGCTGACAATAATTGCAGCGGCGACAAAAATTTGTGCCGAGCTGTTTTCTTACTTTCTCAAATTTCTCCTCCTCTTCTTTTGAGATTGGAGATTTATCCTCCACACTTGCTAAGTTTTGCTCTGCTTCCTCTAAGCTGTACATCCCAGGAATCACAACTGTCACATTTGGATTTGCACAAATATAGCGAAGTGCCAAATTAGCGTCCTCAATGGCTCCTCCTGCCAACGGCTTCATATCGACAAAGCCAATATTTTTCTTGCGACATTTCTCCATTAACTCCTCACCCTGCGACTCGACAATATTATAAGGAAACATAATTGTCTCCACCCAATCTAGTTCCAATGCTCTCTCAAATACTTTAAGGGAATGAGCCGTCAGACCAATATGACCGATTTTTCCCGCTTTCTTCGCCTCAAACAATGCCTCTAAAGCCCCACCTTCTGAAAGTACTTTATCTAAATCTTCCTCACTGGGATTATGTACTTGATATAAATCAATATAATTCGTTCTCAAATTTCCAAGACTAATATCAATATCGTTCGCCATCGCTTCCTTTGTTCTAGACATACTCTTTGTGGCAAGAACAAATTTATTGCGAATTCCTTCTAAAGCTTCTCCGAGCAGACTTTCACTGACAGTATATCCCCTCGCTGTATCAATATAATTTACTCCTCGCTCCAAAAGAAAATACACTAATTCTTTTACATCTTTCACATTACTCTTTTGAATTGGAATTCCTCCAAGTCCTATTCTAGATATCTCTAATCCAGTTTTTCCCAAAATTAAATATTCCATTTTCCTTTCTCCTCTCAAAATCTATTTTATTGATAATTTTTCTTATTCTCTACTTTACACTAATTTCTGTTTCTTTTCTACTCTAAAAACTATTGCATATCATTTTTATATTGTTTAGCCAATACCTAGCTGAAAGTACAGAGGCGTTCCCTGTACACAGTTTCAAAACTTATATCCTATAAAACAGTGGGAAGAGACGCCAAGAGAGCAAGCAGATATGTCCTGCGCAAACACGTTCGTTCCCACGATTTTTCGACATACGCTGATTTATGCTGCTTTCGTGAAACTCGCTCCGCTCAGACAGTCACTTTCGCAGCATAGCTAAGTATGTCGAAAAATCGCTCCACTCTCTATCGTTTGCGCAGGAGATATCTGCTTGCTCTCTCGGCTGTACACTGGCAAAACAGTAGGGAATATCTTGTTATAGAAACGTAAAAAATTTTAGATGTCATATATTCAGTTAGTTCTTTCTATAATCTATACTTTTCACTTATAAAATGATCTAAAATAACAATAGCATATTCTTTTGTAAAATATGATTAACACCTAACTGATATGTTAGATAGCTAAATAAAAAAATATTTATTAAAAAATAATAATATCATATCGTTTTGTTATGCTAAATAAATTTGTAAACCTTAGAAGAAAACAGGATAAGGAACGAAGTGAATCGATGATATCTAAAATCTCTTTCCATTTCTACAACAAGATATTCTCTACTGTTTCGCCAGTACACAGCCATCCGTCCAAAGACCGTTCTTTCCCTAGCCAACGATAGTGGAGTGGAGACATTTTTCACTACGCAAGCTTTTGGGTTCTGAGCGTGTCTGAGCGGTTTATCTGTGAGTTTGCGATGAACCTCATAAATAGGCGAAGTAGCGAAAAGTGGCGGGAACGCAACGTGTTGGAAAGGGAAAGAATGGTATTTTGACGGATGGCGTCTCTTCCCATTGTTTCAAAACCTATACTTTGTAAAACACTTGGTTTTGAAAGCCATGAAGATAGACACCAAAAATTTAGGAAAATCCCCTTTCATTAGACTTATATTTTATCTAACAAAAGGGGATTCCCTAATTTTTCTGTTTTAATATATAATATATATTTTTTATTATTAGTTCAAAATTCAAATCCGTATATTGTCTCGATATTCTTTTATCACCTTTTCCTTTTCAATATCCAGTAAGATCCATACTGCGTACCATCATATCCAATCAACACTTCCTCTGTTTTCTCAAATCCCAACTCTACTAAAGCTTCAACACGTTCTCTTGCCTCTGATATTGCTTTTGTCGCCAAAATCTCACAGGAAAACATTGGAAAAGCTGAAAAAATAATCGGTCTTAATATTTCTTGTATACACTCCTTTTTTTCATAATCACTCCGCAAATCCAACCGCAACAAACCACAGTTTGTAAAAAAGTCCTCTGCATCCCTGTGAAACAACTCAATTGTTCCTATTGCTTTTTGAATGGTATAATCAAAAATACACCATCTAACGAACCCTTTTCCTTCATATTCTCTAAGCCAATATTGTATTGCCATTTGCATACGTTCTAATGATGTATAATGAAATATATCTCCATGACAATTATCACTATTAAAAAATGGAACCGATTTTTCATCAGAATACACTTCCAGTAAATCTTCTGCATCAGATTCCCCTACCAACCGAAGGCAATACCTTCCATCATCAAATACTGGACAATCCTCATATACATCCTCATAATCTTCTTTTACAAATTCACTCATTCTTCTTCATCTTTTCCTTTATTTTTTTTACCATCGTATCATATATATGAGACAGCTATATGTCGTAATTAAACAAAAATTTCTAAACTATTTCAATCAGTTTTTTTCTTCATACAGTTTTCAAAAATTCTACTTTTCTTCTACTGATAATATTTGACATTTTATGCTTTGCATATTTAAAATAGTTTTTTAAAAAATAGAGTTATTGTGTTTTCCTCACAATAACTCCATTAAACTACTCTCTTGTTTCCTACGGTCTCTTGTTCTTTTCTATGTTCTCACCATAAAAAGCCTCATAAAGTTCTCCCATGCTCTGCCATCTATCTTGTGCTAGAATCGCTAATCCCTTCATTAATGCCTCTTCTAGTCTTGTACCAATCTGTATGCCAAGCTCAGAGGGCTTTTTCATTCTATCTTCCATCAATCTCTCCATAGAAGTTGGTGTTTCTCTTCCTGTAATAGCCCAATAGATTGTGGCACAAAGAGCGTACACGTCTGTCCATGGTCCAAGATTCCCTCTTACTTGATACTGCTCCACCGGAGAATACCCCTTATTTAAAAGGACAGGAAATCCACTCTCTCCATCGGATAGTCTTATCACTGCTCCAAAATCTATTGCCAACCTCGCAGTACCTGCCTGTGTAACCACAATATCATTTGGATTAATATTGCTACAAATTATTCCCTCTTTATGTATCACATCAAGAGACTTCACAATTGGTTTCATCATTTCAAAGATTTCTTCAACAAAGTAGGAGACACAATCTCTTTGTCTTAAAACTCTACCAAATGTTCTCTCCTCAATACAATCCATCACAATATAGGCGGTTTCATTTGCCTGAAAATAGTCTCGAGCCGAAATAATTCCTTCTTGCCCATAAAATTTCGTGCTGTTTTTTGCCTTCTTCAAAAAGTTTGCCTTTCCTATCTTATAATACCTTTCTCTCTCTCCATCTAAAACTATGATAGAATCCTTCATAGAATGATTTCGAACCGCATATTCACTTGGAAAATATTCTTTTATCACAAGAGGAATTTCACAGTTTAAGTCCCATCCAATATAAATAATTTCAAATCCAGTCTCACCGATTACTTTTCCCACTAAATATTTTCCATCCAAAATTGTCTGAGGTTCTAGATGATACTTTGGTACTTCATACTTTTCTAAAGAAAAATGGCAGTGAGGACATTCTCCTATTTCTGGCTTTTCCTTCATACACCCCATACAAAGCCGATTCAAATCTCTCATTTTTTCATTTCCTCTCTTATCTTACTTTCACATGAACACAAATATAAAATATTCTATTCTACGTAATACACATAAGAATCTTTTCTAGGCGCCGCCTTTGGCTCTTCTCCGTCCACATATCCTAAAATGCAGTGACCGATTCCCTCATAATCGCCCTCAATCCCAAGAGACTGCAAAATCTCCTTTCCTGCCGGAAGCTCAAACTCTTCTTTTGCCCTGTGAATCCAACAGCTTCCAAGCCCCTTCTCATGCGCTGCCAACATTAAATTACCCATCACAAGACTTCCATCATAAATATAGGTTGGGCGACTTTTATCTGCCAATACAATCAACACAACCGGCGCTCCATAAAATGGGTCCATTTCTGGTGTCCCCATAATCTTTGCATTTAACTTGGAAAGCTCATCTCTTAACTTCTTATTCGTCACAGCAATGATAATCGGTGACTGCTTTCCCATCCCTGTTGCAGCATAGGTTCCCGCTTTTATAACCTCATCTATGATATCTCTTGGAACCATATCTGGTTTATATTTTCTAATACTTCTTCTTGTTATCATATTATTCATTACTTCACTCATGCTCTTTTTTCTCCTCTCAAAAAATAAAACTTTCTATAACTCATTTCTAACTCTTCATTGACAGTTAGATTTATTATATAAGCTCTTTGTGAATTTATAGTGTCCTAACTCGATATCCTATCTTTTTTGTATCCACAAACTCATTCGAATTACAAACACCATTCCCTCCGCTTTTTATAGTTACCAAATAATTTGCGGATATGCAATATAATGTTACTACTATGTATTCACTTATTTAGCTTGTCATCATATCCTTACCTCACACCATTTTACGATATCCTCATATACTTTCTCTCGCTCCAACTCATTCAAAATTTCATGACGGCTTTCCTCATAAAGCTTGCAATTTAAATCTCTTATTCCCACTTCCTTTAATTGTCGCTCCACAGCTCTCACGCCTTTTCCAAAGTCCCCCACAGGGTCTCTATCTCCAGACATAAGAAGAATAGGTAGAGTTTTTGGAATCTTTTCTACTTTCTCTCTCTGATTATCATAATAAATTGTCTGTAAAAGATTATAATATCCGTTTAACGTAAATTTAAAAGTACATCTCTCATCAGCGTAATATTTTTCTACCATCTCCACATCTCTCGTCAGCCAACTATTTTTTGGATTACTTCCATCCATATCAAATTCTGTGAAAGGACCAAAAAAGAAAAGTTTTTCGATAAGGGAATTTCGATAATGCCATCCAGAAAACTTGGCAACTACTTTTAAGAGCTTCATTCCAAAATTGCATATATTATCTGACACAGAGCCTGTTCCCATAATAATCGCCCCCGATAAATGCTTGCCGTATTTTGTTATGTATTTTCGAAGCAAATAAGAGCCCATGCTATGTCCCAATATAAAATATGGAAGTTTAGGATTTTCTCTTTGTGTCATAACTCGAAGTATATGTATATCTTTTATCATGCAATTACTGCCATGTTCCTTAGCAATATATCCCCAATCTTCCTTTGTCGCAATAGATGCCCCATGTCCTAAATGATCATGTCCCACAACCAAAAATCCCTGCTCCGTCAAGTAATTTGCGAAATCAGAATACCTCTCAATAAACTCCACCATTCCATGCACAATCTGAAATACTGCTATGTATTTTCCCGAATCTGGAATCCATCTCACGGCATGAATCCTTGTTTTTCCATCACTTGACAAAAATGATATATTCTCTTTTCTCGCCATGTTTTTCTCCTCCTTTTCTTTATTTTACTATTTTTTTCCATTATATCGTATGCCCTTTTCATTTACAAGTTAAACTACACGTTTCCCTCTTCCTCACTTTGTTGTATTCAAATACAAATCATTCAAAATTTCTTTATAACAAAGAAAAATTTTTCTTAAAACTTTTTCATTTTCAAATTTCCGTTTCATAATACCTACGTCTTTTAAAAATCTCTCGTATCGTTTACATATAAAATTCTCTCTCCCAAAAATAAAAAGAACGTATTGCACTTACAAAATACTTTCGCTCATGCAATACGTCCTTTATTTTTCTCTATATTCAAATTTCCTTAAACGGATATACATCCCAACATATTTATATGTATAGAAATATAACTCTTTCTCTTTACATACTCTCGTGGAAAGTTCTCTTAATTACCTCAAGCTGCTGCTCTCTGCTTAGACGGTTAAAGTTTACCGCATATCCTGATACTCTAATTGTAAGTGTCGGATATTTCTCTGGATGATCCACCGCATCCAACAAAATCTCTCGATTCATTACATTTACATTCAAATGATGTGCTCCCTGCACAAAATAACCGTCCAAAATAGAAACCAGATTATTTCTGCGCTCTTCCTCGCTCTTTCCAAGTGCTCCTGGGACAATGGAAAATGTATTGGAAACACCGTCTTGACATACTGCTCGATATGGAATCTTTGCCACAGAGTTTAATGAGGCAAGTGCCCCGTTTTTATCACGTCCGTGCATTGGATTAGCTCCTGGCGCAAACGGCTCTCCCGCTTTTCGTCCATCTGGAGTAGATCCAGTCTTCTTTCCGTACATTACATTGCTAGTGATTGTAAGTGCAGACAATGTATGAATTGCATCTCGATACATAGGATGTTTCTTCAACTCTGCTGAGAAATACGAAACAATTTCCACTGCGATATCATCCACTCTCTCATCATCATTTCCGTATTTTGGAAACTCTCCTTCTACCTCAAAATCTACTGCGATTCCCTCCTCATTTCGGATTGGTTTTACTGTTGCAAACTTAATTGCAGAAAGAGAATCCGCCGCAATAGAAAGTCCCGCCACACCAAACGCTGCAAGTCTTTCTACTAATGTATCATGTAATGCCATCTGGCTGGCTTCATACGCATATTTATCATGCATATAGTGAATAATATTAATGGTATCTACATAAAGTTCTGCCACATAAGCAAGCACCTTCTTATAATTTGCGAGCACCTTAGGATAAGCAAGCACCTCATCCTCATCCCTCACAATCTCTGGAACAACCTTTACTCCCTTCTTTTCATCCACACCGCCGTTGATTGCATAGAGAAGACTCTTCGCCAAATTCGCTCTTGCACCAAAAAATTGCATTTGTTTTCCTACACTCATGGCAGATACACAGCATGCGATACAATAATCATCGCCGTAGAGTGGGCGCATCAAGTCATCATTCTCATACTGAATAGAATCCGTCTCGATACTCATCTTCGCACAGTAATTTTTAAATCCTTCAGGCAGATTCTGGCTCCACAAAACTGTCAAGTTTGGCTCTGGTGCGGTTCCAAGATTCGTCAATGTATGAAGATAGCGGAATGTATTCTTTGTGACAAGTGTTCTTCCATCTACTCCCATGCCTCCAAGTGACTCTGTCACCCAAGTTGGATCTCCACCAAATAATTCATTGTACTCTGGTGTACGCAAATGACGCACCATTCGAAGTTTGATGATAAACTGGTCAATTAATTCCTGTGCACCCTGTTCATCCAAAATTCCTCTTTCGATATCTCTCTGAATATAAATATCAAGGAAAGTCGCAGTACGTCCAAGTGATGTTGCCGCTCCGTTATTCTCCTTAATTCCTGCCAAATATGCCATATATAAATTCTGAACTGCCTGTTTTGCATCCTCTGCTGGCACAGTAATGTCACATCCATATTCTGCTGCCATCTTAACCATTTCCTGTAATGCGCGAATCTGCATCTGCACTTCCTCGCAAAGTCTAATTCTCTCCTCTGTCATAGCTCCATCTAGCATTTCCAAATCTTTTTGTTTTTCTTCAATTAGAAAATCGGTACCGTATAATGGCACACGGCGATAATCTCCGACGATTCTTCCTCTTCCGTAAGCATCTGGAAGCCCAGTCAAAAGTCCGGCACTTCTTGCCAACCTCGTTCTCTTTGGATATGCATCAAATACTCCGTCATTATGTGTCTTTCGGTAAAGGCGAAAATGCTTTTCAATTTCAGGATTTAACTCATAACCGTATTCTTTTAATGCAGATACTGCTGTTCTCATTCCTCCGTACAAATTTACAATTCGTTTTAGAGGAGCATCTGTCTGAAATCCCACAATTACTTCATTTTCTTTATCTATATATCCTGGTGCAAAATTATTAATGCCAGAAACTGCATTTGTCTCTACATCAATAATCCCCTTTTTAATTTCCTCCACAATCAATTCATGTGCTTTTTCCCATACTCTGTCAGTATGAACTGTTGTACCTTTAAGAAACTTATCATTTCCCTCATATGGTGTATAATTTTTCTGAATAAAATTACGAACATTTACTAAATGTCTCCACTCTCCTGTGTGAAATCCTTTCCAAGCAGTGCAATTTACATCAATACTCATAATGCCATTCTCCCTTCTTTTTCCATAACATCCTGATTCATTCGTTCCTGCCATTTTAAAATCTTTTCCATCTCCATAGGTTTTGTTCCCTTTAAAGGATACGAAATCCCAAGTGCCTCATACTTAGATTCACCCAGCACATGATAAGGAAGCAGCTCTACTTTCTGCACATTTTTTAACGTCTTTATATACTTTCTAAGTCCTTCCAGATGCTCTTTTCCATCTGTGAGATTTGGTGTCACAACATGACGTATCCAAATTGGTGTTCCCAGTTTCTGCATCACATCCAAAAATTTGAGAGATTCGTCCATCTCGCGACCTGTAACTCGAAGATATCCCTCTCTGGAATAATGCTTCACATCAAAAAGTACCAAATCCGTATAGCGCAGTATTTCTTCATAGTCACCCATTCCGTAACCTGCCGTATCCAGACAAGTGTGAATTCTCGCTTGCTGGCAAAGCTGAAGTGTTTTCACCAGAAACTCCTTCTGCAAAAGCGGCTCACCTCCAGAAAATGTAACTCCGCCATCCTTTCCGTAATAAGGCTTAAAACGAATCAGCCTCTTTACTAGCTCCTCAGGCGTGAAGTTTTGAATATTCCTTCCCTCACGAGCCCAAGTATCTGGATTATGACAGTATTGACAACGCAGATGACATTCCTGAAAAAAAATTACCGTTCGTATCCCTGGTCCATCCACTAATCCCATAGATTCAATAGAATGAATTCTTCCTAATAACATGGCAAAAACTCCCTCTTAACGGTGGAAAACTAAAATAAAAAAGTTAATTTAGCAATTTTCCACTCAGTTCTAAAATAAAAAAAGAAAAAGCCGACCGTCTGGACTCTTTCTTGCCCAGACGGTCGGCTTGGCTTTCAATCATACTCCACGTGGTTATCTCCACTTGTTCCGTCAGTCATATGATTACCATGCATTTAGAATACTATAAGAAAAGTCATTTTGTCAACCTTTAAAATATTTTTCTATTTTAGATGCAATACTCTTTTACTTTCTAATTGCTATTTTTCGCCAAAAAAGAAACAAGTTATTTCATTCAATTTCATCATGGCTCTACCGCTATTTTCCTATATCTTACGCCGTCTTGGCAGTATCATATGATGTCATATGGTATCATATACATTATTTAATTGTCGTAAAACTGTCGTAAAATTTGGATAAGAATACTCAAGAAATATCAAGGTTTACAGAGATTTTATCTCGTGAAAACCTTTTGAAATCACGAGATAAGGAAGAGGAAACGCATTACATTTCTCGCTGTTCGTTTACCATAAAAATAGATTGAAGCGGCGAGAAAGCGGCGAGAAAATCATAAAATAAATGGCAGCAGGCTTTCATTCTTCATATTCATTCTCACGGCTTCATCACGGCTTCAATTTATATTTCCCGTTGTTCATTCCGCACTTTTTCGGTGTTTGCTCGGAGTTCATTCCATGATTTTCTCTCTGTTCGATTCATATTTTTTCTAGATTTGTTTCATAGCCCCTTGACTATACGTGTCATACGTGTTACAATATTATTGTAAGGAGGAAAGGACATGAAAGATAAAGACCTACTAAAACTTTTGAAGAAAGATGGTTGGAAATTGGTTAGAATCAAAGGCAGTCACCATGTTCTTCAAAAAGATGGGAAAACTACAGTAATCCCTATATACGGTAGAGATGTTCCTACTGGCTTACTAAATGCTATCTTAAAAGAGACAGGGCTTAAATAGCCCTGCTCTCCATAGCTGACATAATTAAGGAGGTAGTTATATGTTATTCGTATATCCTGCTATTTTTCACGAAGAAGAAGGTAGTTATTGGGTTGAATTTCCAGACTTAGAGGGATGTCATACCTTTGGCACTTCTATTAACGAAACAATGGCATCCGCTCAAGAAGCTCTTTCCGCTTATCTTCTCACACTTTTAGAACAAGGTAAATCAATTGCCACACCATCTAATATTGCATCTTATAAGCCTAGTGACGGATTTACTTCTCTTGTATCTTGTGATATTAACCAATATAAAGGCACAAAAGCCGTCAAAAAAACATTGACAATCCCTGCGTGGATGAACGATAGAGCTATCTCTATGGGAATTAACTTCTCACAGGTTCTACAGGAAGCTCTTCTTGCGAAAATACAGCAGTAAGCAAAAAAGGCAGCAGTACAAGGATATTTTCCTCATCTGCTGCCTTTTCTTGTTATTCTTCTAACAATTTCTAAAGTGTATTAGCACTTTGCACTATCAAGATGTAAAAAAGATAAAATTGCATCTTGCAATAGTCGTGAATAATTTACGCCGTGTTTATCTGCTTCTACACTCATCCAATACGGAATAGTACAATTTTTCCTCACCGCTCTATTATCTGCCTTTTTACGATACTCGAAAAAATCAATATCAACTAACGTTACAATATCGTCTTTTTCTGCCTGCACCTTTGTGCTATATGGTTGCGGAATTTCTTTTTTATCGTCTTGCATATCGATTCCCATTAGTCCAATAACATCTCTAGCCATTTCCATGGCATCCGCTACAGAATCGCCCTGCGTTCCTACATCAAAATCTGGTATTTCCACATAATAGCCGTTATCTGCCTTTTTCAAAATAATTGGATATGCTCTTTTTTCACTTACCATAAAAATTACCTCCCTGCACAAATTCTATTAAAAATTCTAAGAAGTACACACAAAAATATCAGTTTCCTAGGGCTATAGCCCTAGTTTTCTGATAATCGACTGAGCAAGTTTTTCATTGATTTCTGAATGTCTCGGAATTGGCTCAACCCTTTTTCCGTCCGTTTGACACTCCCCACAGCTAAAGCAGGGGGATTCTTGCTTCAACCACTACGGCATTGGTTATACCCAAGGGTATTGCAATGACTTACACAGTGTCCACAAGCTAGATTATACTGTTCCCGTATGCCCTACGGTGC
>CAYTNV010000020.1:32447-68155 GCA_964439395.1 uncultured Blautia sp. | reverse complement strand
TGATTATATATCAAATCCTTGAGAATCGGGTGTCAACTTTTTTTATACCACATCACAATTACTATCTTTTTCCAGCGTCAAATCAAACTGTGAAATCTGTGTTGCTTTTGTTCTCTGGTCGAGATATTTCACAGATACCGACAGCGGTAAGCTCTGCTTTAGGTTTGCGTGAGCCTGTTTCATATTGAGCCAGACGCATATCTGCACTCCGTTCGGGAAAACCGACAAGCATACTAAGATATTTCTATGTCATGCCCCGCATGATGCGGAAAAATGTATTCTTTCGCCAATTGCCATAGTGTTTCACTCCTTGTTCTTATGTTTACAAGGAGTATAGAATATATGTTTAATGGAAGCCAAGAGAAACGAGACAAAAAAGTTTAATATTTCCTTGCTGCGCATATTATAATACTGTTTTCAATCCGTAAAAACTGGAGAAATATTTGACTTATTTTACGTCGATATTAACTTTTGAATATAAAATATGTGAAAGGAAGCTTTAGGAATTAGCTCTGCAAAAGTCTGATATGAATGATAAAATATGTCGGAAAATAGATAAATAAACAGGTGGTGGCAGAATAAAGATTTTTATATAATCATAGGTAAGAATAAATATGAGGAGCAAATTATATGCAAACAGAAAAGACGTAACTTTGACGATATATGTTCTTCAGGATTCACCAGAGCTTCTGGCGGGAAAGAGACGCCAGGCAATTCTTGGCTATATCTTGAGCGATTGTATTTATATGCGTGATGCAATGAAGAATTTTACTCCGATGGACAGGGCGTTTTTTGAGGCGTCGAATACGGCGTATCTCGGGACTGCGAAGCCGACGGGGGAAATGCGAGATAAGGTAAGCTCTGAAAGACATAGGTCGGAACATATGCAGCTGGTATTTTTGAAAATGGTCCACACGGATTGTCACGCCATACAGGCGGCTGCCGAAGCAAAAACGGAGATTTACCTAGATGCCGCAAAATGGGTGGAACTTGCAGGATGCTGGCCAGAGAAGCGGTTTGCGCTGCCCCCTTTCGGAAAAGCTGTATTTGAAGAGATGCTGGAGCAGGGATAGATATAGAGTATATGGAGGAAAAGAATGTATTATCAAGTAGAGAAACTGGATGGTTATTACCGGATTAGCAGTCCGGAAGCAGTATACTGTTATGTGATTGTCGGGGAAGAAAAAGCCCTGCTGATTGATACTGGATATTGTTATGGGAATTTAAAAGATGCGGTGCGCAAGATAACAGATAAACCATTATATATTGTAAATACACATGGACATTGCGACCATGCGGGAGGGAACGCGCAGTTTGAGGAATGCTGTTATATCCATGAGAAGGATATAAAGTTGTGTCAGGAGCATACTGCCCGAAAAATGCGTGAGGACAATGCAAAGCGTGCTGCATGTAGTGTGAATTATGAGACGGGAGAGATTTTTGATGCGCTGCCAGAAGAATTTGATTTAGAAGCATACTGCCAGATGAATGCGGGGAAACTTAAAAGCGTCAGAGAAGGCGACAGATTTAAACTTGGAGGAGCGACGATTATTGTCTATGAGACGCCTGGACATACAGAGGGGAGCATTTCCCTGCTGTATAAGGAGAGAAATATTTTGTTTGTCGGAGATGCGACAGGGACATTTGTATGGCTGTTTTCCTATGAGACGACAAGTCTGAATGTGTATGTAAAGACGCTGCAAAAATTATATGAGTTGAATGCAAAGGAGTATATCGGCGGACACAATCCAATCCCAATGCACCGCGAGGATTTGCTGCGATATATGCAGGCTGCAAGGGAGGCGGATTATGCAAAAGGAGAGCCATTTGAAAGCTTTCTTTCCAACGAGTGTAAGCCGAGAGTATGTGCTTTGGATGGGATGACAATGGCAGATATGTTTCGACCGGGATTTGCGGCGGTTGTAATTAATGAGGATAAAAAGTTTGTGGAGTGATAAGCTTACGCAACGGATTTAGAAGATAGGATTCAGGAGCGGAAAAGATGAGCGCAACATCTGGAAAATATCTTGTTTTGGCGCCAGAGGATAAGTGGATGATATTGTACGTTTGTCTGTACGCTGGAGTGTAAGGGTGAGATTAGCATGCATGGAAAGGAGGGGATAGACAAACGTATGCTGGACGTAGCAGTGCTGGAGAATGTGAAGTTCAGAAATGTATAAGAAAGAAAATTATTGTAATGGAGGCAGAAAGGAGAATGAAAGCAATGAAAAATGAACAAATTTTTAATCCATATTTACCATTGAATGAATACGTGCCAGATGGAGAGCCGCACGTGTTTGACGGAAGAGTTTATATTTATGGCTCTCATGATGAAGCAAGGGGAACCGCCTACTGTACTGGACACTATGTGACATGGTCTGCACCGACGGAAAATCTGAAGGACTGGCGTTATGAGGGAGAGATTTATCGCCGCACGCAGGACCCGTCTAACGCTGAGGATAAGATGCAGCTCTGGGCGCCAGATGTGGCAAGGGGACCAGATGGAAGATACTATATGTATTATTGCTTTTCTTTTTATCCAGAGATTGGAATTGCGGTCAGTGATTCCCCGGCAGGTCCGTTTGAATTTTACGGTCATGTGAAATATCCGGATACTTTAAATGGCGGAAAAGTTCTGTCGGAATATTTGCCGTTTGACCCAGGGGTGTTTGCAGATGAGGACGGAAGAGTTTACCTGTATTATGGATTTGCACCAGCACAGACAAATCCAGACTATCCGATTATCCCAAGCCCGGGCAGCATGGTTGTCGAGCTGGAAACAGATATGATGACGGTCAAAGAGGAGCCTAAAATGTGTGTTCCAGGAGCGGCAAATTCAGAGGGAACTGGGTTTGAGGGACATGCTTTCTATGAGGCGTCTTCTATGAGAAAGAACGGTGATACATATTATTTTGTTTATTCCAGTGAGCTGAGTCATGAACTGTGCTATGCCACAAGTAAATATCCGGACAGAGAATTTACTTACGGCGGAACGATTGTTTCAAATGGCGACGTGGGATATAAGGGAAGAGAAAAAGCAATTAATATGACTGGGAATAATCATGGGAGCATTGAAAAAATCGGGGATGACTGGTACGTATTTTATCATCGTCAGACCCATGGCACGGAGGCTTCCCGTCAAGGCTGCGCAGAAAAAATCAATATACTGCCAGACGGCAGTATTGAACAGGTGGAGATTACAAGCTGCGGATTAAACGGAGGATCACTCAAGGGAGAGGGAACTTATTCGGCGGCATTTGCTTGCCATCTGACTGGAAAAGAGGACGGAGGAATCATTGTATTCGGACAGGATCGCAAAGAAAAACAGCCTTATATTTATGAGGAAGCAGAGAACCTTCACTATATTGCCAATGTCACAGACGGTACAGTGTTCGGATACAAGTATTTTGAATTTAGCGGTTTGAAATATATGGAGATTGTAATACGTGGAAACGCTGACGGAAAAATCGAGATATACACGAAAAATCCAGAAAATCCAGCGGCAGAAGTGATTGGGGAGATTCGTGTGAAAGTGTCTGAGACGCAAGAGTGGCTTGCTTTAGGCACAGAGCTCGAAAAGACTCTTGATGGGGTGCTGCCGCTGTACGTTCAGTACATTGGAACAGGAAAATTAGAAATAAAAGAAGTACGTTTTTAAAGGTGATAATCAAAAAAGGGGGGTAATACCCCCCTTTTTCTTGTTGAACTATACATGTAAACTAATTTTAGACACGAAGGGGGAATTTTTTGACACAGACAATGTATAATTAGTCATGATAGTTATCATCTGTGAACATAGTTAACTTCCAAGTGGACAGGAGGATTACCATGAAATACACGAAAGAACAACGTTTGGACATCGGTCGCAGAATTTACGATGTGTAGTTATACATTAATCTTGTAATACCTTGTTCGGATTAGATATTGTATGTTGTATAAATCATATTCATTTTATCTATTCTCTTTTCGTTGATTTTTGAAAGCATTTCAATCAGTTCACAATTCCCGCATGTTTTGTGTTATAATATGTTATGTAATTTTGTTTTCCTTAAAAAGTATCAAATCACAATCGGGATTTGTGGAGGGGAAGAACATGAGGAAAAATATTTATTATTAAGTTTTATGATAGTAATAGCAAGTTTATTATCAACGTTTTGTGATAAGAAATTAGAATCAACTGATTTATCAGATATATCTTCATAATATGACAATTGGCACAATAATTGAAAGCGGAGATTTATCAAACTATACAAAGAGTGACAGATATGATGGTAATTATCAATACAAGTTTGAAGAAATTGCTGTTGATACAAATGCCAGAAATGAAATAAATTATCTATTTGCAAGATTCGATGAAAATTATATTGATATAGAGATAAATGATAAACAAGTTAAAACAATAGATGCTTTAAAAGAAGTTTTGGGAAATAATTATCTAGATAAAAATTATGATAGAGAGCAGCAATTAAGAGAATACATTTATAAAGATAATGAAAAGAATATAAAGGCAGAATTTATATATAGTGATTTCGATAATAGTTTAAGATGGATAACGATGCAAACAAATTAAATAAATTTCAGTTTGCCAAAGAAGTGAGGAAAAGAAAATGATTTGTAAAATAAGAAAATGGGAGTTGACGGATGCAGCAGATTTAGCGGCGGCACTTTCCAATAAAAAGATACAAAATAATCTTCGAGATGGATTACCGTATCCTTATACTGAGCAGGATGGAAGGGAATATATTTCTGCCATGCTTTCCGCAGATAAAAATGAAACGTTTGCTTTTGCTATCACGATAGATAATAAAGTAGTTGGCAGTATTGGGATTTTTCGGCAGGGAAACATACATAGGCAGACTGCCGAGTTGGGATATTATATCGCTGAAGGATATTGGGGAAAGGGAATTATGACTGAAGCCGTAAAGCAAATTTGTGAATATGTCTTTAGCAAAAGTGATATTATCCGCATCTATGCAGAGCCGTTTGCCTATAATATAGCGTCTTGCAGAGTGCTTGAAAAAGCAGGGTTTCAATACGAGGGGACATTGAGAAATAATGCTGTGAAGAATGGTAAAATTATTGATATGAAGATGTATTCAAAAATAAAGGAGCTGCCTTGAAATTGAAAAAATACAAGTTAAGTTTTGATATTTGGGGACTGCTATTGTTCTTAATTATTATGATACCTAATTTTATTTGGTTTGTCGTACCAGCATCAAACGATGTGCTAAGAGCAGATTCGATTACGGAAATGGTTGATGCCATAGCTGCGATATGTCAAGTATTGATGGTTATTGCACTTTGCATTTTTGTGAATACAAAGAGTTGCAAATTTCATATTACACCTTTAATTATCGCTGTGATCCTTTGCTGTTTGTTATATTTTGCGAGTTGGATAAGCTATTATCTTGGTATAGTGGATATGGTTATCATATTGGGATTAACGATTTTCCCGTGTTCGTCATTTATGCTTTTTGCCATTGACAGAAAGAATATGATAGCAATTGTTCCGATTTCTATTTTTACAGTTTGTCATTTGATATATGGAGCAGTTAATTTTATCATTTGATTTTTTATGAGGATATGTGTGTATGGATTATCAAATTCGAGAAATCAGAGAAAGTGAATATCCAATATTGGCTGACTTTTTGTATGAAGCAATTTTTATCCCGAAGGGAATGAAGAAGCCGCCAAAATCTATTATCGAACGACCAGAGTTGCAAATATATATTGCTGATTTTGGGAAAGAAGATGATTGGTGTTTCGTTGCTGAAACAAAAGAAAAGATTGTTGGCGCAGCGTGGGTGCGTATTATGAATGACTATGGACATGTTGATAATGAGACACCGTCATTTGCCATATCTCTTTATGAAGAATACAGGTATTTAGGGATTGGTACGGCACTTATGAGAGCTATGTTGCAACTTCTAAAAGATAAAGGATATAAGCAGACATCACTTTCTGTACAGAAAGAAAATTATGCGGTTAATATGTATCGAAAGGTAGGATTTGAGGTGGCAAGTGAAAATGATGAAGAATATATAATGGTTTGTAAATTATAATAAAGAAGTGGTTGATAGCGTAAAATTTTATTCGGATTAAATGGAAAGAGGACACCATTTTGTGATAAAGCATTTAGCGACAAAACAAATACATACAAGGTGTCCTCTATGATTAACAGTATAAACTATTTTGAAGAAAAATATATCAGCAAATTTGAAAAATTAGAAGATGAATTTATGAAAAATCCAATACAATTAGCTAAGTATGTGCTAAGTATTATAGCTGAGCTTCATAAGCTTGGTTTGGAGAGGATAAAAGAATCTCTGAAATTGATGGACAGGATGATGCAAAAAAGTCCAATCATATGCACAAAATAATACTCAATTTCAGCTTCGTCCAGCTTACGATATTGTTGTTCTATAATATCTTTTGCTGCATATCCTTTATTAGCCAATAATAAAGTGGCATTATCCCTCGATTCAGTTCCAATGTTAAGTCCATTGATATCTAAAGATTTTAATTTTCTTAATTGCCAGAATTTTTGTTTTTAATATCCCTTATGCTTGCAAATATAGCTATTGTATGACGCTCTGTGAGATAATTATGTACCATCAATGCTCTAGTTTTCGGGTTCTCGTAATTCATAACAAAAGGATTTGCACCTGTCTAAAAAATATGTCTTCCTGTTGGTTGGTAAAACTGTAATTCTTTTAAATCTTCTTTCCATTCTTCTAATGGCGACATACGGAAACATTCATTTTATATAGGCTACAAAATCGATATTGCTTATATGTATAGCCAGAAGTAGCTTGAATAATAAATGAGTTTGCTTCATATGGTGGTCGCCATGTTCTGCCTGTAAAATGCAATAAAATAACCTTCTTTATAAATGATGAATGCTTTTTCGATAACGCTGTAAATCTTCTTCGCTTACAGTTGCTATTATTTTATCGAGTGTTGCCAGTAACTTTTCTTTATCGTTTGGTAACACACCATGTAATTGAAACGCATTTGAAGCTCCCAATGCTTCAAAAATAGTAGGAATCTTTAAGTTGTCTATCAAAGTTCGTATTTCCTTATATTTTTCAATTTCATTTTCCTCTTTCCAGTTTCCTTTTTGAATCTCTTGATAAAGTTCTGAATTAGGATAAATCGTCAACATATTGGCACCGATTTCTGTTGGGTGAAGCTGGTTGCATATCTCTGCTGTTATTTTTGCTCCTGATTCTCCACGACCTGCTCCAGAAATGCCTGTCAAATAAAAGAAGTTATAGTGAATCCCTGCTTTATCTAATCGTTTACATTGTCTTAAAATATCAGCCGATAAATAACCCTTGTTCATAAAATGTAACGCTTCATCGTCAGCAGTTTCAATACCGATAGTTAATCCATCATATCCAGATTTTTGTAAATTGGCAAGTTGCTCATCTGATTTTAAAGTAATATCTGTTATTCTTGAAAAACAGCCAATCGTTTTTGTTTCTGGAAAATATTTATGGATTAATTTTGATAGGTTCATTAGTTTCTCATAATTTAGAGCGAAGGGATTTGCTCCTGTTAAAAAAGTACGAGTTACCTCATGATTTTTCCAAAATTTATATATTTCCTTTGCTTCTTTTAAATCTGATTCAATATCTTCCATAGGCGACATTTTAAATTTGAATGGCAAATCATCATAAAGTGTACAGAATTTGCATTTATGATGTGTGCAGCCTGCGGTAACCTCTAAAAGTAAAGATGACACTTCATAAGGTGGTCGCCAGATTGTTCCTGTATAATGCATAATTTATACCTCCTTTGTTCTTGAATCTAATTATATCATTGTACAATAAAAATAAAAGTACTGAACTTTTTTGTAGTACATTGATTTTATGATGTAAAAGTTTTATAATTAAAAAAAGGAGGTTTCAATATGAGAAAAAGCCAGTTTGCTATTAAACGCTGTAAAACTATGTCTATATTACAAAAAATTTTAGGCGGTAAATATAAATTAGAAATTCTCTATTATATCGCTATTAAAGACATACATAGATTTGGAGAATTACGCCGCTGTATAGAGGAAATTTCAGAATCATCTTTAACAAAACAACTTCGAGAATTAGAAGCAGACGGGTTTATTACAAGACATGATTTTAAGGAAATCCCTCCAAGAGTAGAATATAATTTAACAACGCTAGGGCAAAATTTTATATCTGTGTTGAACTTTATGAAAGAATGGGGAGATAAAAACTTACAATAAAGCGTGTGCAAGGAAGATGAGTATATGTTTTGCAGGAAGGGAGATGATTATGGAACTGGAACTCATTAAATTAGAGGAATCGTATATAAACGAATTAACAAAAATAATGGAGCGAGCTTTTAATGAAGATACAAAAATACATCTTGGAGAGGAAAAAGGTGGACCTGATGGATATGATAATGGTAATTTTTTGAGAAAGTGGGGATTGCATAAAGATGCTTCTTCATATTGCATTTTATTGAATGAACAGTTAATTGGCGGAGTAATTCTGTGGATAAATGAAAATAATAACAATTTCTTAGGAAATATCTTTATTGACCCGATTTATGAAAATCAAGGATTAGGTACAAAACTATGGAATATGATTGAAAAATTATATCCTGATACAAAGACTTGGAATACAGAAACACCTATTTTTTCGAGTAGAAATCATAATTTCTATGTCAATAAGTGTGGGTTTCATATTGTTAAAATTGATAATCCTAAAAACAGACTAGAGGGTCAATATAAAATGCAGAAAGTGATGAAATAAAGTTCAACAACTTCCAGTTTGTATAAAAGAATAGTCACACGTATACAAACGAAGCGGTGCGAGAAAATCTATAGATTTTCTTAAGCATTCCTGCTTGTAGGAAAGCGGAGTCGGGCGAGCGTAGTGAGCCTGTATAAATACCCTGTTATCTAACAAGGGAGGAATAAATAATTAGAAACTGTATATCAAAAAGTACAAAATATCCTGTATTTATGAGATATAAAAGAAGTTTAATTTATGGAGTTTTGGTTGTGGTCATGAGTTGGAGCATTTAGATGGGGAAATTTTTTTAGATAAAGCCATTCAAGAAATTAAACCGTAGATAGGGAATATCCAGTGGGACAATCAAAATGGACATTTTGTCTTGTTTGTGGTGATAAAATGAGAATTGCTGTTGAATTAAAACATTTCCTACTATACTGCCCTAAACGTAAAAAAGAAACCTTGATTAATGTGGAACGATTATATATTATAAGGTGATTCTTATGCTAGGATGTAGTTGTGAGGGGCAATCCCAGAGGGCATAAGGCTATCCGCAACGAGCTTGCCCCTGTCCTTGCGGAGCCGCAAAGAATTGAAGCAGGCGGCGGCAGCCGTTTATATATCCTTGATTTTCTGGTGGGATTTGCTCTTTGTGGCTTTCAGATTGAGGGGAAAAAAGCTATACTATTCATAGTTGTCAAGACAGCGATAAATAGAGATTTGGAGGTGATAACGCATGAATCGACCTATAATAACATTGTTTATGCTGATGTCTGTGGATGGAAAAATCAGCACAGGCTCGACAGATGGAATGGATGTAGACAAGGACTTCCCGAAAATCGATGGGTTGAAAGAAGGTTTGCACCAGTACTATGAAATTGAACAGACTACAGACCTC
Source organism: uncultured Blautia sp. (assembly GCA_964439395.1). Classification (GTDB taxonomy): domain Bacteria; phylum Bacillota; class Clostridia; order Lachnospirales; family Lachnospiraceae; genus JAUUSJ01. The sequence continues at coordinate 58,501 of CAYTNV010000020.1, read as the reverse complement.
TGGTCATTCAATACTGGTCGTGTTCAAGCGAAGATTGGTGTCAATCAGAAAGAGATGCCTGATAAAACGTCCGTTTCATTTGTTGTATTGGACAATCACCATCTCACAGAACACGGTATTAGATATTTTTGTGCATTGTCAAAAGAGTTTGTGCTGATCACATCAAATAAAAGTCACCCTGCATTTTGTGTGCAGGAAAAGAATCTGCATATTATTTATCAGGAACAATTATCCTTATGTGAAGCGCTTGCATATTTGAAGACCGATTATGGATGCGAACGGTTGACGGTGCAATCTGGTGGAACTGTAAACGGTTTATTTCTGCGGGAGAAGTTGTTTGATTATATTGATATTGTTGTTGCCCCTGTTTTGATTGGTGGAAAAGAAACCGTCACTCTAATAGACGGATGCTCCTTGACGTCTGAAAGTGAGCTTTCTAAATTAGGTGTGCTGAAGCTTATGGAATGCACTGTATTGCAAGATTCTTATATGCGTATACGGTATAAAGTAATCGGTTGACCAATTCTAGTTTGGATTAACATTGGAATAATATCTGTTCCTATGTTATAATCTAGGGGGGTGAATTACCCATTACCTTTAGGTGATAGGTAGTTCACAATTATAAAGATAGATACAATGCTCAAAAATCTAACAGAGTAAATCGTGGTATTTATAAAGATGGGGAATATTCATGGAATACCAACTGTGTTGGAGTCTATAATATTTTAAGATTATATTTTCAAGCAAAAAATATAATGATAGAATTAAATCCTATCGCTATAAGAGTTCCTTATATTTTAAAAGTAGCTGTGTAAAAAAACAGTATTGGTGTCATGGACGCACTCTAAATCTACGGAACATATGCTCCGCATATTAGATGCTCGGCAATTCAATTACCGAGTAGTTCACATATGTTCAAAGATTGGTAAAAGTGATAGAGTGTATACGGAAAAAGTGAAAAAAATTTTTATGTGTTCAAATATGTGGATAAATGTTGTAGCAGAATTTGAGTCAGAGTGAGGGGTAGCCCTTACACTGGCTCATTTTGTATTGTAAACAAATGTTTGTGCAACAAAGTATTGACATTGACATACGTGAACAATAAAATAAATGAGGAGGTGTTCTATAATGAAAAAATCAATATCTATTAGTATAAGAGTGAGTGAAGAAGATTTAAATAAATTTAAACAGGCTGCAAGGTTGGAAGCCTATGCTTCATATAGTGAATTTATAAGAAGAACTGCACTTATTGAAGCATCTAAAATAATTAAAAACAGCGAAGAAGGAGATAAAATAGATGAATGTAATTAGCTTATTTAGCGGATGTGGAGGACTTGATCTTGGATTTGAAAAGGCTGGTTTTAACATACCTGTTGCAAATGAGTTTGATAAAACTATTTGGGATACATTTAAGGCAAATCATCCCAATACACATCTTATTGAGGGGGATGTAAGGAAGATTAATTTAGATAAGATTTCAAAATATATCGATGGAGAAGTTGACGGGATTATTGGAGGTCCACCATGTCAATCTTGGTCTGAAGCTGGTTCTTTAAAGGGAATAAATGATGCTAGAGGTCAGTTGTTTTATGATTATATACGAATTTTAGAACAATTTAAGCCAAAATTTTTTTTGGCTGAAAATGTAAGTGGTATGTTAGCAAATAGACATTCAGAAGCAGTTCAGAATATTCTACGCCTATTTGAAGGAGTCGGATATGATGTGACACTTACGCTTGTAAATGCTAAGGATTATGGAGTTGCAGAAGAAAGAAAAAGGGTATTCAATGTCAATTACATCCACAAGCTCCTAAAATGGTAAAAGTAGCTCCTGATGATTGTCGTTTTGTTGAAGGCAAAGAAGATTTGTATCGAAGAATGACAATTAGGGAAGTGGCAAGAGTTCAAGGATTTCCAGATGATTTTAAGTTTATTTACAGTAATACTAATACCGCATATAAGATGATAGGAAATGCTGTTCCAGTGAATTTGGCGTATGAAATTGCAATTGCAATTAGGAAATATTTGGAGGGTGAAGGAGCATCCGTTGAGGTTGACGATGATGTTATTGATGCAAGGGAGGTCAATGAAAAGAAAATGAGTACCAAAAGTAATAATCAGGGAAGAGCATATGAGTATGCATGGATAAAAACATTGTATAAAGCTTTAGATGGAATGAGAAAAACACGTATTGTAAAAAATTCAAGTTTAAATGAAGAGTTTTGATTATAATATTTTCTGGTAAAGTAATTAATAGCGTGTTAGAATGATAGATATCAAGAGAATGGTAATGTGACAGGTATATAGGAGATTATAAAATAGACATTATTTATAAGGATTAAAAGAAGAAATAATTTATCCTATATATTACCAATAATTGCATATAGAAAACAAAAGTATAATTCTTTACAAAATAAGTATACTGTGAAAGATAAAGGAGGGAAACGAAATGGCTGTTAAAAATATTAATAAAGAACAATTTCAGGCTCTATTAAAAAGTGGTCAAACTATACTAGTAGATTACTGGGCTCCTTGGTGTGGTTATTGCCGCCGTATCAGCCCTGCTTATGATATAATCGCAGAAGAGTACGCGGATTCTTTGGTCGCTGTAAAAATCAATATTGATGAAGAGCCAGAACTGGCCAATGCCGAAAAAATTGAAATAATTCCTACGTTAGTATTATATAGAGATGGTAAAGTTCTGGATTCTATCGTAGCACCAGAAGCAAAATCTACCATTGATTCTTTTATACAAAAAACGATGGAAAACTTAGGAGAGGATACGAAGAAAGACCAGTCGCTCTATGATATGGTCGTAATTGGCGGTGGTCCTGGCGGATATACCACTGCTTTATACGCTGCCCGTGCTGGTATAAAGACCATCGTTTTGGAAAAACTTTCTGCTGGCGGACAGATGGCTTTAACACAACAAATTGACAATTATCCTGGTTTTGAAAATGGAATAGACGGTTTTTCTCTGGCGGAAAAAATGCGACAGGGAGCGGAACGTTTTGGTGCCAAAACGAAACTAGCTGAAGTTTTGGCAGTCGAGCTGAATAAAAATCCTAAAGTAATCAAGACCAATGCAGGAAGTCTTTATGGCAAAACCATTGTATTTTCCACAGGAGCCAGTCCGAGAGAACTGGGTATCTCCATGGAAAAAGAACTTATTGGACGAGGAGTCAACTACTGTGCAGCCTGCGATGGTATGTTTTATAAAGGAAAGACGGTTGTAGTCGTCGGAGGAGGAAATACAGCGGCAGCAGACGCCATGCTTCTTAGCCGTATTGCAAAAAAAGTGATTCTCGTTCACCGCAGAGATACTCTGCGCGCCACGAAAATTTATCATGAACCTCTTATGAAAGCAGAGAATGTGGAATTTTGTTGGAACGCCACTGTGGAAGAGTTCCTTTATGATGATAAAATCACGGGTGTAAAACTGAAAGATGTAAATACTGGAGAAATACAACAGGTGGAATGCGATGGTGTATTTATCAGTGTAGGAAGAAAGCCTGCAACGGAACTGGTACAGGGGCAATTGGAATTGGATAAAGGAGGCTATATTATTGCTAATGAGTCTACTCGCACCAATATTGCAGGAGTATACGCTGTGGGTGATGTCCGCACAAAAGATTTGCGTCAAGTAGTGACAGCCGTAGCCGATGGCGCTGTTGCTGTTCACCATGCAGAAGAATATCTGGCAGAAAATGCATAATTTTTATCATAAAAGAGAATTTAAACTTATGATTGGGGCTGATAAACATATCTGGGTAGGATATGTTTATCAGCTCTTTTGGTTAAAACTTATAAGGTAATCATTGTTTCGGTGGATTGACTAGTACTATGATAAAAAACTGTTTTCGACACCTTTTATCAAAATGTAGGCTTCAAACTATTGGAAATTGTCTGTCAAATCACTTGCTAGCTAGGCGGAAGTACTGGATACGAAAAAACAGGAAACCTTTTTAAGATTTCCTGTTTAGTGATATTGTTATAAATTAGCAACGATTTCATTTCTTCAAGACGGCAATCCGCTTGTCTTTTATTTGCTTTGGGAAAACAACCAATCTCGCACAGCTTCCAGCTTATATGCATAATCGAAAGATGTCAGATGTTCGCTGCCAGAGGCTCCTCCCGCAACAGTCGTTCCTTTTGTAAAGGTAACAAAATTGGCATTCAATCCTTTTGCAATCATAGCTTCGATGGAAGCATTCTGTGTATCACGGTCTTCCTGAGCACTCCATTCCTCGTGGGTATAGGCAATACCGTCATCATCAAAGACGGCCATCAGGCCAGTCTGTCCTGTGGAGGCCTTGTCATCACCAGCTGAGACGATATAGAAGAATTTATCTTTTTCCAGAACATTTAAAATTTCATTATTCCACTGACTGCCCACAAACAGAGAAGCAGCGAACAAATCAGGATAAGCCACATTGAGATGGAAAGATGTCATTCCTCCCATGGATTGACCAGTCGTATATAGACGGTCTGTATCAATAGAATAAGTATCGCATAGATTGTGAATCAAGTTGACAGCTACATCGATTTGAGAGGATGTGTTGAAGTTGTCATCCACGATAGTTTCTGTAAAGATGGGAATCAATACAAAGCAAGGATGTTTAGCTTGTTCCGCTGCAGTTGCCCAAATAACGCCGCCCCATCCAATAGTGAGTGAAAATTCTGGTTCCTGACCAGCGGCACGGGAGTCTGGAATAAACATAATCATAGGATAGTTCTTCGTATTATCATAGTTTTCCGGGATAAATAGTTCATACTGCATTTTAAAGCCCGTATCTGGGTCGGTGAAAGTCAGTAGCTGATACTTGTCTTGTACCTCATCCAAAATAGCTTGAAGTTCTTCATCTGGTTCACTATTTTGATTGGACATATCCCTTCCTTGACCACCTCGACCGCCTCGGCCACCATTTGGATTACTATTTAAGCTGCTATTTGGATCGCCATCCTTTTTTTCGTCGGATTGTCCCTCATTTGTGGCAGCAGGATTAGTGGTTTGAGCATTTTGTTTTTCTTGAGAGTTAGAAGTTGCTGTACAAGCAGTAGCAGAAAGCAAAACTGCTGCCAGCAATATTGTCATAATCATAAATCGTTTCATTTTGTGTTCCACCTTTTATATATATTATGAAACAACAAGATTGCTTTTCTGTGTCCACAAGCCATAAGACATGGTATTCCTTGTGGGGATATTTGGTAAAACAGCTTGTTGTTTTTTCCGCAAGGCATAGAATGAAGTATGCCCATTGGATATAAATTATAATATTTTATGTTTTTATTATATCACAATAAAGTTTAAAAAATAAGTCGGTTTTAGAAATATTATCAATAAACTGGATCTATAATGTGAATCTCTGGCTACTCATAATCTTTAATAGATACGTTATTTGGAATTTACACCGATTGATAGAAAATTTTTTAAGTTGTTTTTTTGCAGGAGGGATTTGTTATTTTACTCTTTGATATTATTTGTGATAGTAGTGATATTTCAGATTTCCGCCCATTGGATAATTCTTGCAGAGGAAAGATGGTGTATAGCAAAATTTGGGACAGTCTATAAGCAATATATGGAAAGCGTGAGACGTTATATTTAAGTGGTTCTAAGTTGAAAATGGGATTTTTATGAAAGGTACCTGTACAGTTATATCGGTATCGGAAAAAAGGCAGCGAGAAAAATAAAATAAGAAAAGAAATAGGAGTCATATAATAAGAGACTCCTAATTTTTTGCATAATTTAGAGTCGGTTTAACAAAAGTTTTAGGAAAATCTTGTTGTTTCTTAACAATAGTTTTCAATTGTTAATCCAAAAAGATAAAGCAATATGAGAATCAAAGGTTCTTTCCAGAGCTTGTTGAAATCAAAATGTTTTTTAGTATTCCGCATTGGAATATTGGGGAATTTTGTTAGCAAAATATTGATTATATTATAAGAATAACTAATTGTGGGAAGAACCAATAATAAAAACATGACATATAGTTGTCGGGTTTGATTTAGTATAATGATATATTAAAAGGGTAGGCATAAAATATAGAAAGACAGATGGGAATTATATGTTGGTTTGAACTTAGTTATAGCATTATGGAGAAGGAGGAAATGGATATGAGATATACATGGATTGATAAATTTTTATTAAGCAAGTTAGGAGTAACCAAAGACATTCAAAAGGATTGGAATTGGATTCGTTATCAGATTGGCGGTAAGATGTTTGTTGCGATTTGTTTGGATGAAAATGATGAACCGTACTATATCACTTTGAAACTTAATCCAGTTGAAGGGGATTTTCTACGACAGCAATATGAGGATATCATTCCAGGTTATTATATGAATAAAATACATTGGAATTCCATTAATCCAGATGGAGAAGTGCCAGATGATTTACTAAAAGATTTATTGGATAAGTCATATCAATTAGTTCTTAGAGGATTTAGTAAGAAAAAACAAAAAGAAATCTTGGAGGGTATTGTTTGTGAGGAAATATTAAGTTGTTGTGGCATGGAATGTAGAAAATGCAGATATTATGGAACAATATGTGAAGGATGCAAAGAGAGTTTTGGAAAAGTATTCCATGCACCAGAAGGACAAGGATGCCCGATTTATGAATGTTCTGTCAATCAGAAAAAACAGAAAGGATGTGGAGAGTGTCATAGTATTCCATGTGATATTTGGAGAAAGACGAAGGATCCTTCTTTTTCAGAAGAAAAATTTGAACAGAATATAAAAGAACGGGTGGATAGATTAATAAAGGAGTGAGAGAAATATGGCATTTGATTATAAAAAAGAGTATAAGGAATTTTATATGCCAAAGAAGAAACCGAGTATAGTAGAAGTTCCAACTATGAATTATATTGCAGTTCGTGGCAAAGGAAATCCAAATCTAAAGGGAAGCGAGTATAAAGAATCAATTGGATTGCTCTATACAATTGCATTTACTATTAAAATGAGCAAAAAGAGCAATCATCAAATTGCAGGATATTTTGATTATGTAGTTCCACCATTAGAGGGATTGTGGTGGCAAGAGAAGATAGAAGGAATTGATTATACTCATAAAGAAGATTTCCATTTTATTTCTATTATTAGATTACCAGATTTTGTGACAAGAGAAGATTTTGACTGGGCAATACAAAAAGCCACAAAGAAAAAGAAAGAAGATTTTTCAAAGGTAGAATTTTTCACATATGAAGAGGGACTATGCGTTCAGTGTATGCATATAGGTTCTTATGATGATGAGCCGGAAACAATTAAAATAATGCATGATTTTATGATGGAACAAGGATATGAATTAGATATTACAGATAAAAGATTGCATCATGAAATTTATCTAAGCGATGCAAGAAGAGTAGCTTCTGAACGGCTGAAAACAGCAGTGAGACATCCCATAAAAAAATGTGATTTATATGATAAACAGATATGAGTGATTTTAAAAATTTGAATCTTACAGGCTTATAATTTTGGATAAAGTATTTTACACCATATACATAGGGTTGTCAGGAAAATTGATGAGAGAATATAACGATATGGGGAGTATTAAAAGCTGAAACTTGACAATTATATATCGCAGTGCTATACTTTAATATATCGCAGTACAACATATCGAAGTGAGATATAGGAGGTGTATATATTGGACGCTCATATCAAAAAAGTTTATGTACCAATGACGGAAACAGGTTTTTATATTCTGCTTTGCCTAAGGAAACCTAATCACGGATATAGTATTGTTCAGCAAGTAGATGAGATGACGAATGGAGATATTCGTTTGACACCAGGAACTATGTATGGTAGCCTCTCAAAAATGGAAAAGGATGGATTGATTCAATTTATTCGCAAAGAGGAAAAGCGAAAGCTATATCAGATTACTGATTTGGGAGATGAAGTTCTGAAGTTGGAATTGAAGCGGATTGAGCGATTGTATCAAAATGCAAGGGAGGTACAGCGATGAAAGAGAGAAAAACAATTTTTTAATTTTTTACAATTACGCAGTATGAGAAAGAACAGAATTATCTCTGCAAGATGTATAAAAATGGATGAGGATTTATAGGAGTAACAGTTCTAGGATTTTATCATTTTGAGCAGTGCATACGAGAAGATATGATTTATCAGTTAGATTATAATCAGGAAGAGATAAACTATAAAGAGGAATATGTTCAGATATTTCAAGATTGTGGATGGGAGTATTTAACAGATTTTGTTGGGTATAGTTATTTCCGAAAAGATGCCAATAAGATGAAAGAAGAGGATGAAATTTTGAAGTGATAAAGAATGGAAAAAGTTTATTTGTTGAAAAAATCAGAGTTTGGGAGGAGAAAGGATATGCGAAGAAAAGATAGAGAAGTAACGGACTTTAGTGAGATTATTAAAATAATAGATGAATGTGAAATTATAAGGTTAGGTTTGGCAGATGGAAATTATCCTTATATTGTTCCAGTCAATTTTGCATATAAGGTATCTGGTGAAAAAGTTGCATTGTATATACATGGTGCAATGGCGGGACGAAAATATGAAATGTTAAAAAAGAATCCAGTATGCTCATTTGAGATGGATATTTCGATGGAAATGGATTGTATTTATGAAAAAAAGGATGTTACTATGCGCTATAAATGCGTGATGGGGAAAGCTAAAGTAGAATTTTTGGACGGAGAAGAAAAGCAGACTGCCATTGATGATATTATTATGGCAAGACATGAAGAAACAAAACAATTTAAATATGATAAAAATGCCGTGGCAAGAACTGCAGTTGCAAGATTAACTGTGACAGAGATGACTGCAAAAGTTAATCCGATTAAAGGAGGGGCTGATTTGTAAATTCGGATTTTTGTGGTTTATTTCTATTGCATGATACAAAAAATAGATTGTTAATTCGAGAAGATTTATTATAAGATGAGTATAATAAGAATATGATATACGGCTGACTTGCTTGATGTAATAGAATGATACATATTGTAGATTTAAAAATTATGGATTGATTGTATTATTGACCAATTAATGCTATAATAAATAATATCAGTTTGATAAATTTTAAACAATCAAAAGGAGGTATTTCATATGAAAGGTTATGCAATGCTTAAAATTGGGGAATCTGGATGGATTGAGAAGGAACGTCCAAAATGTGGACCATTGGACGCAATCTGTAAGCCGCTGGCACTTGCAATCTGTACGTCGGATATACATACGCTCTGGGAGGGCGCAATTGGAGAGCGTCATAATATGATTCTTGGTCATGAAGGCTGTGCAGAAGTAGTAGAGGTTGGCGAGCTGGTAAAAGATTTTAAACCAGGTGACAGGGTTTTAGTTCCAGCAATTACTCCAGACTGGAATTCTCTAGAGGCTCAGGCGGGTTACTCTATGCATTCTGGAGGTATGCTGGCAGGCTGGAAGTTCTCAAACTTCAAGGACGGAGTATTTGCAGAATTTTTCCATGTAAACGATGCGGACGGTAATCTTGCACATCTTCCACAAAATATCAATATCGTAGATGCGTGTATGTTGTCTGATATGGTTCCAACTGGATTTCACGGAGTAGAACTGGCAGATGTGCAGTTTGGAGACAGCGTACTTGTAATCGGTATCGGTCCAGTTGGTCTTATGTCAGTAGCGGGAGCGAATATGCGCGGCGCATCTAGAATTCTTGCTGTCGGAACAAGACCAGTTTGTGTGGAAGCAGCAAAAGGCTATGGTGCAACAGATTTTATAAGCTATAAGAATGGTTCAATTAGCGAGCAGGTACTTGAGATGACAAACGGAGCAGGTGTGGACAAGATTGTTATCGCAGGTGGTGGAGTAGAGACATTCTCTGAAGCAGTGAAGTGCCTGAAACCAGGGGGAAAGATTGGTAATGTTAATTACCTAGGATCTGGTGATGTGATTGATATCCCACGTGTAGAATGGGGAGTTGGAATGGGACATAAGCAGATTAATGGTGGTTTGATGCCAGGAGGACGTCTTCGTATGGAGAAGCTGGCTTCACTCGTATTGGTTGGAAAGTTGGATCTTTCTCCACTCAGCACGCATATATTTGAAGGATGGGAGAATGTAGAAAAAGCTCTATTCCTTATGAGAGATAAGCCAGCAGATTTAATTAAACCAGTTATTAAGATTGAAGAGTAGTATATGAAAATATTGATTATTTCAGGCTTCCTCGGAGCAGGCAAGACGACCTTCATCAAAGCGCTGGCAAGCCAGACGAAAAAAGAAGTTGCTATATTGGAAAATGAATATGGCCTCGCAGGAATTGATGGAGATATTCTAAAGAATGATATGTCTACTGAAAAAGTGAATATATGGGAGATGACGGAAGGATGTATTTGTTGCTCGGTAAAAGGCGATTTTGCAGCTTCCGTGCTGACAATTGCTAATACAGTAGATCCCGATTATCTGGTCATTGAGCCTACAGGAGTTGCCATGCTGAGCCAGGTTATCCGAAATTTACAGCAGATTGAATATGAGAGAATTAAACTTCTCGCACCAATCACGATTGTTGACGGACATAGTTATAACCGCTATGTAAAAGAGTATGAAGAACTATATTGTAATCAGGTTTCCTCGGCGCATACAGTAATTGTGTCCAAGATGGAGCATGCTGGGGCGGAAGAAAAGGAGTGTTTGAAAGCAGAATTAAAAAAGATTAATCCGGAAGGAAGGATTATGACAGAACATTATTCTTCATTCAATAAAGAACAGTGGATTTCTTTGCTGGAGCATGATTATAATGGGGAAAAGTTGCATACGGAAACGGAGAATATGCAGGAGCTTCCCGATACATTTTCTATGAAAGGTGTATCTATGAAATGTCCAGAACAGTTATTTTTGTTGCTGGAGGAATTGATTCGGGGAAAATATGGAAATATCTTTCGTGCAAAAGGACAGATCAAAGCAGGGGAACAGAGATTTCGCTTTGATGTTGCAGATGGTCAGTATTCGATGATTGGAGGAGAAATCGAAGTGGAAGATAAGGTTGTGTTTATCGGAACAGAGATTTCCCGTCAGAATATCCGCCGTCATTTTTTGAGAAAGCCAGAAAAGATAATATTGCGGAAAAAATCAAGAATATTATAATAATAGAAATCGCAAGTCTCTTATGACTAAAATCATGAGTGGATGGGATAGTGATTAAGGAAAATGCTGTTATGTGAGAACGTCATGTGACAGCATTTTTTTGTTTATGTCAAAGCAGTTTATTATTTCGTTATATTTTTCACTTTTTCCACAAACCGTAGCACATCTTTTGGCGCATCCAAGCTATAGAGCAATCCGTAAGGAATGTTATAATCCCAGTTGACAGGAATAGAAACCACCCCAGGGTGAACATCCTGCCAGCATTCAATTGTCAAGAGAACATTATCCGTCTCAGCACAGCGATTAAAGATAGATAAATCGTAAAAATAAGGTGTATCCTCAAGTTGAATTTTAGGGTGATTTTTTTCTAAATCGTTACGGAGAAAATCATTTAATTCTGAATCTCCGCGCTGTACCATCATTAGCGTTTCTCCATACAAATCTTCGATATCTATGTGACTCTTTTTAGCAAGACGGTGTTCTCTCGACACAGCAATCATTTTTTTGTATCGGCCGAGCGGCAAAAAATTACTGCGTGAAAGCCATTTCTTTGAGTTACATACGCCAATAAGAAAGTCAAATTTCTCTCCAAGTTTTTCAATTTCTGAAAGTATACCCTCGTGATTGTCCTCGAAAGGAACAAGATGTAGTTTGTAGTCTGGAAAGTCTTTATTCACCCGATACCATAAATCCATGAAAGGTTTTGCAGGATTGAGAAGCGATGTCCCCACACAAAAGGTTGTGTCATAATCCAAAACAGCTTTTTTAGCTTCAGAAATAGACTTTTGTGAGTAATCAATCATAAATTTTGCATCACGGTAAATCATATTTCCTGCTCTGGTAAGTTGGATTCCTGAATGTGTCCGTTCAATTAGCTTTAGGTCAAGTCGGCTTTCAAGAGTATTTAGTTGTTTCATAACTGCTGTGGGAGAAATATAAAGTCGTTTTGCGGCTTTGGTTAAACTTCCGCAGTCGGCAACGACGATAAAAGTATCCAAAAGTGGATTGTACATAGCATACCTCCAAACATAAGGGTTACGGACTATCTTGTTTTGGCACAAAAGAGTCAACGGAGCTCTTTTTCTTCCTTTAGAGATAGTATCAACTTCTAGTTCATACTACGATAACATATCGGATATTCCATGTCAAGAAGGACAGTGTTAAAATAAAGCTGTAGAAAAACATGAGGAATGAGGTTTTAGCTATTGGTGAGATAGCAGGTCTTATTAGAATAAAACGATAGAAAAAATATGGAGGAATTGAAATGGATAATAAATTGATTGTTTTTTATTCAAGAGCAGACGAAAACTATGTAAGCGGTATGCTCAAATGGTTGACAGTTGGAAATACTGAGGTAGCGGCGAGTATGATTCATGAATTTACAGATGCCGATATGTTCAAAATCGAACAATTACAGCCTTATTCAAAAGATTATAACGAATGTATTGCACAGGCTCAAAATGACCAGAAACGAGATGCTCGCCCTGAATTGAAAATTTATCCGGATAGCCTTGATAAATATGACATCATTTATCTTGGCTTTCCAAATTACTGGAGTACTATGCCAATGGCGGTGTTTACTTTTTTGGAGCATTTTGATTTCAGCGACAAAATAATTAAGCCATTTTGTACACATGAGGGCAGTGGTATGGGAGAAAGCGAAAAGGATATAAAACGACTATGTCCAACTGCTAAAGTTGAAAAAGGTCTCGCAATTCATGGAAGTAATATAGAAAAATCAAGAAAAGCGATTGAAAGGTGGGTAAAAGAATGAAACCGACAGAAATGAGTATATTTCCTATGGGAAATACAAATGATGCGTTTGCAAAATATTTTGAGGGACAGAGCTATTTAAATATGTTATCTACGAAACAGGTAGTAATTGGAAATGTTACTTTTGAACCAAAATGTCGCAACAATTGGCATATCCACCATGCTGACAAAGGTGGCGGACAGATTTTACTTATTACAGCAGGCGAAGGCTGGTATCAGGAATGGGAAAAGGAGGCGAGAAAGTTAAAACCAGGTGATGTGGTTCATATCCCTGCAAATGTGAAGCACTGGCATGGTGCGACAGCTGATTGCTGGTTTCAGCATCTGGCAATTGAAGTTCCGGGAGAGAGCTGCAAAACTGAGTGGTGTGAGCCTGTTTCAGATGAGGAATATGAGAGATTAGAGAGATATATAAAATGACAAAGGTAACAGTAGGAAGAGAAGAAAGTATTTATGAGAGGAGAAAATATATGGAATATATAACATTATCAAACGGCGTAAAAATGCCGATTTTGGGATATGGAGTTTATCAGGTGACAAAGGACGAGTGTGAACGATGTGTGCTTGATGCGTTAAAAGCGGGATATCGCTCTATTGATACCGCACAGTCTTATTTCAATGAGGAAGAGGTTGGAAATGCAATTCAAAAATCGGGTATTCCAAGGAATGAAATTTTTCTTACTTCAAAGGTTTGGGTTGAACATTACGGTTATGAAAACTGTAAAAAATCTGTGGAAGAATCTCTGAAAAAACTGAAAACGGATTATCTTGACCTTATGCTTTTACATCAGCCGTTTTCTGATTATTACGGAGCATGGAGAGCATTGGAAGATTTGTATGAGGAGGGAAAGCTTCGCGCAATCGGAATTTCTAATTTTTATCCTGACCGAATGGTGGACATTGCTTCTTTCTCAAGAATCCGTCCTATGGTGAACCAAGTAGAAACACATCCATATAATCAGCAGGTTATGGCAAAGAAGTATATGGATAAATACGATGTGCAAATCGAAGCGTGGGCGCCTTTTGGTGAAGGAAGAGGAGGCTTGTTTGAAAATATAACGTTGAAAGAAATCGGAGATAAATACAAAAAAACAACGGCACAGGTCATGCTCCGTTGGAATATTCAGCGCAATGTTATCGTGATTCCAAAATCCACACATTATGAGCGAATGAAAGAAAATCTTGATGTATTTGATTTTGAATTGACTGACAGTGAAATGGAAAAAATTGCAGCTTTGGATAAGGGAGAAAGTTCTTTTTTCTCCCACTATGATCCTGCAATGGTTGAGTGGTTTGTTAAAATGGTTGAGGATCGAAAAAATAATCATGATAGTAGTAAAGAAGAGAAAAGCTGGTAATTAAAATAAGACTATAGACAAAAGATTATTTTGCGAAGCTGAAATAATGTGGATTATATAGAATTAGCATAAGAAAACTGATGCAGATTGTATATCTGCATCAGTTTTTTTGTGGAATCTATTTTAGATTGAAACATATTTAGAAAAAATCCAATATTCTCAATTTTATAATTTTCTATTAGGAAAATGTATCATTTTATTTTTTGTCGACTAAGTTGATTTCTTCAATTTTTCTATTCATTTCATATGCCATTTTTTTATAATATTGAAAGAAAAATATCCATATTAAAACTGCAGCTGCAAGTTGACCAGCAATAGCGCATAAACAGATTCCAATTCCTTTTCCAGCAGGAATCCATCCAACATGAAAAGCTACTAATGTATATATGATACATCCAATCCCCATGTGAATTAAACATTGCATAGGCAGAGCTATCTTGTCATTTTGGTAAACAATACTGGGAATACCAAAGCCTAGTCCAACAATGATAGAGCCTATTACCATTTTGGAAAAATTATAATTTTCCATTATAAAATTTCCATGATAGATAAAATCGAAAATGACTCCGACGATACAAAAAATAGTCAATGCCATTCCAATTGAAATGACGGAATTTTTTAATAAATCTTTCATTTTACTCCTCCTTATATACCAAGATATTTTTTGAAATTAGGCAAATATTTTCTAGAAACATAGTCCTTGCATCCATTTTTGAGATTTAGAAGCAATGAACCGCTAAAGCCAGCTTCAATATTGTCTAGATATGCAAGATTAACGAGAGTTGATTTTGATATTTGCATAAATTGTTTTCCGAGCTGATTTGACAATTCATATAATCTTTTTCTTGAATAATATTTGTCTGAAGCACCGTATATAACTGTATCCCCGTTTTCAACTCGTATCATATAAATATCCTTTGGCTGCAAAATTGCAATTTTGTCTTGTAATTGGGCAGTAATAGGTGACTTCTTTTGATTTAGCACATGAATCACATGCTGAACTTCATCGGTAACCTTGTTTGTATAAATTACAGCGTATGGTTCTTTATATTGTGCTGATACTTCAATATTCACTTTCAAATTAAATTCTCCTTTCCCTCTATATAATTATACAGGAAAAAATTTATTTGTCTTAACTTTACAGGTAAGTGGTAAAAATTAAAGTGTAAAATGCAATTTATTATTTGAAAAAGATGATATATGAACTTATCTTTTGTCTTAATTTTTATTTTATTATTTTTCGTAGATGGATGAAAAGATGTCTATGGGATGTTCCTGCGATATAAACGAAAATTTTTTATAAAAAATAAAAATCCTATTGACCTTAACGGAGCGTCATAGAGTAAAATATTTTTATCAAGAGTAGGGAGGTCAGAAAATATGATGACAGTAAAGGAAATATCGGAACTTACAGGTATCAGTGCGCGCACACTTCACTATTATGATGAAATTGGGTTGTTTTGTCCAACCGATAGAAGTGAATCTGGATATAGGCTTTATGACGATAAAGCTTTGGAGAATTTACAGCAGATATTGTTTTTCCGTGAGTTTGATATCCCTCTGAAAGAAATCAAATTTATTATGGGAAATCCTGCACTTGATCGCAATCAGATTTTGCAAATGCAGAGAAAAATGCTGGTGGCAAAAAAAGAACGTATGGAGCGTTTGATTGCCAGCATTGATGATATTTTGAAGGGAGGAAACAAAATGGATTTTAAAATTTTTAACAAAACGGAGTTTGAGGAAATGTTTCAGAGTATGTTTGAACATATGCCAGAAAATATCAGGCAAATCGCTATAGAAGAGTTTGGGAGTGTAGAGCAATGGAGAAAACATTATATAGAAGTGTTATCGTTAGAAAAGATGCAAAAAAATTATGCTAAGGTAGTCGAGTGGTATGGAGGAAAAGAGGAATATTTATCTGCGATAAAGAATCCGATTAGCAAAGAAGTGGCAGAAAGCTATAATAATAGAATAGAAGCAATTTTACAAAAGATGATGAGTAAACGCAAATATCCAGTGGATTCTTTTGAGGTGAAGGAAATTGTTGGTGAGTATGGCTTTGTGATGAAGCAATTTAGTCAGGTTAAGGAGGAACGAGAGTTAATGCTTGCGAATGCACGTTTTTATCGGAATGAGTCGTCGAAATCAAAAATGGATGAAAAATATGGTGAGGGTGCAGCAGAGTTTTTGGCAGAAGCAATAGAAGCATTTTATAATTTTGAAGTGTAAAACTGAATATTTTAGAAGAGAGAAAGGCAGTAAAAAATAGACGTTCAAGTGGAACGTCTATTTTGAAACCTTTAAAATTATAT
Organism: uncultured Blautia sp.; assembly: GCA_964439395.1. Taxonomy (GTDB): domain Bacteria; phylum Bacillota; class Clostridia; order Lachnospirales; family Lachnospiraceae; genus JAUUSJ01. Next base: position 41,994 of record CAYTNV010000020.1, on the reverse strand, counting down.
AGCATTGGCTGTTTTCTTTTTTGAGTGTGTGGAAGGCTTATGTTTATCCATCGATGAAAAAAATCCAGCTAATAGAGTACCTGAGATAGAATGCCATACACAAGAAACGGCGCATATAATAGCAGATTCTGGTGTAGATGCAAACTGGGCTGTTGTGGTTGCCAGATTGGTTGCAAGGCCAGCGTTTTGCATACCAACTTCAATGGAAATAGTACGCTTTTTGGCGGTATTCATGCCAGTCAATTTTCCAGCACTGTATCCAAGAAGATATCCTAAACTGTTATGAAGCAGTACAGCTACAAAAATAACGATACCTGACTGGAAAAATTTTGCTCCCTGAGATGATATAACTCCTCCGACGACACAGGCAAGACCTAAAACAGCAATACCTGGCATGAGAGGCTGTAATTCCTGAAACCAGCGTTTTTTGCTGTACAAAAAGTTAAGAAGAAATCCGAAAGCCACAGGAATAATGACCGTTTCAACAATAGAAACTAACATTGGAAATCCATGGATAGAGATTTTTGCACCACTTGCAAGGAAAGAAACCATAAGCGGTGTCATAACTGGAGATACTATTGTTGATACGGTAGTCATGCCGACAGAAAAAGCTACATCTCCGCCACAGAGATAAGACATAATATTAGAAGACACACCTCCTGGACAGCATCCAACTAGAATTAAACCAAGGGCAATTCCATCTGGAAGCTGCAAAGCTTTTGATACGCCAAATGCAAGAAACGGCATAATTAAATATTGGGCGACGGCACCGATACAGATATCGAGTGGGCGTTTAGCAAGAATTTTAAAATCATCGGTTGTTAAAGTTAATCCCATGCTGAACATAATAATACCGATAATGATGGATTGGCTAGTAAATTTGTTTGAAACAGGATCGACAAATAATTGGAAATTGACCCAGTTCATTAGAGTTGGTGCGAAAAAAGTGATAGCCGCGATAGCGATTACGACCAAAGAGGTGTAATCAGATAATAGTTTGCTAAGTTTTTGTAATGTTTTCATTGATCATTCCTCCTAAATCATATAAAACATTCAAAGAATAATACATTTTAAATTCGTTATGTAAAATAAACGGAAAATAAAAAAGTCCCTTTCAGTTAAAAACTGAAAGGGACGAAATAATCCGCGTTACCACCCTGTTTCTGCAAAATAATCTGCAACACTCTAAACGTACTACGATACGCTTTCCTTATAACGGGGGATTCCGGCGAGTCTTACTTTTGTTTCAGATTGCTTCTTAGAGATGATATTTGTATTTACCGATATACCTATTTTCACCAACCATAGGTTCTCTGAATATCTGCATAAATATAACTTTGTTCTCTTCAACGAATTTTGGTGAATTTTCTTTGATTGTCGACATTTATTATAGTCTAAAAAAAATAAATGTCAAGTATTAATTGAAAGAATTATTATCATTTCCTGTTGCAAAGAACTGCTCTAATACAGTACTAAACGCCTTATATACACTCTCTAAGGTTGGTAGCGGATATCTGTTGAGATAGGTGAGGTTGTCCGTTTTTTTTTATTTTGATTAGACGTGGGAAAATTTGCAGTTATATGGTAAAATAATGGGGAAAGCGTCAGTTATGTTTGCGCAAACTGACGTTTAAATGAGAAAGAGCATCGAGACGTTAGTCGAGATGGTAGAATAGTGATTAAATACAATGTTGAATTGAGTGGGAGGTGTCATTGTCGATGAAGACGGTAATTATCACAGGAGCAAATTCTGGCTTGGGCTTTCATGCTGGAATTAAAATAGCAGGAGCATCAGAGGAGTACAGGCTTATACTTGCCTGTAGAAATATGAAAAAAGCAGAAGCGGCGAAGCAGGAGATTATGGTCAAAAGCAAAAATCAAAATGTAGAGGTCATGGAGCTGGATGTTTCTTCGTTGGCATCAGTCAGATCATTTGCAAATAAGTATGTAACTGAGATTGGGGAACCAATCTATGCGCTTTTGTGCAATGCAGGTATTAATGGAACTAATAAAGGGTTGACAAAAGATGGATTCGATGTAGTTTTTGAGAGTAACCACCTGGGGCATTTTCTTCTCACAAATCTTTTGCTTTCATATATGGAGCGGGAAGGGCGTATTTTTGTGACGAGCAGTGATATGCATGATTCACCGATGCATAAGATGGAGTGGAAGGGGACAAAAGTATTGGCGCATCCAGAACCGAAGCTAGCTGAAGATACGATTCGTTATTCTTATTCAAAGCTTTGCAACCTCTATTTTGTATATGAGTTAGCCAGAAGACTGGAAATGGCGGGACGCAGTATATATGTCAATGCTTTTAATCCAGGTCTTATGGAAACAAACTTCATGCCACTGACGAAAGCGTCTGTTCTTTTTGTGAAAACAACTATGCCACATCGCTTGGGAGATTTGGAAAAATCATCTACAGCATTGGCGAAGCTTGTGACATCAAAAGATCTGGTTAAAGAATCTGGACTCTATTATGATAGAAGTATAAATACAGCACGTTCTTCTGAATTGTCTTATAATGAGGAGTATGCAAAGGAACTGTGGGAGACCAGTGAACGATTGGTGAGAATGAACGTACTTCAAAATTTATGATAAAAGGGGATTTTTTGGCGAAAGTTTTAATAAAAAAATTTTATATTTTTTTAATCCAGTTGAATCTTTTTGAGATTTTGACTGGATTTTTTTATAAAAAGGGCATAAATCCAAGCGTCATGCTAGTTTGGATGATAAAAATCATACGTGAATCATAGTATTTTCGGACAGTATTTTTGAATATTTTATTTTCTTTGAAGATAATAACGAAAAAAAATCAAAAAAACTAGTTGACAAATAGGAATAATAGGAATATAATGAAACAAATTCATATAAAACATATAGAATTAGTAGGAAATAAAGTGTAGGCATAAATATTTCCCCAAAATATAATTAGATTAGCTGTGAATACTTCACGAGTGAAAGATATGAGACAGTGAGGCCAGTTGATTTCTTAATGTTTTAGAGGGAAAATTTAGACTACATAAGATCCAAGAAATAGGTACAGAGATTGTACCAGATATGTTAAATACAAAACCATCCCTTATGAAACAACGAAGTTGTTTCTTCGTCCGCAAGGGCATAGGAGGTTGCCCTATTGGGTATAAGTTATAATAAGATATAGAAAGGATGAGATTATGAGCAAGAAAATTACAAGAGAAAATAGAAATTTTAAATTTGAAACATTACAGTTACATGTAGGACAGGAAAAGGCTGATCCAGTGACAGACGCAAGAGCAGTTCCTATTTACCAGACATCTTCCTATGTATTCCATAATAGCGATCATGCAGCAGCACGTTTTGGTTTAACAGATGCAGGAAATATTTACGGACGTCTCACCAATCCAACAGAGGATGTGTTTGAACAGAGAATGGCAGCATTAGAAGGTGGAGTAGCAGCTCTTGCGGTAGCTTCTGGCGCTGCAGCTATTTCCTATACAATTCAAAATTTAGCACAGAATGGTGATCATATCGTTTCTGCTAAAAATATATATGGTGGTTCCTATAATCTATTAGCTCACACACTTCCACAATATGGAATTGAAACTACATTTGTAGATATTTTTAATGAGGAAGAGATAGAAGCTGCCATCCAAGAAAATACAAAGGCCGTATTTATTGAGACGCTTGGAAATCCAAATTCTGATGTGGTAGATATTGAGGCGATTGCAAAGATTGCACATGCACATAAAATTCCTCTCGTTATAGATAATACTTTTGCAACTCCATACTTAGTTCGTCCAATTGAGTACGGTGCAGATATTGTAGTTCATTCTGCGACAAAGTTTATTGGTGGGCATGGAACTACAATCGGTGGTGTCATTGTAGATAGTGGAAAGTTTGATTGGGAAGCATCTGGAAAATTCCCATCACTTACAGAGCCAAATCCAAGTTATCACGGAATCAGCTTTACAAAAGCGGTAGGAGCAGCTGCATTTGTGACAAAAATTCGTGCGATTCTTTTGAGAGATACAGGAGCGACTCTTTCTCCATTCCATGCATTTTTCTTCCTTCAAGGATTAGAGACATTATCTCTTCGTGTGGAGCGTCACGTGCAGAATGCTTTAAAAGTTGTGGAATATTTGAATAATCATCCACAGGTAGAGGCAGTTCATCATCCAGCCGTGGCAAAAGAGGAAAGTCAGAAGGAATTATATAAGAAATATTTCCCAAATGGTGGAGGTTCCATTTTTACTTTTGAAATCAAAGGTGATGCTCAAAAAGCAAAAGATTTTATTGATAATTTAGAGCTTTTCTCCCTTTTGGCGAATGTTGCGGATGTAAAATCTCTTGTAATTCATCCAGCTACGACTACACATAGTCAGTGCACGGAAGAAGAACTTTTAGATCAGGGTATCAAGCCTAATACGGTCCGTTTATCTATTGGTACAGAAAATATTGCAGATATTCTCCAGGATTTGGAAGAGGCATTCAAAGTAGTGGAGTAGTATGTGAATATCGCTGCTATTACATGAATTATCTATAAAAAACTATGTGGAGGGAATGATGAAGCTTTCAAGGAAATGTAGATATGGACTTAGAGCATTGATTGATTTGGCAGCAAACGCAGGTAAGGAACATGTCGTACTGGGAAATATAGCAGAGCGAAATGGTATTTCTCCACAGTATTTGGAGCAAGTGTTTGCGAGCCTTAGAAGAGCAGGGATTGTAAAGGGAACGAAAGGGTCTCAGGGGGGATATCGATTGAATGTGAGTCCAAAAGAACTTACAGTTTCTGAAATTTTAGAGGTATTAGACGGTAGTTATCAGATTGAAGAAGAGGAAATGCTAGATGGTAGCCATAGCCGCAGTATTGCAGTCAGCATTCAAAAGTTGGTGATTGAACCAGTAAATAGTCAGTTAGAGTACGTATTGCAACATGTGACATTAGAAGACTTGAAAAACAACTATTTAGATTACAAAGAATACAATCAGGATATGTATTATATTTGATGAGAGAGGATTATATGAGGAGTTATCATGGAAGGTATAAAAGTGACCAATAAAGAGTTGGATAAAATCAAGGAGCTTATTGAGAGTATAAAGTTTGGATCTGTCACAGTAATTGTGCAGGATGGAAAAGTAGTACAAATTGAAAAACATGAAAAATTAAGATTGAATAAGTGATAACAAAACTGACTGGAAAACTAGAGTTTTGAGTGGAAAAACACTTAAATACTCTGGTTTTTTTGAAAGGATAGGAATTAAAAATGAATAAAGGGAAACGTTTTACAGGCTTAGGGGGAATAAGCCGATGTTGTTTTTTACATAGAGGAAAACGTCAGTAGAGCTGACTTATATATCATAAATAAGAATAGACATGGCATTTATTATTTTATTAAAATGTCAATTATCATAAAATAAAAAATGAGGGAGACAGAAATATTATGAAAAAAAAGAATATATTATCATTTGGTCTTATAGCAATTTTGGCAATTACTAGTCTGGTTGGATGCGGGTCGGCAAATGGTACAGGTGAGGAAGGAAAAAAATCTTCTAGTTCTTCTGATACAGTATCTATCACAAATGTATCTTACGACCCTACAAGAGAATTATATGAGAAGTATAATGAAATTTTTGCGAAACATTGGAAAGAGGAAACAGGACAGGATGTGGAGATTACGCAGTCTCACGGTGGTTCTGGAAAGCAGGCGTTAGAGGTTGCAAATGGTTTGGAAGCGGATGTAGTGACTCTAGCTTTGGAATATGATGTAAAAGCAGTTCAGGATGCAGGACTTATTGAAGATGGATGGGTGGAAGAGTTTCCAGACGATAGTTCTCCTTATACATCTACTATTGTTTTTCTAGTTCGCAAAGGAAATCCTAAAAATATTAAAGACTGGGATGATTTAGTAAAAGATGGAGTAGGAATTATTACTCCAAATCCAAAAACTTCCGGAGGAGCTCGATGGAATTATTTAGCAGCATGGGCATATGCAGATAAGCTTTATAATGGCAATGAAGAGCAAATTAAAGATTTTATAAAGAAATTATATGAAAATGTATTAGTACTAGATTCAGGAGCAAGAGGAGCTACTACCTCTTTTGTGGAAAATGGGCAGGGTGATGTATTGATTGCTTGGGAGAATGAAGCGTATTTATCTGTAAAAGATTATCCAGATGATTATGAAATCATCACTCCAAGTATTAGTATTTTAGCACAGCCTTCTGTAGCAGTTGTAGATTCTGTAGTAGATGAGAGAGGAACACGTGATGTGGCTACAGAATATCTTAACTATTTGTATTCTGATGAAGCACAGAGAATTGCAGGAGATAATTATTATCGCCCTTCTAACGAAGAGATTTTAAAAGAATACTCAGATGTATTCGACCTTAATATTGATTTAGTTACGATTGAGAAGTTTGGCGGATGGGATAAAGCACAAGAAACACATTTTGCGGACGGCGGTGTGTTTGATCAAATATATGAAAAATAGAGCACTTAGCGAGGTATTCTCGAGCCTAGTGAATCGAACTTCCTTAAAGTGCGAAACAATTGGGACTTTTATTTATGGTGATGCCTGCAACAGCAGGCATGTCGGTTTAGAGAGGGAGGAGTATAGAATGAGAAGAAATAAAAAGCAGGTTATCCCTGGATTAAGTTTGACTATGGGAGTAACTATTGCCATGCTTAGTATCATTGTGCTAATTCCGCTGGCATCCTTGGCAGTGTATTCTTCCAAACTTGGCATAAGGGAGTTTTTTGAGGTGATTACCAGAGAAAGAGTGCTGTCGAGCTTTTATGTTAGCTTTATTACAGCCTTTGTAGCGTCTATTATCAATGCTGTAATGGGAATCATTTTAGCATGGGTTCTCGTTCGATATGATTTTCCTGGAAAAAGAATTATGGATGGAATGATAGAATTGCCATTTGCCTTACCCACAGCGGTAGCGGGAATTGCACTTACATCGTTGACATCAGATACTGGGTTAGTAGGAAAATTTTTTGGTCAGTTTGGAATTAAGATAGCTTATACGAGAATCGGAATTACAATTGCACTTGTTTTTATAGGAATACCTTTTGTAGTTCGAGCTGTACAGCCAGTATTAGAAAAGTTGGATAATTCTTACGAGGAAGCGGCTATGGTTTTGGGAGCAAAGCCAGCAGTTATATTTAGGAGAGTGATTTTTCCAGAATTGATGCCAGCCCTGTTTACTGGAACAGGGCTGGCGTTTGGAAGATGTCTTGGAGAATATGGAAGCGTTGTTTTTATAGCAGGAAATAAACCTTATTATACGGAGATCACACCGCTTATTATTATGTCAGAGCTTCAGGAATACGATTACGCCAGCGCCACATCCATAGCGTTAGTTATGCTTTTTATATCATTTTTAATTTTATTTGCTGTAAATGCCTTGCAAGCTCATAATTCAAAACGAATCAGAGGAGGAAATAGCTGATGAAGACAAATGAGAAAGAAAGAAAACAGTGGATAGTGAAATTACTACTTATAGGAATTAGCGTCTTATTTCTCGGAGTTATGTTGATATTACCTCTATTTGTTGTAATCACGGAGGCTCTTCGAAAGGGTTGGGAATTTTATATATCTGCTATTACAGATGAATATACAATAAAAGCATTCATATTAACAATTCAAGCGACAATATTGGCAGTTCTTTTTAATACTATTTTTGGTTTATGTGCCGCATGGGCATTGACGAGATTTCATTATCGAGGAAAAAAAGTACTTACGACATTGATTGATATTCCAGTAACTGTCTCACCGATTATTGCGGGTCTTATTTATATTTTAATTTTTGGAAAGCAAAGTGCTTTATATCCTTTGCTCCAACAATTAGGAATTAAGATTGTATTTGCGGTTCCTGGAATTATACTTGCAACTATATTCGTTACATTTCCCTTTGTCTCCAGAGAATTGATTCCTGTACTAGAAGCAGTGGGAACAGATGAGGAGGAAGCTGCCGCATTAATGGGAGCAAAAGGAATGAGTATATTTTGGAAAATCACTTTTCCTCATATAAAATGGGCTTTTCTCTACGGTGTTGTACTATGTACAGCGAGAGCTATGGGAGAGTTCGGTGCCGTATCTGTTTTATCTGGACATTTGCGGGGAAAAACGAATACTTTGCCTCTTCATGTAGAGATATTATTTAACGAATTTCAGTATGTATCAGCTTTTGCCGTATCGTCTATTCTTGTGATTTTGGCAATTGTTCTGCTGGTGATTCGAAGTATAGTGGAATATAGAGGGAAAAAGGAGACATAAGCATATGTACGTTGAATTAAAAAATATTAATAAGACTTTTGGTTCATATAAGGCATCGGATGAGGTAAACTTTGGTATTGAGAAAGGAAAATTAATTGGACTTTTGGGGCCAAGTGGTAGTGGTAAGACTACGATACTCCGCATGATAGCCGGACTTGAGCAGCCAGACAGTGGTCAGATTATAATTGATGGAAATATAGTAAATGATATAGCGCCAAGTGCAAGAGGGATTGGCTTTGTATTTCAAAATTATGCTTTGTTCCGATATATGACTGTATATGATAATATTGCTTTTGGGTTAAAAGTGAAAAAAGTAGATAATGAAAAAATAAGGGAAAGAGTTTCGGAGCTTGTTTCTCTGACTGGTCTTAGTGGTCTTGAGAAACGTTATCCTAGTCAGCTTTCTGGAGGGCAAAGACAGAGAGTGGCGTTTGCCAGAGCTTTAGCTCCCAATCCGCATCTTTTACTTTTAGATGAGCCCTTTGCGGCTATTGATGCGAAAATTAGACAGGAACTTAGAAGTTGGTTAAAAGAAATGATTGGCCAATTAGGAATAACTAGCATTTTTGTCACTCATGATCAGGAAGAGGCCATCGAGGTGGCCGACGAGATTATTATCACGAATCAGGGAAGAATTGAGCAAAAAGGAACACCGTTAGAAGTGTATCAAAATCCCCAGACAGCATTTACTGCATCATTCTTTGGGCAGACGGCAATCGTGGATTATCGCCAGCTTCACTATTTTGAAAATATAGAAGGAGCCGAGAGAGCTATTGTACGTCCAGAATTTGTGAGAGTCACAAAGAAAGATGAAGTTCAGATTTATAAAAGCTCTGCGATGGAGGGAATTGTGGAGAGAGTTTCTTTCCGCGGAAATAATCTGGAGTTGAAGGTTCGCCTTGGAGATATTATTCTCACTGCAAAGAGAGGATTAGAAGAAGCGCCAGTTTTGGAAGGAGAAACGGTGGATGTCTTTGTCTATAAAGTTTTTGTTATAAAAGGAAATCAGGTATTCTTAGTTGAGAATAGTTCTATCCGAGAGGAATCTTTAGTAATTTAGGAAAAATATAAAAATTTATACAATTTAGATTATGTACCTATAGGGCATATCGCATTCTAACCCCCTATGGGATGAAAAACAGTTTTGCTGTTTTATAAGGTATACTCACGGAGCATACCATATTTTATGCCCTGCGGGCGAAAACAGCTTATGCTGTTTCACAAGGTATACTCACGGAGCATACCATATTTTATGCCCTGCGGGCGAAAACAGCTTA